>CAJATL010000097.1 GCA_903944895.1 uncultured Bacteroidota bacterium
ATGCGTATTAATTACGTAACAAAATGAAATGAAAAAAACCTACAACATTGATTGTCATAGGTTTACGCTAGAAAAACATACTTTCCTTACGTATTGTTATTCCCGTGAAAAGGCGTGTTGTTTAAAAAAATCAAAAACGGGTAAAAGGATCATTCTTTGAAAATAAAAAACCCGGCTGATAATCCGAAATCGATCATCAGCCGGGTTTTACATGATGAAAAAGTTGCTATTCCAGGATTAGTTTTTTCATTTCGGAAACCTGTTTCCCTGTTATCCTTACAAAATAAATTCCTTTGGATTGGTCGGATAAGTCGATCATCAGGTCACTTTTTGAAGCGTTTGCATGAAACTGCCTGATCAACTGGCCCTGTGCGTTGTAGATTTCAAGATTGCAGCTTTCGCCCGGATTTTCTATCGACACCGTAAAAATTCCTTTACCAGGATTTGGGAAAAGACTAAACAAGGATTTTTCTTTTACAGCCTGGTTTTCGATACCCACTGAGGCTACCATCTTAAGATCGTCGATAAATAGATTGTTACCGGTAATCCTCACCGATTCGAACATGATTTTGACGTTTGAATTTCCTGAGAATTCAGAAATATCCAGGGTGTAGCAACTGCTCAAAGAATTCTCTCCACACCAATCATCGGGCATGGCTGGAAAAAAACTGGCATTTAAAGGTTCGCGGGTAGCAAAGTTGCCGGTTCCGTCTTCAGCAACAGTTAAAATCCGAAACCAGGTATTGCCACAATCGGTCGATATTTTCACAATAAGTGAATCGGAATATTGGAGATTGGTTTGCGAATAAGAATGTTTAAACGAAAAATAATAGTCGCCCAGGAGCCACATATTCAGCGGTGGGCTGATCAGGCGGTCGCGCTGGCCGAAACTGAAATAATTAAAAAGGTTAATGCCTGCTGCCCTGGTACCGGCTCCGCTACCACCCACATCAAAAATTTGCCAGGTAGTTTTATTATCCGGGTTTTCTACTGTCCAGCCAAGGGAGGATAAACCTGTGCTTTCAAACGATTCGGCATAATCCGTCGAATAAATTCCTCCGGCAAAAATCCAATTAGGCTTAAAAAGTTGTGAAACACCATTGTTGTTGGTCACCGATAGTTTTACCGAATAAGGCGGATATGGAGTGCTAAAAATTACCTGTGGATTTTGCGAGTTTGCTGATGTCCCGTTAACAAATTCAAATCCTGATTCTGGAGTAATCTCCCAATTCCAGGCGGTAGGACAAATCTCCGAAAGGTCAGTAAAAGTAACTACTTCGCCCAAACATACTATCGAATCGCTAATTGTAAAATTTGCCACCGGCAAAGCCGATGTACTTACAGTTATCAAATTTTGATAAACCCTGGTATCATTTCCCCAGGCATTTGTCACCTTCAACGAAACAGGATATGAACCTTCGTTTTGGTACACAATTTCCTGCGGGTTCTGATCGGTTGAGGTCGAAGGATTGCCTCCGGTAAAGGTCCATTCCCAGCTATCAACATCACAAACCGACAAATCGTTAAAACTGATGCTGCATCCTTCGGTGATCAATGTTGCCGAGGCGCTGAGATCTGCAACTGGTTCTTTTTCGATGGTAACATCAAAACTTATGGTTTCACCAATCATCCCGACATTTGAAATGTCCAATCCACCTGGCAAACCATTTGAAAGAAAACACATCGGGTTGCTGTTGTCATTAAACACGGTGCGGCCATAATCTTCAGCAAAAACGGCCTCATTAAGGCTTCCGTCAACTTCAAGTGTGCCATTAGGGCGATAAATGTAAACTTCGTCAGGAGGGCCCTGGGCATTTCCTTCGCCATCCTGCAAAGTATTGATTTTATAAATCAACAAACCCGAACCAGGTATCATACCCTCAAAAGTTCCTTCTTTTTTGCGGTATTCAAAAATGAAAAAATCAGTGGTTGAGTTGGGTGACGCAATTTTAAAACAGTTGTTTCCTTCCAAAGCTAATGGATGCAGGGTGTAGGTGCCACAATCGGTAATTTCGGGAATCTCATCAATCCAGCCACCATAGCGGAATTTCATATATGCCCCCATTAATTGAGGAGGATTATGGTTCGAACACATCACATCCCAGGTACCAACAGCATCAACTGGAGTGCTGTTATAGTGATAAAGGTCAGGAGCGCCGAGTGAATGGAACATTTCGTGGCATAAAACGCCGTTGCCGTTCGTCAAAAGATGCGAGGTCAACTGGAAATTATAATCCCAGACCCGTTTTCCGTTAATATAAACCTCTTCGTTGTAAAGCGCCCAGCGATGCGGCCAAAGCAGTGTTGCCCATGCTGTGGTTCCTCCTTTGATAATAAAAACCATATTATCCACGTAGCCATCATTATTGTAGTCAATAACGAGGTTTTCGGGTACTTCGGATTCGATAAATACAACAGCACGTTTTAACAGCGCATGTTCTCTTTCGCCCGCCTCACCTTCCTGGTAGCCATTTGGATTTGTAACCGAATTATATGGCATAAAATAGCTTCTCGGGTAGATATCCTGGTAAGAAATTACTGTTTCTTCAGGTGGAACCGGGTAAAAGAGGGAGGGTATCGACAGTTTGTCGTACGATGCAAACCTGAAATAATTGAGCATCGAACTATAGCCGGCCGTGGTGTTGTTAAACATATTGCTATAGGTTGTCGTATCTTCGGTAAATTCATTCTGGTCGCTAAAGCGGATGTAAACCACCAGGTTGTTCAGGGTTCCGATGTTTTCTCTGTTTTTTGGCGAATTAAATCCCGAAATTTCTGGTGCTGCCGGCATTTGATTTTTCAAAAACTCACTTCTGATAGCTTGCATTGCTTCGGCAGGAATGTTAATCCCGGGAAGCAGACCGGCCAGAGCAGGATCATTTTTTCCGGCAATCAACGCGGTTGGCACAAGTTTTACATCAACCAAAGTTGCGTAGGTGTAAAAGCCACTATTTGGATCCTGGATTATTGTAAAACCATTGGCATCGTGAAGCCAGTTGTAAAATTCATCGCCGGTGGCGAAGCATTCCAAAATGGTGCCATCAGGCTGGGTAAGTGTTTGAGGGATATTGTTGAGCCATGCAGCATGAAGCGAGAGGCTAACGGTGGCCAGAAAAATGAACAACAAAAGTTTTAGTTTTTGCATGAGTTTACTTTTTTTGTGTTTAGCGTAATAAAATAATGGCTCAAAAATAATGTAAAAAGTAAAATGATAACAACTTAAAATTGACAGCAGGTCGTTTTAAGTCCAGGCATTTGGTTATTCAACTCAAACCTTAAGCAGGTTTTGATTTAGTAGAACAATAAAATCTCAATGGTTAAACATTTTTATAATATTTAACATAAATTTTCCTTTTGATTAACAAACAATATTCTTTCTAAGTTATATCTTTGAAACTTATTAACAAAACGGGGTTTCCCAAAATTATGATTGCTTTATGAATAATTGTAATTTGTTGTTTAATCAAATTAAATACATCCTATTATGAAAAAAAATTTTACATTAATTATCCTGCTATTCATTTCAGGAATCGCATTCAGTCAAACCAATGTATCAGGTACAATTTCGGCAAATACCACATGGAATATTGCCGGCAGCCCTTACATTGTAACCGGCGATATTACGGTAAATAACGGTGTTACATTGACGGTTGATGCCAATGTTCAGGTCAAATTTAACAGCGCCAGAAGAATGACCGTTCTCGGCGCGTTAAATGCAACAAGTGCTACATTTACTTCCAACCAGGCAGTGCCAGCTCCAAACGACTGGCTTTACATTCAAGTTGGAAATACCACGTATTCTGGATCTGCTTCACTTACCGGCTGTTTTATGCGGTATGCCCAACAATTCTACATTTATAATGGCACTGCAACGCTTACAAATACAAACCTGGAGTATTTTGCCTACTACGGGGTTAATAATTACGGTACACTTAACATGACCGGTGGGGTGATTGATATGGCTGGTTATAACACATCTTATGGCCAGGGTATTTATGCCAATACCGGATGCGTGAGTACTTTAAACAACATGAGCATAATTCACGGAAAATATGGAATTTATCTTGCTACCGGCGCTCAGGTTGGCCTTACAAGCTGCATCCTTACTTTAAATCAGTGGCCTGTTTATTATAATGGAGCTGCAATACTTACAATAAGTGGTGCATGCGACTTTACCGGCAATACCGTTAATGCATTTTATATAGGTCATTCCACGCACACCGGAACCTGGACTTTACCAACGGCTGCAGTCCCGTATTATTTTTATTACAATTACAGTGTTCCAAATGGTTCTACGCTTAATATCGGTTCACAGTGCATTTTAAAATTCCGTATTGGAGTTGGCCTCGAAATACGCGGCACGCTTAATGCTAATGCAGGTGTCGGACAGAACATTTTCTTTACCTCTGAGCGGGATGATAACTGGGGTGGCGACACCAACAACGATGGTACCAACACAGCACCGGCAGTAAGCAACTGGAATGGTGTGAAGTTTTTGAACGAAAGTAACGATGCCAGCATTATGCGCAGATGTAAACTGAGGTATGCAGGAAGTGGCAATATTGGTGGTTTAACCATGTATGATGCCAGCCCGACTATTGATTTGTGTGAATTTCAGCAAAACTATTTCGGGGCTGATTTCCAGTTTAGCTCTGCTCCAATATTTACAAATAACACAGTTGGTTCCAGTTCGGTAACGCCAATTGTAATGTCATTTGAGGCAAATCCAGTGTTTACCGACAATATCCTTTCATTTATGGATAATCAATATGACGCAATAGGTTTGCGTGGTGGAACGCTAACTCAGAATGCCCACCTGATAAAGCGTAATTTTACCACTGTAAACAACATTACTTATGTTATGCTTGCAGAAATTACCGTTCCGGTTGGCCTTACGCTCACCATTGATCCGGGAATTGTAATAAAATCAGCTTCACAAACCTACCGGCTCATTATACAGGGGAAATTAGTTGCCGATGCAACATCAGGAGAATGGATAACATTTACTTCGACAAAAGACGATAATTTTGGAAATCCAGGCGACACCAATAAAGATGGCACAATTACCACACCAGCCATAGGTGATATGGGTGCCATAATTTTTGCAAATGGTTACGACCCGACTTCCATCATGGATTACACAAGAATGAAATATGCTCAGGCATGGAATTATTTCTATTCTAATGGCGGAACAAATCACTATATTTATCAAAGTGCGATTGCCATAATCAGTGCGGTTGCCCCTGCACCTGCAGGTCCTACAATTTCCAATTGCGAATTCAGAGATATGAATTATGGGATTTGCTGCTACCAGGCATCTAATCCAACCATTTCTAATAATGCCATGATAAATATTTCCGGGACTCCATTTGCCATTTCTGCCTCAGCTAATCCCACTTTTATTGGAAATACATTTACAAATGTCACCATGCGGGCTTTGGGTTTAATCGGAAATAATGTTGTGGTAAACGGTAGCATCATTAAAAGAGATGTAGCTGGATACACCAACATTACCTATGTTTTGCTTGAAGATTTAACCGTGACAAATCTAACCTATCTTACCGTAAATCCGGGCGTTATTATTAAAATGAATGGCAAAGCAATCTATGTTGACGGTGGCCTGAAATTTAATGGAACAACATCAGAACACGTTGTTTTGACTTCTCTAAATGACGATAATATCGGTAATCCTTTAGATACAAACGGCGACGGGAATGCAACAACACCTGCCAGAGGTAACTGGCAATTCGTTCAGTACAGAGACAATACTGATGATGTGTTTTCGACAGTAAACTATACCGATATGAAATATGGTGGTTATTACAACACAGGAGTATTCAAAACGCTGAATGCCTCGCCCACCATGAATTCCTGCTTGATTGATCAATCAAACTATGGGTTGTGGATTGATGGAAATTCAGCGCCTTTGTTTAATACTGTTGCCATCCAAAATTGTTACTACGACCCGATTGCAATGTCGTTAACTTCAAATCCGACTTTTACAAACATTTCATTCAGCGCCAATGGCAGTAATGGTATCAAAATCATTGAAGGAACACTTTCGACTGATGCGACATTGATCAAACGAAGCGTTGCCGGTTACAGCAATATTCCATACATCGTAAGTGATCTGAATATTGCCTCAGGTGCTACATTAACACTTGAACCAGGCATCATATTCAAATTCAGTATTTTCCCATACCGTCTTTTTGTGTATGGCGGATTGAATGCGACCGGGACATCTTCGGAAAAAATTTATTTCACCTCAATTAAAGATGATGCCGTAGGAGGAGATACAAACAACGACGGAAACGCTTCTACACCCACAAACAGTGATTGGATTGGAATACTTTTCTATCCTGAGTCAATTGATGCAAATAACAAATTGATTTATTGCGATATCCGATACACGGGTGGTGGTTCCTATGCACCATTTGGTACTGACAGTTATTACGGTTCGGTAAGAATCAAAGATGCCTTTGTTATAATTTCCAACTCAGTCTTCCGCCAATCAAATTCATCATCATTAGGAATTTATGGCTCTGCTAATCCGGTGATTACCGATTGTCAGTTCGAAAACTCTTCGTGGGAACCGATTTACATGGCTATGTTTTCAAATCCTACATTTTTTGGTGCCAATACACTCGCCAATGTTGGAAAGATTGGGCTTGGAATTTACCCTGAAACCTATTCACAGTCGGCAATCGTTCCACAACGTAATTTTGCCGGATACACTAATATTTCATACATTTTCCATGGAGCAATCATTAATTCAGGAACAACAATTACCATTCCTGAAGGCACAGTTTTTAAAGCTACATCCACAGATGGCTTAGTAGTTAATGGAAAGCTCACGATATCAGGAACAGTTGGAAACCCGGTAGTTTTCACCGATTATCGTGACGATGCTTATGGTAATCCTCCCGATACCCAGGCAAACGGAAGTGCTTCCACTCCTTCAACTGCCGGACCATACCTCCAGTATAACGATGTTAGCGATGATGCAAGCACCATTAATTATGCAATTTTGCGCTACACCACCGAT
Source organism: uncultured Bacteroidota bacterium (assembly GCA_903944895.1). Classification (GTDB taxonomy): domain Bacteria; phylum Bacteroidota; class Bacteroidia; order Bacteroidales; family 4484-276; genus CAJATL01. The sequence goes on from CAJATL010000097.1 coordinate 7,046, forward strand.
GCGGTAAGATTATTCAGTGCTTCTCCATCAATTACAAACAACACTTTTTATAAACTGGATTATGGTATCACTAATTCCGGGGTTTGTGCGCCTGTGGTAAATAATAATACTTTCGACAACCTTTTCTTTTCACCATTAGCAATTTCGCTGGTTTCATATCCCTCATCAACAACCGGAAATGTTATCTCAGGAACGACTTTTAAATGCATCCGTGTAAACGATGAAACATTAACACAGGACGTAACTTTACCAAAAAGATCTTTTGGTGGTGTTGTTAATATTCCTTATTTTTTTGGAACCTATACCATTGGCACCGGAGTTACTTTAACACTTTCGCCGGGGGTTGTCTGTAAATTTAAGAATTATGGCAGGTTGACCGTGAATAATGGGCTTATTGCCGAAGGGCTTAATTCAAATGACGGCAACATCGTGTTTACAAGTATTACCGACGATTTCCACGGTGGTGATTCAAATTCTGATGGAACGGCCACTCCCAGTAATTCCCAAACCTGGTACGGTTTACTCATCAACGATGTTGCCCTCGATCCACAAACCAGGTTTGCAAATTGTATTTTCAGACAAGCAAGTTACTCCAACGAACCTGCGATTAAAACCATTAATGCAAGCCCATCTATACTGCATTGTTCGTTTAATACCTGCTACCAGGGTGTTCAGGCTACCGGCTCATCTAACCCGGTAATAAACTATTGCGATTTCTTGAATATTACCGATTTGGCCGTAAACAATGTAAATAAATCGTTTACCATCAATGCCGAAAACTGCTGGTGGGGAAGCAATACCGGGCCAACACATACCGGAAACCCAGGTGGTACTGGCGAACCGGTTACAAATTCTGTTGATTATCTGCCTTTCGGGACAACCGGAGCAATTAATCCTTTGATGGGAGATGTTAGTTTGAACGGAATTATCCAGGCTTATGATGCTTCGCTTGTTTTACAGCACTCCGTTTCGTTGATTACACTAAATCCGCAGCAGCAGATTGTGGCTGATGTTAGCGGTGTTGCAGGCATTTCACCTTTGGATGCTTCGCTCATCCTGCAATATGTGGTTGGTATTCTCAATTATTTCCCCGCCGAACTGCTCAGTCCCTTTCCAGGTTTTACCTCGGAAGCCACACTTTCGCTTGGAAACGAAACGGTGATGCCAGGCCAGGAATTTGATCTTCCTGTTAATATCAGCAATGTGTCGGATATTTATGGTCTTCAGATGACAATTCATTACGACACACAAATCCTCGATGCCATAGAGGTGAACGGACTTGTTCCCGATATGAATATTACCGTGAATAATGACAGGGAAAATGGTGTGATCAAAATTGCATTTGCAGGAATTGAGCCTTTAAACTCGGATTTAACCATTGCAAATATTCATTTTAAAGCTATTGAAAATGCTACCGTTGGAACCATTTCGCCGGTTGAAGCTAAATATTTCATGGCCAACGAATCCGACCTTTCCAATAATGTATCGAACGGAAGCGTAACGGTTAATGGTTTAGAAACCGGAATTAATGACCATTCAGCGCTGAATTCAAAAGCCCTTGTGTGTTATCCAAATCCTGTGAAGGATCAGTTAAACATTAGTTTTACAGTAATTCAGGAAGGCGATTTTGTTACTATTTCAGCTTTTGATATGCTTGGACAAAATGTGGCTCAAATTGTTAATCAAAATCTTGCTGCTGATACCTACACGATTTCATGGAACCTCAACGATTTCAGCGGATCAAATATGCCCAACGGTATTTACTTTATCAAAATGACATCTGGAAACAAAACAGAAGTGCAAAAAATTCAAATTGTCAGATAAAGTCACCATCAGGAATTAATTTCAGATAAACTAAAAATTGACAATTATGAAAAAAATAATATTTCCGGTACTACTGATCTTTCTGCTGCTGTCGGCCTTTAGGGGCATGGCACAGCCGATTCAGCTCCGAATTCCGGCGCTTACATCAACTGTTGGAAACGCTGTTGATGTGCCTGTTTATGTTGATAATTCGGTAACAGGTTTAAATGTTTTTGCCTATCAGCTTAAAATAACATACAACAGCAATTACATCAATTATACTTCCATCGAAATTGTCGGAACCATGGTACAAAGCTGGGGAAGCCCGATGGTAAACAGCACAACTCCAGGAACGCTTATACTTGCCGGAGCAGGAACTTCACCACTCATCGGAACGGGTGTGTTGTTTTACATTCGCTTCCAGTGCATTTCGGCAGGGACATCTTCGCTCAATTTTAACGGCGGCGCAGCAAGCAATTTTTTTAATGAAGGCACGCCGGTAATGACTTTTGTAAATGGCAGCCTGGTTGTTAACGCGCTTCCTACCATCACCGTTTCGCCAAATACGGCACTGCTTTCGGTTGGAGAAACACAGCAGTTTACAGTAAGCGGCGGCACTGCGCCTTACACCTGGGGAATAACCAATCCTGCTGTGGCATCAATCAGCACATCCGGGTTACTTACAGCTACTGCGGCAGGCTTTACGCAGGTTTCAGCTACTGATAATAACGGAATTACTGATCTGACTAACGGTGATATCGAAATCAGGGCTATGAAACTGACGTTTCCAACAACAAGTGCTTTACAGGGAACCATTGTCGAAATTCCGGTGAATGTAACAAACCTCTCTGGTCTGGGCTGTGTTTCGGGGAATTTTACAGTTACCTTTAACCAGAATATTCTTACGGCAACAGGTTATAATACAACCGGTACTTTGTTGAGCGGTTACCCGAATATTACAATCAACAACGCTATTGGTGGAACCGTGCAAATTGCTTTTGCAGGGACGATCCCGTTAAGCGGAAGTGGCATATTAATTAACCTGCAGTTTCAGGTTTCATCGGTAAATACCGGAACTTCAGCGTTGAACTTTACATCGGCACAATTTAATGAAACCATGCTTGCAAAGACTGTAAACGGAAGTTTTTCGACCATCAACCTGCCTGCCATCACCATTTCGCCAAATACTTTTACAATGGTTGCCGGTGAAACCAAACAATTTACGGCAAGCGGGGGTACGGCTCCTTATTCCTGGAAATCTTCCGATAATTTGCTTGCAACAGTAAATGCCACCGGATTGTTAACGGCAAACCGTGGTGGAATTGTAATGCTAACTGCCACCGACAATAACGGTGCATCGGGTACTGGCGGAAACATAACTATCTACGACACTTATGTTTCAGTACTTTCATCAGGAGTTGTGCCCGGTTCTGTTATTGATTTGCCAATAGCAATGTCAAGCTTACCTGCCGGTAAATCGGTGTATTCAGTTGAAGGAACCATCAGTTATAAATCACCCGAACTCGCTGCCCTCGACATTATAAGCACCGGCACGATGACTTCAGGCTGGACATTTTCGAAAAATGTTTCAGGCAACAAAATAACTTTTGCAGGCGCCGGTACGACAAATTTCAGCGGACCAGGAACAATGTTTTACATCAGGTTTCAAACCACCGCAAATTTAACCCTGGGTGAAGTGGCTTACGTGAATATTGACAATATACTTTTAAACGAGGGCGATCCTTCGGCGCGCATTCAAAATGGCGCTATCACAGGAAGCTCACCTGCAACCGAGTCGTTAACTTTATCTGCTGGCTGGTCTGGAATTTCAGCGTATCTTTCCCCTTCAGATCCAAACATTGTTAACATGTTTGCACCTGTTCAGTCTAATTTGTTGATGCTTTATAATTCGACTACTACCTATTCGCCGCCGTTGGGAATTTTACCAGTAAATCCCTGGAACGCTTCCTCGGGTTATTTTATTAAAATGAGTGCACCTCAAACATTCGTCGTTTCGGGAATACAAAATACCAACAAAACGCTCAACTTGTCTGCCGGATGGAATCTGATACCCGTAATAAGCAGCACACCGGTGAATTGTGCGGGTTTATTGTCAGGAGTTAATTTCGTTATCATTAAGGAAGCTGTCGGTATAAAAATGTACTGGCCTGCAAGTGCCATTCAAACACTTACAACATTGCAGCCTGGTAACTCTTACCTGATTTATATGAACAGCGCCGGGAATATCGTATTTCCTTAGTAATCGATCTAAAAGGGAAAACAAATCATACTAAACCTGCTTCTGAATCACATTTGGTGCTTTGGAAGCAGGTTTTTACGTATTGAAAAGTATCTTCAATAATTGTATTCCTTTTCTCTTGCACGGTAATTATTCCAGAAATCAATAAAAAAAACTTCAAGCTTCAAGCTTCTTTTTCACTACCGGCTCAGTAGAATTATTCAAAAACCCTGATCCTCTTGATTTCCTTCGTCACTCAGACTTCGATGTGAACATAGTTGAGCGCCGGCTGACCAAACTGAATAATAATCAGACAGCATCGATTTTTTCAGGATATCCAAAGGAGAAAAGAAATCACCAGTAACACAAACAGCGGTTAAGCTCATCATTCTATCCAAAACTGCTCATTTTTTTAATTCGATGTATTTGGATTTTTGGAGCAGCAAGTTTTCGCTGAAATGGAAATTTTGGAGGTGGCTTTTACCTTTTTATTCATCACAAGGTCTTAAATGATCTCCAAAGCCAGTGTATACACTTAATGGCTCCAGCCTTGAGTAGTGCGTGTTTTGACAGGGTTTTGCCGAAGAATTACTTAAAACTTAAATTACTACTCATCCAGGCTGATTTTTTTAAAACAACCACGAATTGAAGAATTGTAAATTTTTAGAAAATAATTTGCAAACTATTCATTATTAATGTTTAAAAAACCTAATGATGAATGTTTGATGTAATGAGCTTTGGTATTTGATGAAATTTTGATGATACAAAAAATTAGGAAAAGCATTACACGTAACTATAATTTAGCAGAGCATTTTTGAAAAAATCTGAAGTTTAAGGTTTAAAAATTTCTGGTTTTGGATAAGGGTTGCCGAAATGCTGAAATCGGAGAATAATTTAGAATTCCGGAGATGTTGATGAGAAACGGCTGCTTTATTTTAGTATTGTATTGCTCTGGATTTTTTTTAAAAATGTAAACAGTTGATAATATGTCTGACCGGTTTTGGAATTTCAGTCCTGGCTCAGAAAATAAAATGGCATCGGATTTTTAACAGTATTTCTACAAAACAAAAACTACAACAAGCAAGCTTGCAAAAAAATGAAGGGATTTTTAATCATGAAAAAACTAACTGTATTATTTTTAATTATGCTCTTCTTTGCATGCGTGCAGGAGGGTTTTAGCCAATTTGTACCAGTCGGGAGTGGAAGTTACACCACCGTTTTTCCGGGTGTTGATGAGATGGGCAGGAATTCTTTTCCTTCCGGAACTCCGTTTTTAAGTGGTAATGCTTTGGGAAAACCCGTCCCTACCAGCGACTGGTGGTCGGCATTGATGAAGAATGGCCAGGCATCCAACCTTTTTAATTATCCTTTTACGATGAAAACTCTCAACCAGGGTTTACTCGTAACATATATTCCGTTTGGTGTGATTGACGATATTCAGCCTGTTATTGTTGGAGTTAGCGGACTGTCGGCAAGTAATACCACTATTTCCGACTTTTCGGATTGGACGGTAACGATGGCCTGGAACAATGGAGCGCATCATTTCGATGCAACCTCGGGTATTGGGATGCCCTTTTTATATTTTACCAAAAACACCGGCGATGTGGCTCAGGTAACCGTCAATCAAGGTACGGTCACTGTTTCAGGTGAAATGCTGATTCTGACAAACATCAGAAACGGAGCCGACTTCGCTGTTTATGCTCCGGTGGGAAGCACCTGGACGCAGAACGGATCAGTTTATACTTCCACCCTGAACGGCAAAAATTACTGGTCGCTTGGCTTTATCCCGCTCACGGCTTCAAATGTAACAACCGTAGCCAACGAATACAAAAAATACGCCTACGTTTTTCCGGTAAAAACCACTGCCAATTATAGCTATGATGAGAGTACTTCGGTAATGCGGACAGATTTTAATGTTGAAACCGTTGTAAAAGAAGGCAGCGAAACAAACATGCTTCTCGGCCTGCTTCCGCACCAGTGGGCGCATCTCGCCGACGATTCGCCGGTTCCTGATAAATATAGTTACGCCATGATTCGCGGTGAAATGAAAACCATGGCCGGGAATAGTTTTAGTGTCGAAAATACCTTTCACGGAATTTTGCCGACAATGCCTTATGTCGATTTTTATAGCAGCGACTTTTTGCCTGATGCTTTAACCGAAAAAATCGAAAATTTACAAAACAGCACTTTGGCAACCTGGACAGATTCTTACAACGAAGGCCAGGTAATTAACCAACTGATGCAAACAGCACGCATTGCCGATTTGATGGGAAATACCACCGCCCTTAACCTGATGCTGACTACCATAAAAACCCGTCTCGAAGACTGGTTTAAAGCAGAACCGGAAGAAGTTGCCTTTATCTTTTTCTATAATTCAACCTGGTCAGCAATGATTGGTTATCCTGCCGGTTATGGTCAGGATGGTGGTTTGAACGACCATCATTTCCATTGGGGATATTTTATTCAGGCCTGTGCGTTTATCGAACAATACGAACCAGGCTGGGCTGACGACTGGGGCGGAATGGTGAATTTGCTCGTTCGTGATGCCGCTGGCAGCGATCGCAACGACCCGATGTTCCCGTATCTGCGAAACTTCAGCCCATACCACGGACACAGTTGGGCCGATGGCTTTGCCAATAATCCGCAGGGAAACAACCAGGAATCGAGTTCCGAAAGCATGGTTTTCAATGCCTCGCTCATTCAATGGGGCGAAGCAACCGGAAATACTGCTATCCGCGACCTGGGTATCTATCTTTACACCACCGAGCAAACCGGAATCGAAGAATATTACATGGACACCCAGCACCGGAATTTCCCGCCATCACAGCAATATGCGCTGGTTTCGCGCGTGTGGGGAAATTCATTTGACAATGGAACATTTTGGACGGCTGATATAGCCGCTTCTTACGGCATCGAACTTTATCCCATCCAGGGTGGCTCTATTTATCTTGGGCTTGACACCGTTTATGTTGATTTGCTCTGGAATGAAATGGCACAGAATACCGGAATTATGAGCAACCAGGTAAATCCGAACCTGTGGCACGACATTTATTGGGAATACCTGGCCTTTATCAATCCGGCGCAGGCCATCGAAATGTATAATTCCTTCCCGAACCGTGAAATAAAATTTGGGATTTCAGATGCCCAAACCTACCATTGGCTTCATGCCATGAATGCGCTTGGAAAAGTGAATGCAGGCATTACCGCCGATAATCCGTGTGCTGTAGCATTTATTAAAAACGGGCAGGTCAACTATGTGGCTCAGAATTATTCGGATTCACCGGTCACAGTGACTTTTTCGACAGGTTTTCAATTGCAGGTACCAGCCCGTAAAATGGTAACCAGCATGGATTGCGCATTTACAGGTATTGTAACCTCTTCATTTCCGAAATCCTATGTTGGCGGAAGCGTGAAGTTAGATGCAGCTATTTCGGGCGGAACACCAACCAAAGTTGAATTTATGGATGGAGCTACTTCGCTCGGAACACTTACTGCCGCTCCTTTTACAATGAATGCGACGAATCTGCAGTTGGGCATCCATCATTTTTATGCCAAAATTTATGATCAGGAAAAATTCAGTATTACAAATACTGCGCAGGTTCAGGTTGGTGACCAATTGCCTTACACCGGAACTGTGTTTGCAATTCCCGGAATTATTGAACCTGGAAAATATGATATTTTTGAAGGTGGCAAAGGTCAAAACATTGCCTATTTAGATGTTACCACGGGCAACTCAGGCGATTTCAGAATGAGCGAATCCGTTGATGCTTCATTAAATGCCACCGAAGGCGCAACAGTTGGCTGGATTTCGTCGGGCGAATGGTTGGAATTTACGGTGAATGTTGCACAACCCGGCCTGTATTCTCTTGCTTTTCGCTATGCTTCTGGCAATACTGCCGGTGGAGGGCCATTTCATCTCGAATTGGACGGCCAGATTATTTCGGATAATATTGCTGTTCCTACAACTAATAACTGGAATACCTGGGCAACAAAAACAGTGACCGGAATTCCACTCACCGATGGTGAACATATTTTAAGAGTAGCTTTTTCGGCAGGCGAGTTTAATCTCGGTAAGATGACTTTTACCCGTACTGGCAATCTGAATTTTAGTTATCCCACGGCAAATGCAGGCACCAACATCATGGTGGTTTTACCGCAAACTTCAGCAACGCTGGATGGTTCGGCCAGTATTGAATCCGGCGGAAATTCATTAACCTATCTCTGGACGCAAAACTATGGCCCATCGGTGGTGCAAATTGCAGATCCAACCGCAATCCAGCCATTTATTGGCGATCTTGCCGAAGGAATGTACAGTTTTAAACTTACCGTAAAAAATCCCGAATTGCGCTCCGACGATGATGATGTTTTGGTTCTGGTAACTCCCTTTCAAAATGCGCCGCCAACGATTGCCATCACCGCTCCATACAATAATTCGACATATACCCTGGGAGATCCTGTGACGATTTCGGCCAATGCCAGCGATTTTGACGGCACTATTCAAAAAGTAGATTTTTATGAAGGCAATAATTTTATAAGTACAGTTACTACAGCACCTTACACCACGCAGTGGAATCCGAATGTAGGAAGTTACCAGCTTTCGGCAAAAGCAACCGATAATGATGGTGCCGAAACCACCTCGCAAATAATTAATGTTGTTATTGCTCCGCTGATGATGTGCAGCGAAACATCAAATGAAGCAACGCAAGGCACATTTACGGAGGGCTACATTTGTACCTACGAAACTGTTGGTACCAGCGTAATCATCACTTTTGAGCTGCTCGACGACAAAACCGGCGTAATTGCCTACTTATGGAAGCAAAATCCTTTTACCGAAGTTCAAATGACCAGTGTTGGCAATAATATCTTTGAGTACACCCTTACCGGTCAAACCATTGGTGTAACGCTGAGCTATGCCTGCAAATTTGCTTTTCCGGGTGGCATGGCCGTTACAAAATATATCTCGTACGAAGTCGGCGACAATTGTGTTCATATTGGAATCGAAGATCCTTCGGTATCGCCGCTTATCTTATTCCCAAACCCCGTAATAAACGAATTAAATATCAGCAATATCAGCAAAGGCGCCACCATTTCGGTTTACGATTTAAACGGGAAGCTGCTGCTCACTAAAACTGCGCTTTCGGTAACCGAAAAAATGGATGTAAGTCCCCTGAATAAAGGGATTTATTTAATTAAAGTGATCGACGAAAAAACCATCAGGACTATTAAAATGATTAAACAATAAATTTAATATTCAATAAAAATTAACGTTATGAAAAATTATTTACTCGTTTTTATGATGCTATTCGCGCTCAATATTTTTGCGCAAAGCACACACACAATTGACTTTGAGCCAGGAGGAACCGGCACTGACTGGGTTTGGGTGGTTGCTAACAACGCCAGCAATCCTCCGCTTGAATTTGTTACCAATCCTAACAATACCGGCATCAATATAAGTGCGAAGGCAGCAAAATTTACCGCTAAGGTAGGAGGAGCCACATACGCAATGTGTTGGACCGATGGAGATGGCGAGTTTACCTTTAATGCAGCAAACTCAACGGTAAAAATTATGGTCTATAAATCGCGTACAAGCGATGTCGGCATAAAATTCGAAGGCAGTAGCCCGGCTGTTGAATTAAAGGTTGCCAATACGTTAATCAACCAATGGCAGGAATTAACCTTCAATTTTACGGCTTCTATCGGAAACAAATACTCAAGGCTGGTCATTATGCCCGACTTTGCTGCCAGGACTGCAGATCAAATTGTTTACTTCGACAACATTAAGGTTCCTGATGGAGTGGTAACCGGTCCATTGCCTGAACCCACAACAGTTCCGCCGATCCCTTCCCACGCTCAGGTGGATGTAATTTCTGTTTACGGTGAGGCTTACACCAATCTGTCAGGAACAGATTTTACCCCAAATTGGGGACAAACAACATCAGTTACTGTTGATTACATGGCTGCCGGAAACAAAACACTAAGGTACCAAAACCTGAACTATCAGGGCACACAATACTCAAATCAGAATGTTTCGGGTTATGAATATTTGCATGTTGATTTCTGGACACCTAATTCGACAGCGCTAAAGTTTTTCCTCATCAGCCCGGGTGCCGAAACTTTCTATACACTTCCAATTACCACCAACCAATGGGTAAGTGTGGATATCCCATTGACCCATTTTGTTCCACCGGTGAATCTTGCCAATGTTTTCCAGTTTAAAGTTGATGGAAACGGAACAGTGTATTTCGACAACTTGTATTTCTGGAAAAGCCCATCCGCACCTGGCTTTGATGCTACATTGAGCGATCTCAAGGTTGATGGAGTGACCATTGATGGATTTTCGCCATTAATACAGGAATACACGATGGAGTTGCCCGAAGGAACTACTCAGGTGCCTGTTCTTACCGCAACTACCAATGACCCCCAAGCGACCCACATTGTTAATAATGTTGCATCCTTACCAGGAACCTCCGAAGTTGTGGTAACCTCAGCCAACGGCAGTGTCGTAAAAACATATTTAGTCGAATTTACAGTTGCCGGGCCGGTAACCGGATCGGAATACTGTGAAACAGAAGTATATCATTTTGGAAATCCTTTGGAGGTAGCTTCGGCAATTTTTCTTACCATTACAAATTCAGGTGCCAACTCAATGCTTGTCGAAATCGAATCGGCTAATGATGATCCCGTGGATCTTTTAATCATAACCGGTGGCAGCGGAGCAACAATTTCAGGCGAAAACACCATAATTCCCGGCAAAATCAGCCGGACGTTAAACTGGGCTTCCAATCCTCCTGTTGATGTTATCCTTAATGTTTTGTGGAGCAAAGTCTCCTTTGGAGGCAACTGGATGCTGATTGAAGGCCAAATCACGGTACCTTTTGAGGCAAGCTGTGGCGCCATCGAACCAAAACCTTACCTGGCGCTTGATATACAGGATGACTTCGAAAATAGCGGCTGGGGAAACATCTCCAACTGGAAATTCCAGGATGCTGCTACACTTGCTAATCTGGTAATTACCACTGATCCGGTAATTACCACAAATCACGTGGCCGATTACGACCGCTCGGGAACTTTCGATTATACCAACGCCCAGTTTACACTCAATCACCGCATGGATCTCACCTCACGCAATAGGTTTGAAATGAGGGTGTATTTCCCTTCCAGCAACGATTACACGGGAACACTCACCCCGACAGCCGCAATCAAACTGCAAAATAGCCTGCTTGGCGCTAATGCATGGACAACCCAGACTGTAAAGTCTAAAACGATTACCCAGTTTGACCAGTGGGTAACCCTTGAATTCGATTTTACCACCCAAGCCGATAGCGTTAATTATGACCAGATCGTGGTACAACTTGGAGGCGAAAATCATTTTACACCGGCACAGTTCTATTTTGATATGTTCAGGTTGTTGCCTGCTACTACTTTTGTTGTAGCTGATTTCACTGCCACTCCGCGTTCTGGTTATGCGCCCTTAACTGTTCAGTTTAGCGACTATTCAACCGGTACTCCAACAAGTTGGAAATGGGATTTTAATAATGATGGCATAATTGATTCACAAGTGCAAAATCCTACCTACACCTACCAAACACCGGGTGTGTATTCGGTTAAATTAAAGGCAGAAACCCTTTTCAAGACAAATGAAATTACAAAATCGAATTATATCACCGTTTCAGAACTGGTGCTGCCCAATTATACTTACACCAATTTTGATGACCAGATTAATGTTGAATTTTCGGGATTGCCTAATAATCCTGAAACAGTTGTCAATCCTGATGCTTCGGGGATTAATACAAGCGCAAATGTTGGAAAATGGGTAAGATCAGCGGGACTTGATTCGCATATTTTTACGGTTCTTGATTCAAAAATTGATTTCACCGGCGGGCAGGTTTTCCACCTGAAACTACATTCCCCGGTAATTGGTAACGTTTTGTTCAAGCTCGAAGATAACCTCAATGTGGCTTTGCCGGTCGAACGTTCGGTCGCAATTACAAAGTTAAATCAGTGGGAAAATCTGGTATTTAATTTTGCAGGAACGGGTTCTGGTTTATATGATAAAATTACCATTTTTATTGATTTTGGTTCGGCCAATGACAATACTTTCTATTTTGACGATTTGCTGGGACCTATTTTGGAAGTCCCTGTTGTTGAAAAGCCTTACCTCGCTTTAGATGTACAGGATAATTTTGAAAACGATGGATACGCCACCATTTCCGAATGGTATTTTCAGGATCCGGGAATTGTGCCGCTACCTGTGGTTGTTGATCCGCTCAATCCAACAAATCATGTTGCCGGTTATAATCGGTCAGGAAGCTTTGAATGGACAAACGCACAGTTTATTCTCGATCACCGCATGGATTTGACCAACAGAAATAAATTCGGGATGAAAGTTTTCTTTCCATCTTCAAATAATTACACCGGTGCATTAACAAAAACTGCAGCAATAAAGCTTCAAAACAGCTTGCTTGGCGGAGCCGCTTATCAAACTCAGGCCGAAATACTTGTAACCGTGACCCAGTTAGACCAGTGGTTAAATCTTATCTTCGATTTTAGTGCGCCTGAGATTACTTCACGCACCGATTTCGACCAGGTTGTCATTCAGTTCGGTGGAGAAGGACATCTTGTGCCTGCTCAGTTTTATTTTGACGACCTCGAACTTAAGGATGTTACTGCAGGTGGTAATCTGAGTTTTTATCCCACCAACGGAGCAACCGGAATTGATGTCTTGATAAACCCGGCATTGAATTTTAACCTACCTGTTACTTTGGCTAACGGAAATGAAATTTTAAACAGTGATATAGCAAGCATTGTTACCTTTAAGGAAACCAATGAGGGTGGTGCCAGCGTGCCTTTTTCCGGAACGATAAATGCTACCAAAACGATGATTACACTTATTCCCGATGCTGATCTTAATTATGAGGCGGTTTATTTTGTGTCTCTAAATAATGATGTGATCCGCTACCTTGATGCTGACCTGATTGCCGGGCAAAGTATAACCTTTACAACAGCGATTGAACCAAAACCTTACCTGGCAATTGATGTACGCGATAATTTTGAAAATGACGGCTGGGGAACAATTGAAAACTGGAAATTTCAGGATAGCCCCAGTCTTATAGACCTAACCATCACCACCGTTCCTGGAAATCCTTCAAACCATGTTGCCGGTTATAATCGGTCAGGAAGCTTTGAATGGACAAACGCACAGTTTATCCTCGATCACCGCATGGATTTGACCAGCAGAAATAAATTCAGGATGAAAGTTTTCTTTCCATCATCAAATAATTATACCGGTGGATTAACAAAAACTGCAGCAATAAAACTTCAAAACAGCCTGCTTGGCGGATTAGCCTATACAACCCAGGCCGAAATACTTGTAACCGTTACCCAGCTTGACCAGTGGGTAAATCTTACCTTCGATTTTAGTGCACCGGAGATTACTTCGCGCACCGATTTCGACCAGGTTGTCGTCCAGTTCGGTGGAGAAGGTCATCTTGTGCCGGCTCAGTTTTATTTTGACGACCTCAGGTTGTTTGGAATTGAGGAAGTAATACAGCAGTCAGTTCAATTGACAGGTGGCTGGAGCGGCCTTTCAGGTTATGTTGTCCCTGAAAATGCAAACCTCGACGACATGCTTGCATCTCTGGAAAATCTGGTGATTTTGTACAATTATGATGGAATTTATATGCCGTCACAGGGAACAAACACGCTTGTCAACTGGAATCCTGCTCAGGGTTACATTGTCAAACTCACAGCCAACGATGAACTGGTTATCGAGGGTTTTGAAACAGCAAGTCCTGCAATAACGCTGGCGCCCGGCTGGTCGGTTGTGCCGGTAATAAGCTCCTGTAACGTTGATGCAGCAAGCCTGCTTGGAGAATACGAACAGATTGTAATGGTGAAAGAAGTTGCCGGCAGTGGCGTTTACTGGCCCGAAAATGCAATCAATTCGCTTGTAAACCTTGTTCCCGGAAAAGCTTATTTTTTCCTGACCAATGCGGCGGTATCATTCACCTATCCGGCTTGCGGGGCTAAATAAGAAGCTTTTTTTGATAAATTTTAATTAAACGAACTTCTAATAATTATTCAAGATGAAATATTTAATAACAATATTCACCGTGTTATTGGCCTTTTATGCTTCGGCGCAAAGCACCTTCACGGTCGATTTTGAGCCAGCAGGCACCGGTTCTGAGTGGAATTGGATAGTCACTGAAAATGCTTCCAATCCGCCACTCGAATTCATTGCAAATCCGAATAGCGGCGGCATTAACACCAGCGCTACCGTTGCCAAATTTACCGCAAAAGCAACCGGCAATCCATGGGCGCTATGCTTTACCGACGACAACGGTGAGTTTACCTTTGATGCGACCAACTCAACTATAAAAATCATGGTTTTTAAAACCGTGATCAGCAATGTGGGCATTAAATTCGAAGGTTTCAGCCCGGCTGTCGAAATTCTGATTCCTAACACACTTATCAATCAATGGGAAGAAATTACATTCAACTTTTCTGCCCAGATCGGAAAAACTTACAACAGGCTTGTCGTTATTCCCGACTTTGCTCCCAGGACAGTGGATCATATTATTTATTTCGACAACATCAGGCTTCCCGAAGGCGTGCCACCAGGTCAATTACCTGAACCCACAACTGCGCCACCGATCCCTTCCCACGCTCAGGCGGATGTAATTTCGATTTACAGCGAAGCTTACACCAATTTGGCAGGAACAAATTTTAACCCGAATTGGGGACAATCAACAATCGTAACTTTTGATTATCTCGTGGCCGGAAATAACACGCTGAGGTATCAAAACCTGAATTACCAGGGAACAGAACTGGTGAATACGGACGTTTCGGAGTATGAATTTATCCATGTTGATTTCTGGACACCCAACTCAACACTGCTGAATTTTTCACTGATCAGCACGGGTCCACTCGAAAAACCATATTCACTGCCAATAACCGAAGAAACATGGGTAAGCGTTGACATACCATTATCGTATTTCGTTCCGCCGGTGAATCTTGCGGATGTTTTCCAGTTTAAGGTTGACGGGAACGGTACTGTTTATTTCGACAACTGGTATTTCTGGAAAAGCCCGGCTGGACCGGGAACTGACGCCACGTTAAGTGATCTTAAAGTAAATGGAACGACCATTCCAGGGTTTTCACCATCAATACTCAATTACACGATGGAATTGCCCGAAGGTACTACTCAGGTGCCGGTGGTTACCGCTACTACCAACGATCCCGAGGCGAGCCACATTGTAAACAATGCGCCAACCTTACCAGGAACTACAGAAGTTGTGGTTACCTCAGCAAACGGCAATGTCGTAAGAACTTATGCTGTTGCTTTTACAGTGGCAGGATCAACACCAGGTTCGGAATACTGCGAAACAGAAGTATTTCATTTTGGTAATCCATTGGAGGAAGCTTCAGCCATTTATCTCACCATTACAAATTCGGGCGCCACCTCAATGTTTGTCGAAATCGAATCGGCAAATGATGATCCGGTGGATGTATTAATTGTAACCGGTGGTAGCGGAGCAACAATTTCGGAAGAAAACTTTAGCGTTCCCGGAAGAATCAGCCGGACCTTAACCTGGGCTTCCAATCCGCCTGCCAATGTAACTTTAAATATTTTATGGAGCAAAGTATCATCCCCCGGCAACTGGATGTTGATCGAAGGAGAATTCACTGTGCCCTTTGAGGCAACTTGTGGTGGTACTACCCAAAAACCCTACCTTGCCATTGATGTGCAGGATAATTTTGAGAATAACGGCTGGGGAACAATCACCAACTGGAACTTCCAGGATCCTGATCTGCTCCCTTTAAACATCACCACCGATCCGCAAAATGCATCCAACCATGTGGCCGATTACGATCGCTCAGGAAGTTTTGAATGGACAAATGCACAGTTTATCCTCAATCACCGGATGGATTTGACCGAAAGAAATACTTTCGATTTGAAGGTGTATTTTCCTTCATCAAATAATTATACAGGTTTGTTGCTTCCAAAGGCTGCAATGAAACTACAGAACAGCCTTCTTGGCCCAAATGCCTGGACTACACAAACCGAAGTTGGGATTACCATTACTCAGTTTGACCAGTGGGTAAATCTGACCTTCGATTTTGGGGCAGTTGCCGACAGCATGAATTACGACCAGGTTGTTGTTCAGTTTGGTGGTGAAGGACATCTTGTTCCAGGCCAGTTTTATTTTGACGACCTCGAACTTAACGATGTTTCAGCCAATGGAACTTTGAGTTTTTATCCCGGCAACGGTGCAACCGGAATTGATGTCTGGGTTAGCCCGACATTGAATTTTACGGTTCCTGTTACTTTGGCCGATGGCAGTGAAATTATGAATAATGATATTTCATCAATTGTAACGTTCAAGGAAACCAATGCCGGCGGAGCCAATGTGCCGTTTACCGGAACAATCAATGCGACAAAAACAATGATTACGCTTGATCCCGTTGCTGATCTCAATTATGGACAGGTTTATTATGTAGCCTTAAATAATGAAGTAATCCGTTACCTTGATGCCGACCTGATCGCTGGGCAAAGCATAACTTTTACAACGGCCATTGCGCCTAAACCTTACCTGGCACTTGATGTACGCGATAATTTTGAAAATGACGGCTGGGGAACAATTGATAACTGGAAATTTCAGGATAGTCCCGATCTTGTTGACCTTACCATCACCACCGACCCTGCAAATCCTTCGAACCATGTTGCCGATTACGACCGTTCGGGAAGTTTTGAATGGACAAATGCCCAGTTTATTCTGGATCACAGGATGGATTTAAATATCCGCAACACTTTTGATATGAAGGTGTATTTCCCGTCGTCGAACAATTATACCGGTTTGTTGCTTCCAAAAGCTGCTATCAAATTACAAAACAGCCTTCTTGGCCCAAATGCCTGGACCACACAAACCGAAGTATTGATGACCGTTACCCAGTTTGATCAGTGGGTAAATCTTACCTTCGACTTCAGTGCAATAGCCGACAGCATAAATTACGACCAGATTGTAGTGCAATTTGGTGGTGAAGGACATTTTGTTCCCGGACAGTTCTATTTCGATAATTTCGAGCTGAATGGCTCATCGGCAAACGGGAGCCTGGCTTTTTATCCGCCAAACGGCGCTACAGGAATTGATGTTTCGGTAAGCCCGACATTAACGTTTACAGTGCCGGTGACATTGGCCAACGGAAGTGCAATTTCAAACAGTGATATTGCCAACATTGTAACTTTTAAAAAAACCAATGCAGGTGGCGCCAGTGTTCCTTTTACCGGAACCATCAATGCCGGAAAAACGATCATCACCATCAATCCCAATGCTGACCTCGACAATGGAACAGTGTATTATGTGGCTTTGAATGATGAAGTGATCCGCTACCTTGATGCTGACCTGATTCCGGCGCAAAGCGCTACTTTTACAACCCTGGTATTTGTAAAACCTTACCTGGAATTAAGTGTCCGGGATAATTTCGAAAATAACGGCTGGGGAAACATTGACAACTGGTTTTTCCAGGATCCGGATATGATGGAATTGCCTGTTACCACCGACCCGACAAACCCTTCGAACCATGTGGCCGATTATAGCCGTTCGGGAGCTTTTGAATACACCAATGCCCAGTTTGTGCTAGACCATCGCATGGATTTGACAGTTAGGGACCTTTTCCGCATCAGGGCATATTTCCCATCATCGAACAACTACACGGGCGCACTCACCCCAACATTGGCCATAAAACTTCAAAACAGTCTGCTTGGCGGCAATGCCTGGACAACACAAACCGAAATAGTAAAAACTGTATCTGTTTTTGATCAATGGTTGACCCTTTACTTAGAATTCACAACGGCTGCCGACAGCGTAAATTACGACCAGGTTGTCGTCCAGTTTGGTGGTGAAGGGCATTTAGTTCCCGGCCAGTTCTATTTTGATGATATTGATTTACTCATTGATGTTATCGGCGTTCCGGAGATAGAGGTTTCACAATTCGAATTATTCCCAAATCCCGCTCAGGACTTTATTGGGATTAGCAATTTTGGGTTGATAGAAACAATCAGTATTTTCACGATGTCAGGAAGTAAAGTTTTATCCGAAAATCAGCCTGACGGAAATATCAATATCTCCGATCTCAGACCAGGGATTTATCTGATGGTGATCATGGATCAAAATGGCCGGAATTTTCAACGGAAGTTTATCAAAAAATAACAAGTTTTTGTTTATGAGAAAGAGACTGTCTCAAAATATAATATTAACCGCAGAGTAGCGCAGAGTTATAACGCAGAGAACCGCAAAGAAATTTATTTCAACGTGTTGTCTCTGCGGCCCTTTGCGTCTTTCTTTGTGTCCTTTGCGTTTTTATAACATTTAAGACAGCCTCTTTATTCTAATCCAGGCAAATTCGTTTTTAAATAAATTTAATACTAACTAAAAATTATCATTATGAAGAATTTATTACTTGCTTTAATGATGCTATTCGCGATCAGTTCGATTGCGCAAAGCACGCACAACATCGATTTTGAGCCGGGAGGAACCGGTGCCGACTGGACGTGGATCATGACCGAAAACGGCAGTAATCCACCTCTTGAGTTTGTTGCCAATCCTAACAATGGCGGCATCAACACAAGTGCAACAACAGCAAAGTTTATTGCTAAGGTAGGAGGAAATCCCTGGGCTTTATGCTTTACCGATGGAGATGGAGTGTTTACTTTTGATGCAACCAACGCAGTTGTAAAAATCATGGTTTACAAACCAACCATCAGCAACATAGGCATGAAATTCGAAGGATTTAGCGGCGATTTTCAGATTCTGGTACCAAACACCTTAATTAACCAATGGGAAGAGATCACATTCGATTTTTCGGCTAAAATCGGAAGCACTTACAGCCTGATTGTAATCATCCCTGATTTTACTTTCGGCGGCAGACCAACGGATAATGTGCTTTATTTCGATAATCTTCAGGTTCCCGACGGTTTTACCGTACCTCCTTTGGCCGAACCAACAACAGTTCCGCCTGTTCCGGCACACTCTGCCGAAAATGTGCTTTCCGTTTATACCGAAGTTTACATCAATATCCCGGGAACCAATTTCACTCCTAACTGGGGACAATCAACGGGAGTAACCGTTAATTATAACGCAGCCGGAAACAATACGCTCAAATATGCAAACCTGAACTATCAGGGAACACAATACACAAATCAGAATGTTTCTGGATATGAGTACATCCATGTGGACTTTTGGACGCCAAATTCAACGCTGTTGAGATTTTTCGTAATCAGCCCTGGTGCCGAAACTTTCTATACACTTCCAATTACCCCCAACGAATGGGTCAGTGTGGACATACCTTTAACTCACTATGTTCCGCCGGTAAATCTTGCCGATGTTTTCCAATTTAAAGTCGATGGAAACGGAACTGTATATTTCGACAATTTATATTTCTGGAAAAATCCTACTGCTGTCGGAACTGACGCATCATTGAGCGATCTTAAGGTGGATGGAACTACCGTTCCCGGATTTTTGCCAACCATATTGAGTTATTCAGTCGAATTGCCTATAGGTACAGTAACCGTGCCTGTGGTTACGGCAACTACCAATGATCCCGAAGCTGAGTATATGGTAAATGATGCAGCAGCTTTGCCTGGAACTACCGAAGTTGTGGTTACCGCGGCCGATGGAACTACCATTAAAACCTATTCGATCGAGTTTACCGTGGCTGGCGTGGCTCCAGGATCGGAATATTGCGAAAAATTGGTTTATCATTTTGGCATTGAAGCTGAAGTGCAATCGGCTATTTATTTAACCATCAAAAATTTTGATGCCCTCTCGATGATTGTCGAAATCGAATCAGCAACTGCTGATCCGGTGGATTTGTTAATCATTAACAACGGCAGCGGAGCAGCAATTTCAGGTGAAAACACATCAGTTCTAGGAAAAATCAGCAAGATATTATCCTGGCCTTCTAACCCTCCGGAAAATGTAACATTGAATGTTTTGTGGAGTAAAGCATCGTTCGGTGGAAATTGGATGTTAATTGAAGGCGAATTCACCGTGCCTTTTGAAGCAGGTTGCGAGCCTGCAGGTCCGGCTCCGGTTACTTTCAGGGTTGATATGAATGAATTTGCCGGCACGTTCACCAATGTTTATGTCAGCGGATCTTTCAATGGCTGGTCGGGTGGTGCCAATCAACTGCTCGATCCGGAAACGGATGGCGTTTATGAAGCTGAACTTTTGTTGGAAAACGGAAGTTATGAATACAAATTCACCCTCGATGGCTGGGCCGTTCAGGAAGAGTTTCTGGGAGGCGAGCCTTGCGTTATTACAGTGGATGGATACCACAACAGAGCCCTCACCGTAACCGGAGCAACCTCGCTGCCATTGGTTTGCTGGAACAGTTGCTATGCATGTGGCGAAGCACCAGTGCCAAAAGATGTAACCTTCCAGGTTGACCTTTCACAATTCGGTGGAACTTTTTCAAAAGTTTATGTCAGTGGCAGCTTCAATAACTGGTGCGGCAACTGCAATGAGCTTACCGATCCGGAATTGGACGGAGTTTACAACGCCACTCTTTCAATGATGGATGGCCAGTACGAATATAAATTTACCATGGATGGCTGGGCAATTCAGGAAGAATTTGTACCTGGCGAACCCTGTACTTCAACCATCGGTGGCTACACCAACCGCACTTTATTGGTTGATCAGACAATTATTCTACCTGTTGTTTGCTGGAATCTTTGCGATGGTTGCCCAACTTATCAAAAAGGTTGGAGCGGCATTTCGAGCAATCTTATCCTGGATGCCAAAATGAGTATGGAAGAAGTTTTTGCACCTGTATTGGATGACATGGTAATTTTGCTTGGATTAAACGGAATGTTCTGGCCCGAACATGGTATCAACACGCTTGGCGAATGGGATACTTACCAGGGATATAAAGTAAAATTTGAGAAAGGCGTTATTTTTGAATTTACTGGCAGCGAACCAACCGACAGAACGGTTTCAGTTAATCCTGGTATTGTTTATGTCCCGGTTTTAAGCCAGGAGCCTGTAGCTGTTGCAGATGTAGTTATGCCTTTGGGCGACGATATTTTATTTATGTTTGATATCGCCAGTGGTGAGATTTACTGGCCACAGGGTGGATTGGTACCCGGTGTTGGCGGAGCTTTGGAAATGCTTTATCCTGGATTTGCTTACCTTACCAGGGTAATAAATCCTACCGTTTTTGATTTTGGCAGTACACCACCGAAATCCGGTTATTCCTCAAGGACTTCTTATCAAAATATCGAAGTTCCGGCATGGAATGAAGTTTCACCAACCGGCTCACAGCATATTATTTCATTGGCAACTGCAACCCTTACTACAGGTGATGTTGTTGGTGCTTTTAATGCTGATGGAATTTGTGTTGGAAAAGCAGCTTTTAACGGCAGCGAAAATATGATTCCCCTCGTCGTTTTTGGTGATGATGCAACAACCAAAAATAACGATGGCATGGCTTCCGGCGAAGAAATGTCGTTCAGGATTTATCGCGCTGGCCAGGAAATTGCTGTTACGGCAGTTTATGATCATTCAGTTGCAAATTACGATGGTTTTTATACCCAAAACGGCTTATCGATAATTCGTGAACTGAAAGCAGGAACAACCGGAATCATCAGTCAGCAAAGGGCAACTTTCAGCATATTCCCTAACCCGGGAAATGGTCAGATTTTCATTAACCTAACTAAAGATGGCATTTATAATGTTTCAGTTTCCAGCTCACAGGGACAGCAGGTTTTCTTGACAACAATCAGCGGCTCGCAGCATCTCGATTTAAGCGCACTCTCGAAAGGTGTGTATTTTATCAGGGTATCCGATGCATCTTCAGTAGCTGTCGAAAAGATGGTGATCAGATAAATAAGTGACTTGTAGTTTTTTTCATAACGTAAAAGGCAGGTTTAACCACCTGCTTTTTTGTTTTTATTTGGACGAACAGGAAGTGCCACGCTGGAATACAAATCTTAATACGAATCGGAAATACACACTTGATAATTGTTAATTTTGAAAAAAAGGAAATTGTAATGAAAAATTTTAGGATGATGGATTTGAAGTTGAAAAAGATAAGTTTGATGTGGATGTTTCTAATGTTTGGGTATTTTCTTCATGCCCAGTCCATCGAAATTACTTATTGTCCCGACTATGGCGAAAATGCGCTCTTGCAAGGCAGGGCTTACGTGGTAAATCCCGCTGAATATGGCGTGGTTTGTTACGTTTTTGTCCAGGAAGGCGGAGGCTGGTGGGGGCCAAAGCCTTCGTTTACTAATCCCGTCACGCCGCTCCAGACTGATGGTTCATTTTCGGTTCAGTTTATCAGCGGTGGGTACGACGAATTTGGTACACGGATTTTTGTTTATCTGAAGCATAATTCCTGGCCGGCAGCACCGCAGGTTTCGGGAGGCGAGTTGCCTCAATATCTTCTCGACCTGCCATACGACGTGATAGCTCGTCCTCATGGCACCCGGAAATTTTCCTGGCCCAATCAGGAATATTCCTGGACTGTTAAAGAATCGCTCGACGGAATAGCGATGGGCCCCGGCGATAACCTTTTCTCGGCAGCCCAGGAAAATATCTGGATTGATCCGCAGGGACAACTGCATCTCAAAATCACCAAAACGAACGGCTTGTATTATTCCTCCGAAATTATTGCCGACACAGCTTTTGGTTATGGCAAATATTCGTTTGTTTACAACAGTAACCCCAACATTCTTGACCCAAAAAGCGTTTTTGGCTTTTTCACCTGGGACGATGTCAGCCCATATTCTTCCGACAGGGAGGCCTGGTACCGGGAAATTGATTTTGAGTTTTCGCGATGGGGAAATGCCGGCGACCCAACAAATGCACAATTCGTGATTCAGCCCTGGGAGCCTGCCGGAAACCTGATGAGGTACAACACAGGAACCGCTCCGGGAACTATTCACTCCTTTGCCTGGTACAAAGATTCGGTAGTTTTTGAGAGCCGGAAAGCAGATTCTTCACTCATCAAAAAATGGATTTACACAGGTGCCTATTTGCCAGCCCCCGGCGAAGAAAATATGCGGATAAACCTGTGGCTGAATAACAAACCACCGGTTCACCTGGATGAAATAATTCTGGGTGATTATAAATTTCAACACCATCTTAAACCTCCTGTACTTTCGGCTTCTGATGGAACTAAAGATGAATTTATCCAGCTTAACTGGAATGGCCAGGCCTGGTATTTTTACAGGATATTCCGTTCGGCAACAGCCGACTTTTCAGCCGCTGTCGTCTTAAATGACGGATGGTTCCAGGGCAGTACTTTTCAGGATATGACAGCCGAAACCGGCAAGCGATATTCTTACTGGATCAGGTGCGCTGATAATGCTGATGGTTCTAATGTCACAGGTTACATTTCAGATATTTCGATGCCTGATGCAGGATTTATCAGCGAAAAGCAAATGACCAGTCACAATCAGGGCTGGAGCGGAATTTCCAGTTTTATCGATCCGCTGCAACATGATCCGGATTCGCTTTTTCAACCAATCATCGGGGAGTTGATCACTTTACAAAATTCCGAAGGTGCTTATTTTCCGGCAACCGGAGTAAATACACTTGGTTTGTGGGATTCAAAAGAAGGATACATCATCAAACTAAGTCAGCAGTTGGAAATTACTTTTTCAGGATTGCCAGTCTCCGAAAAAACGCTGATGCTCGAACAAGGCTGGAATCTTATCCCGGTATTGTCGGGATGTTCGGTGCCGATTGGTGAACTCTTTTCAGGCACAGGGGTGGTGATGGTTAAAGAAGTTGCAGGATGGCGGCTCTGGTGGCCCGAAATGGGCGTATTCACGTTGTCACAACTCCAATCCGGAAAAGCATATTTTGTATTGATGAATGATGTTGCCGGAATCACCTTTCCGGAATGTGAGTGAGCAGTTGTTTTTCGAAAAATGACCTGAATTACTTACATTTCCTGCCATTACCCGTGATTCCAGGCATTCGTTGCGTTATATATTCCTCAATTTTAGATACTTTTGCCCGGAATTTTTTACGCTGAAAATGATAAAAATTGATGATAATTTTTTAGACGAAACATCTGCTAAAGCTAAGGTTTCACCGCGGTTGAGGATGAATTATAATTTTCATCCAACCCACGAAGATCCTTTGCACCGGATGCTTAACGCGATGGAACCCGGAACTTACATCCATCCGCACAAGCACGAAAATCCTGATAAGTTCGAGATTTTCCTTGCTTTGCGAGGGAGGTTTGCTGTTTTTATCTTTGATGAAAACGGAAACATTACCGACTATGCAATTCTTGATGCCAGTGAAGGTAAATACGGAGTCGAAATCCCTGAAAGGGCTTATCACATGCTGGTTTCACTCGAATCGGGGTCGGTTGCTTACGAAATAAAGGAAGGCCCCTGGACGCTGTTAACCTCTAAAAACTTTGCCCCCTGGGCGCCAGCCGAAGGTGATCCCGGAGCAAAAGAGTATCTGGAAAACCTGTTAAAAAAAGTAGGAATTCAGGCGTAAGGCAAAATCACAAAACTCAAATCACAAATCACAAATCACAAAGGTTATGCGCTCTGCGCTAAGCGCTAAGCGACTTTCACAAATCACAATCTTCAATCATAAATCATAAATCTTCAATCATAAATCAATAAAATGGCAGTCCAAAAACCAACAATACCGAGCGGAACAAGGGATTTTTCACCTGAAGAAATGGTGAAACGAAACTATATTTTCGATACCATTAAAAAAGTATTTCAGCTATATGGCTATCTCCCCATCGAGACTCCGGCTATGGAAAACCTTTCGACTTTGCTCGGAAAATATGGCGAAGAAGGCGATAAGCTGCTTTTTAAAGTTTTGAATTCAGGCGATTTTTTAAGCAATGTCAAAACCGATGATTTCGGGAATAAAGAATCAAACAAAGTCGCGCTTCAGATTTCTGAAAAAGGCCTGCGTTACGACCTCACCGTGCCTTTTGCACGTTACGTGGTGATGCACCGCAACGATATTAATTTCCCGTTCAAGCGCTACCAGATTCAGCCTGTCTGGCGTGCCGACCGTCCGCAGCGAGGGCGATACCGCGAATTTTACCAGTGCGATGTTGACGTGATTGGCAGCGATGCCCTGCTCAACGAAGTGGAGTTGATCCAGATGATTGACGACATTTTTTCGAGGCTGCATGTTGCCGTCGAAATTAAACTCAACAACCGTAAAATCCTAGCCGGCATCGCCGAAATGGTGGGCGAAGACGATAAAATGATGGACATCACCGTCGCCATTGATAAGCTGGATAAAATTGGCCTCGAAAAAGTTAACAGCGAATTGCTCGATAAAGGTGTTTCTGAAGCTGCTATCGAAAAACTGCAGCCCATCCTTACCATGAAAGGAACACAGCAGGAAAAACTTATGCTGCTCCGGGAATTGCTGCAAACCTCCGAAACCGGGATGAAGGGCATCGAAGAAACCCTTTACATCATGAACAAAGTTGCCGAACTTGGCGTGGAGTCGATGGTTGAGCTGGACCTCACGCTTGCCCGTGGCCTCAATTATTACACCGGTGCCATTATCGAGGTAAAGGCCGCCGATGTTAAGATTGGCAGCATTTGCGGTGGCGGGCGTTACGACAACCTCACCGGTATTTTCGGCATGGACGGCACTTCGGGTGTGGGCATTTCGTTTGGTGCCGACCGCATTTACGATGTGTTGAATGAACTTGATCTTTTTCCTGAAAATAAAGAGCTTTCCACGATGGTCTTCTTTGTGAATTTTGGTGAAGAAGAAGAAAAATATACGCTCCGTGTTCTCCAAAAAGTCAGGAAAGCCGGCATTAATGCAGAATTATTCCCTACAGCCGACAAAATGAAAAAGCAGATGAATTATGCCGATAAGAAAAACATTCCGTTTGTGGTGATCATTGGCCAGGATGAAATCGAAAAAGATGTACTCTCGGTAAAAAACATGAAAACCGGCGAACAGGAAGAAATGCGGCTAACCGATTTCATTATGAAGGTTAAGGCTTTTTAGAAGGCGATTGTTGTATCTGACGAAAGGTTGTAACAAGTAGGAGTTTTTAAAAGGAAGAAGTCATGATTTTAAAGATCATCACCACAACGGTTTACAACTTTCCCGGCGTTTATTTTTGTAGTTGTAAAACTTAAAAATAATTTGACAAAATGATAAAAGATTTAATTTCAAAGTTCGGTAAAGAGAAAATAAACACATTAACAAAGTATCCATCAATACTTACGCTTCATCAATTAGGTGAAAAGGGGCGCTTAAAAAATGAATTTACCACGCAAATTCAAGGCGAAAAAATGTATGCAACTGAAAAAATTGATGGTACAAATACAAGAATTATTTGCTTTGGTTCTGAATATTTAATTGGGGCAAGAGAATTTATATTACATCACTCTCACGACTTGTATTTTGACAATGCACAAGGAATTGTTGATGGCTTAAAAGCATTAAATGTCAAAATCCCACAAACAGATAAATTTACAGTAATTTACGGTGAATTTTTTGGTGGTAAAACTACTGCAAATGCCAAGTGGTATGGTCAGGATAAAAATGGTTTTCGTGTTTTTGATATTGCCGTTTACGATGATTTGTCAATACTTGATTTGTCACAACATGAAATTTCAAAATGGCGTGAAAGCGAAACTGATAATGGAATAATTTATGGTCAAAATTTCATTAGCCGTTCAGAAATGGAAAATCAGTTTACCGATTTTGAACTTGTCCCATTGGTTGAATTCGATTTAGGTGATATGTCCCATAAAGTAGTTTTAGAGAATTTAAAAAAGTTCATTCCGACTACAAAAGTTGCTTTGTCAGAAAATGCTTTAAAAAAGTCGGAAGGTGTTGTTTTGCGAAATGAAAGTCGCTCAAAAATTGTTAAAGTAAGATTTGAGGATTATGAAAGAACCCTTCGTTAAAGTATTATTACCAGAAGAATATCAGCAATATCTTGACTGGGCTGATGAAATGTTTGATAAAAATGTAACTCCGGAATCACCTGAAGGAATTGAACTCCAGGTTGTGCTTTTGTTAATTAAACAATATGAAGATCAAAATTATCCTATCCCTAAACCTGACCCAATTGATGCTATTAAAAGTAAGATGGCTGATTTGGGATTAAAGAACCAGTATTTTGTTGGTAAGATTGGTTCAAAAGGATACGTTTCGGCAATTTTAGACAAACGCAAACCGCTTACCCTTGAACTTGCCAAGTTGTTTCACAATGAATTAGGAATTCCTGCTGACGTTTTGGTGTCATAAAAATTGAGCTTTTTCATCATTGTTTTGTGCCTTACAGATTTTTCCTCTGTAAAATGCGTTTTTCAAAATTTATCAACCAAAGGCTAATTTGGGTAATAATTGATCGTATAAATATTTAAAAATCACACCATGGAATCCCTCAAAAAAACCTGGAAAGACGAGTATTTTATCCATTGGCAGGAAGCCGATTTCAGAGGCTTTGCCACGATGACGACTATCTGCAACTATTTGCAGGAAACAGCCTGGCAACATGCCAACCATCATGGTTTTGGCTATGATGATGCCGGACAACTGAATCAGTTTTGGGTAATCCTGCGATGGTTCGTCAGGATGGATCGTTACCCCAAATGGCGCGATAAAATATTGGTCGAAACCTGGCCACGCCCGCCAGAAGGCATTTTTGCCTATCGCGATTATGTAATCACCACCCTCGAAGGCGAGAAAATCGGTGCAGCAAGTTCAACCTGGCTCATCCTGGATGCCAAAACCCGGAGGCCTCAGAAATTAGACCTCGTCAAAAACACGGCACATCTCACCACCGATAAAATGGCTCTTGGCGAAAATGCCTCAAAAATCATGGTTCCTCCAGGAATCGAATACCGTGAAACCATCCTTACCAAATATTGCGATATGGATTTTAACAACCATGTTAACAACACGCGCTATGTGGAATGGTGTCTCAACCTTTTTGATAACGATTTTCATCGGGCAAACCAGCTTGCTTCATTTCAGGTAAATTTTATGCACGAATCAAAATCAGGCGAAGAAATTGAGCTGATGATTCACGAAAACCATCCCGAAAGCCACGTTATTCTTGCCAGAAGCAAAACCAGCGGAAAAGATGTTTTTGCAGCGGAGTTGGGGTGGAAGAAAAACAGAGAAACAGGTGGTTAAGCTAAGTTTATAAACGAATTTTCCGGCCAGGTCTATCCATTTACAAAAATTGGTCACAGTTTTTAAGTTTAAAACCTACCAGGTCTTCGAGACCAGTGAGGTTTCAAGACATCAAACCACGTCTCTGAGCGGTCCGCCAACTGGCGGACCGCCCGAAACTTTGGACAATTTGTAATTGTAGCTATCTTAATCACACAGCTTCAACAAGAAAAAGATTACTATTTTTGTACAAACAAAACACAACTCAAAATGGACACTTTGAATCTCGATATGAACAAACGCTACACTTACGCCGACTATCTTACCTGGATGGACGATGTGCGGCGTGAACTTCACGATGGTTTTATAAAACTGATGACTCCGGCACCTTCAAGAAGCCATCAACGAATTTCCATAAAACTCACTCGTATCATTGATGTTTTTCTGGATGGAAAAAAATGTGAAGTCTATGCTGCACCCACAGACGTTCGGTTCCCTAAAAATAAAAATGCCGAAAATGATAAACAGATTTACACTGTTTTGCAGCCTGATATTTTCGTCATTTGCGATTTATCGAAAATGGATGAACGCGGCTGCCTGGGCGCTCCCGATTTCATCATCGAAATTGTATCAGCGAAAAACTCACAACGTGATACAAAGGAAAAATTTGAGATTTATCAGGAACACGGCGTGCTTGAATATTGGATTATTTACCCCAATGATGAAACCGTGAATGTGTTTGTTTTAGATGAAACCGGAAAATTCCAGTTCAAAGGCATATTTTCGGGCGATGATAAAATCCCTGTAAATATTTTTAATGGTGATTTGCTGGTTGATTTGACGGAGGTGTTTACCTCTTAATCAATGGTTCGGCAAATGCTACAAATCATTTATTTTCTCAGTACTTAACCCGGTTTCTTTAATAATGTCATCGGGGGTTGCGCCAGATTTTTTCATCAGATAGGCAAGTTTCAGCGTTATGGCTTCTTTTTGCCTGCGTTCCTCCTCTTCCCTTATTCTGGCTTCTTTCTCATTTTGTTCTACCTCGGCTATTTTTTTCAGATATTTTTTCTCCTGTTGTTCAAAAATCTGGTCGAGTTGGTTTTCCGCCAACAGATTACGCCGGAAAGTTTCATCCAACAAAGGACCTTGCAGGTATCTGGCAATATCAAGAAATTCTCTGGGGATTTCCTGCAAATCAATGATGTAGCCATCTTCGGTACACCAGGCCTGATTAAAAAAAACCAGGAATTTTTCCAGCCTTGTACGCCGCTTTTTGGGTAACCGCCGCACCTGAATGATGTGTGACTGGTGGGTAAGATGTTCGATGAAAAAACTCTTCACTTCAATTTTTTCATTATTAACCGAATTCACGATATCCCGGTTTACGGTTACGGCCATGTAAGGCAAATCGTCGAGGTTGTAACCCAAAATGTAAATGGTAATAATCGGGTAAGGTGCTATAAATTCTGCTTTAGGCTCTTCCACGATATTTTGCAGATCAACGGGTTTTGCCAGATAGGCTGATCCCAGATAATTTCTGAAACGCTGAATATCGGTTGAAAACTTCGATTTCTGAAGTTCGATCAACACGGTTTTGCGGGTTCCGTCGGCTTCTTTAATTAAAGCTTTAAAGTCGAGACGGAACAAAGTCAGGATAGTTCTTTCATAAGGAAGAACGGTTTCCTGATGTTCGAGTTTCACTTCTTCAATCTCAACATCAAGAATTACCGAAAGCACCTTTTTGGCTAACTTTTCGTTTTCCATCAGGTACTTAAAGGCTTTATCGTAAAGTGGGTTGATGATCTTCATGACATTTTGATTTGAAACGTTTCTCAGCACAAAGGTAGTAATAAACCATTGAAGATGAATTGACTTAATAACTACCGCTTAAATAAAAGATTACTATTTTTGTACAAACAAAACACAACTCAAAATGGACACTTTAAATCTCGACATGAACAAACGCTACACTTACGCCGACTATCTAACGTGGATGGACGATGTGCGGCGTGAGCTATATGATGGTTTAATTGTTGAGCTTTCAACACCTTGGCGAAAACATGCACAGGTTTCATCTCATTTGACAGGAATTCTGGGTAATTATTTGGCTGGAAAAAAACCCCATATCTATCATGCTCCCTTTGATGTGCGTATGTTTAAAGATGCCAATAAAACCAGTGATGATCAAATCTACACCGTTGTTCAACCTGATTTATCCATCATTACCGACCTTTCAAAATTAGATGACAGAGGCTGCTTAGGTGCACCAGAATTTATCATCGAAATTGCTACTAAAGAAACTTCAAAACGCGACATAAAAGATAAATTCAATATTTACCAGGAACATGGCGTGCTCGAATATTGGATAGTTAGCCCCAACGATGAAAATGTAACCGTGTTTATTTTGGACAAAAACGGGAAATTTCAGTTTGTAGGAATGTATGCCGAAAATGATAAAATTCCGGTGAATATTTTTAATGGTGATTTGGAGGTTGATTTGACGGAGGTGTTTGTTGCCTGATTGTTTCAATCCATCTCAGTTTTTTTTGGTTATAAACAACACCAGCCGAAAATATGTTTAACCGCTCTGTACTGATGGAAGAAGAAATAGAAAAGCTACGATTGCCGCATGCGACCTGAATGATAAACCGGCAATGAAAATGTAAAGGTTGTTCCTTTGTTTTCTTCACTTTCTGCCGAAATGGTGCCACCCATGGTTTCCACGAACTCTTTGAACATTTTCAATCCGAGACCTGTTCCTATTTCGTTTTCTGTTCCTTTGCGGTTGAAATCGGAATTTATATCGAAAAGCCCGTCAATCTTAGCTTTTGGAATTCCTATTCCGTTGTCGGTTACCGAAATCCCGATTAATCCATTTTTCTCCACCGAATTTAGAATAATCGTTCCTTTCCGCGGTGTGAATTTTATCGCATTGTTTATCAGATTGATGAAAACAGTTTGCGTAAGATTTGGATCAGCATAAACCAATTGCTCTGATGAAATCAGATTTTGGATGCTGTGTTCTTTTCTTGAAGCCCGTTGCGATAAAATATCCATTGCACTTTCGGCAACTTCTCTGGGCCGGAGGATCGCAGGATGATTTTTGATCAATCCACGTTGTGAGCGTGACCAGTCTAACAAATTAACTAGCAGATTATAGGTATTTTCGCTGTTTTCGTGAAGGATTTTAATGATGTCGAATTTCTCGGCATCACTCATCGTATCAAAATCATTTTCGAGTACATCCAGGAAGCCAAGCAGGGCATTAAAAGGGCTTTTCAAATCGTGGGCAATAATCGAAAAAAACTTGTCTTTGGTTTGGTTTAATTCGGTTAATTTTTCCTTCTGAAGCTGGAGGTGCTGGTTTTTCATTTCAATTTCGGCCTGTTTTTTTTCAATTTCAGTGTTTTTTTTGTGAAGTTCATCAAGCGCGAAATTTAGCTTTCGCTGATTCCGAAGCAGTAATATCAGGAAAACGAAAAAAGTAATGAGTGCAGCCAGTGAGATAAAAACAATAACGCTTTGTTTTGAGATAACTTCCTGGTTTAATTGGTTTTGTGTTAGTAAAAATGCGTTTTCCTTGTCCTTTTGAGCCGTCATGTAAATAATGTCCAGTTCAGCGATTCGATTCCTGACCTCCACGTTTGAAATAGTATCAGTGTAATTTTTGAATAATTGATAATATTTTATGGCCGAAAGGTAATTTTTACTTACCGAATCGGTTTCAAACAGGTTTCGATAAGCATTTTTTACATGCTCGAATGCATCGATTTTCAATGCCATTTCCAATCCTTGCTGTGAATAAAAATAGGCCGAATCAATATTTCCTAAAGACAGCCACACTGCCCCAAGGTTAACAAACAAACCCGATTTTGTAAAATAGTCCTCAAAGGGTGTTTCTATCGACCGGGCTTTTTGAAGATAGAATAATGCCTGCCTGAAATTTTCACATTCAAATTCGATGCCACCAAGATTGGTGAAATAGGTCATCAGTTTTATGGGTTGTTCGGATGTTGAAGGCATTTCGATAGCTTTTTTGATATAATATTTTGCCGAATCCATATGATGCTTATTCTTCCAGTAATTCACCCCGATATTGTTCAGGATATTACTTTGTTGATCAATGCGTTTTGAAGCGAGGTCATATTGCAGGGCCGCAAATGAAGCATCCCTGGATTTTTCAAAATTCCCGATACTTTTGTAGGTATTTCCAAGCGAATTGTGAATCAGGGAAAGCGTGACCGTATCATGAATTTTCGAAAAAAATTCTTTGGCTTTCAGCAGATTTTCGAGGGCCAGGTTGTTGTAGTTAATTTTATTGTAGGTAATTCCCAGGTCAAAATGGATTTTGGCTATTGTTGCAGAGTCCTTTTCTTCACGGGCTGATTCGAGTGCAATACTTAAATAATACAGCGAACTATCGGTAATACTTAATTGATTAAAAAGTGCTCCAAGGTTCGAAATTGTCGTATTATACTGGCCTTTGAGATTGTGCGTTTTGGAAAAAACCATGCATTGTCTGTAATAATAAAGCGCGCTGTCGTAGTTGCCGTTAAACCAGTGAAAAGTTCCTTTCAGACTTATAAACCGTGCCTGATTTTCGAGGTTCCCAACCTTTTTGACATGAGGTGCAAGTTCGTCAAGCATTTTATGTGCCGAGTCAATGTCGGTCCACATCATGTAATAGGTAAGCCGGTTCTGTGCCGAGAGTTTGGCGTTGATATCCTGAGAATTCTGAACAACTTTAAGTAAACTGTCTTTATCAGCCTGAGCGCTACCGGTTAAAGTATAAAAAGTAAACCCAATGATGAGGTAAAAAAATCTATATTTAAAGTCAACAGGCATGATGCAACAAATCAATTTTTGGTAAAAGTATGAAATTTTCGTGCAGATTAGCGAATAATTTGCCTCAACTTACTTTTCAGGATTGGGGATGTAGTTTGCAATATTAGTTTTGAGAAAAATGTCAGGGTATCATCATTTTATAGAGTTCGATTCGTTTGATGATATTGATCATCGAAAGTCATTCAATAAATCAGTAATTTTATGTTCCTTATCGACAAATGGGAGGAAATTTTCAGCACCATCCGCAAGAATAAACTGCGGACTTTCCTGACCGGGTTCAGCGTGGCCTGGGGAATTTTTATGCTGATAATTTTGCTGGGCTCAGGCAAAGGGCTCGAAAACGGCGTAAGAAGTCAGTTTGAGTCATCGGCAACAAATACACTTTGGGTTTGGGGTGGTCAGACCACAAAAGCCTACAAAGGCATAAAACCAGGACGTCGCATCGAATTTGAAAACGCCGACTACAACAACTTCAAAAAAAGTCTCCCCGGGATTGGTCAAATCGCAGGCCGATCCCAGGTTTGGGGCGATAATAACATTTCCTATAAAAACGAATATGGAAATTTTGAAATCAACACCGTACATCCCGATTATCAGATTATCGAAAAAGTGGAGATGGTCGAAGGGCGTTTTGTTAACGAGTTCGATGTTCAGAAAGCACTGAAAGTTACTGCCATCAGCACCGCGGTTAAACAGGCTTTATTTAAGGATAGTCCGGCTTTAGGAGAATACATCAACGTTAAAGGCATTCCGTTTAAAGTTGTTGGCGTTTGGAAAGATGAAAATGGCCGCCAGGATGAACAGCGAATGATTTACCTGCCCATCACAACCGCTCAAAAAGTTTTTATGGGCCGGGATCGCCTTCAAACCCTTGCTGTTACTGTTGGTTCTAATACAATCGCCGACAGCAAACTTATGGAAGAAGAAATCAGAACCAGAATGGCTGCAAAATATGCTTTTGATGTTGAGGATAAACAGGCAATGTATATCTGGAACGGTGTGGAGGAATTCAAACGTTTTATGGACTTATTTGCAGCAATCCGGATGTTTATCTGGGTTATTGGCATTGGGACAATCATTGCCGGAATCGTTGGCGTAAGTAACATTATGATGATTTCGGTAAAAGAGCGAACCAAAGAAATCGGCATCCGCAAATCGATGGGAGCCACACCTTTATCAATCATCATGCTCATCATGCAGGAAGCGGTGTTCATTACCTCCCTTTCGGGATATATCGGACTGGTGTTGGGTGTTGGCTTGCTTGAACTTGTGTCGCCATACGTCAAAACCGAGTTTTTCAGAAATCCGGAAGCAAATCTTGGCATTGCCATCAGTGCGACCATCCTGCTCATTTTTGCAGGAGCTATCGCAGGTTTTGTACCGGCACGAAGGGCGGCATCAATAAAACCTGTGGAAGCTTTGAGGGATGAGTAGAGAATGGAAGAATGGAAGAATGGAAGAATGGAAGAATGGAAGAATGGAAGAATGGAAGAGTGGAAGAGTGGAAGAATGGAAGAATGGAACCCCGATAGCTATCTGGGCGACAATGGGAAGAAGGGAATGATGGAAGGTTGGAGAGAAACCTACCAGGTTTGAAAAACCTGTGAGGTTTTCTTGAAGGTGTAAAAGGAAAAATGGAAGTTTGGGAAAATGGAAGAGTGGAAGAGTGGAAGAGTGGGAAAATGGAATGATGGAATAATGGAACCCCGATAGTTATCGGAGCGACAATGGGAAGAAGGGAAGAAGGGAATGATGGAAGGTTGGAGAGAAACCTACCAGGTTTGGAAAACCTGTGAGGTTTTCTTGAAGGTGTAAAAGGAAAAATGGAAGTTTGGGAAAATGGAAGAGTGGAAGAGTGGAAAAATGGAATGATGGAATGATGGATTAATGGAACCCAGATAGTTATCTGGGCGACAATGGGAAGAAGGGAATAATGGAATGATGGAAGAATTCGACAATGAGGCAATTCGACAATGGAAAAATGGAAGATTTTTTGATTTACCGGCTGACTGCCAACTGGCCTCTGGCGACTTCCGACTTCCGACTTCTGACTTCTGACTCACTACTTACGCCTTATGCCTTATGCCTCACAACTGGCAACTTCTTTTTGCGCTCTGCGCCAAGCGCCAAGCGCTTTGCAAATTAAACTTAAACTGGATTAAAAATGTTCGACAGAGACAAATGGCAGGAGATTTTTCAGACCCTGCAAAAAAACAGGCTTCGTACTTTTATGACGGCCTTTGGGGTGTTTTGGGGTATTTTTATGCTCATCATCATGCTTGGCTCCGGAAAAGGCCTCGAAAACGGGGTTTCGCAGGGCATGGGCAACTTTGCCACAAACAGCGTTTTCATCTGGACCCAGCAAACAACCATTCCCTACAAAGGCTTGCCCAGAGGTAGAAACTTCAACTTCAGAAATGATGATATTGAAGCGCTTATCCAGAATATCCCCGAAATAAAATATTTGTCTCCAAAAATCCAGGGCTGGTCGTCGGGCGATGGAACCAATAATGTGGTAAGAAAAGATAAAACCGGCGCATTTTCTATTCTTGGCGAATATCCGGTGTGGAACCTCATTGATCCCATGGATATTCCAAAAGGCAGGTTTTTGAACGAAATTGATATCGAACAAAAGCGAAAAGTCGCCGTGATTGGCAGCAGGGTTCAGGAGCTGCTTTTCGATAAAGATGAAGATCCGATAGGCCAGTATATCCGGATAAAGGGTGTTTTTTTCCAGGTGATTGGAACCTTTAAACCCTTAAATACCAACATCAATTTTGGTGGTGAAAAGGAACAAAGTATCTTCATCCCTTTTACAACTTTACAAAAAACCTACAATTATGGCGATGTGGTCGGGTGGTTTTCGATTACCTCAAAAGAAGGAGTACAATCGGCGGTTGTCGAAGAAAAAGCGTTGCAAATTCTGGCACGCCGGCATACCGTTTCACCCGACGACAAGGAAGCCTTCGGACATTTTAACCTTCAAAAGGAATTCGACCAGATGAATGGTTTGTTCGGCGGTATTGCCGGATTAATCTGGATTGTTGGCACCGGTACTTTACTCGCAGGAGTTATTGGCATCAGCAATATTATGCTGGTAATCGTAAAAGAACGAACCAAGGACATCGGCGTTCAGCGTGCACTTGGCGCTACTCCGGCAAATATTATGACCCAGATTATCACCGAATCCATCTTCCTGACTTCCTTTGCCGGTTACTTTGGACTTGTAGCCGGAGTGGGGGTGGTTGAGGCCATAAATTACGCACTCATTAAATTTGGCGCTAACAATGAGATGTTTAAAAACCCGGAAGTAGATTTTAATATCGCGGTAACTGCATTGATCGTTTTGGTTATTTCGGGTGCTTTTGCCGGACTTATCCCCGCCAGACGCGCTGTCCGCATCCGACCCATTGATGCGTTGAGAGATGAATAGGATTGGAAAAGGAGTAACCCGTCGAACTCAGTCAGGCAATGTTTAGCATTTACTTCAGTGTTTAATAATACTTCAGAGAAAAATTAATATAAAAATGACTATTAACAATTTTCTGATATAAATTTGCCCCCGGATCAAAAGCAGTAAAATGAAAATCAGATTTCTACATCGGTACAAAAAAGCAATTCCCGGGTTGCTGCTGCTGCTTTTTACCTATTCACTAATTCTCCCTTATTCGTTATTTATCCCGATTTCGAAACAACATGAAATTTTAGCCAAAGATCAGTTGTACCCGGTTTTGGCAATCTCGCTGGCTAACTCATTTTATATTCAGTCACGGGAAACTAACCTTGTTCAGGTTAATATTCTGGCTTTTGCTGCTGAAATGGTGTCGTTTTCGTTTCAAAACCAGATTCAGGTGTTGCAGTTAAATCCACCCAAATTCCCTACCCATCCGAATCACACATTTTTTCTCCCGTCAGCTTTCGGGGTTCCTCTCTATCTCAAAAAGTGTTTATTGCGAATTTAGGATGACGCTTACTGGCGTCGAATCACCTCATTTTCATTTTTTCAT
This sequence comes from uncultured Bacteroidota bacterium, assembly GCA_903944895.1. GTDB lineage: Bacteria > Bacteroidota > Bacteroidia > Bacteroidales > 4484-276 > CAJATL01. Next base: position 44,095 of record CAJATL010000097.1, read on the forward strand.
CAGATTTTGTCCCGATAGCTATCGGGATCAGATTTCGTACTGCTGCAATTGTCCCGGGGATGATTCACAATTAGATTTTCTGAAACAGAAGTATGCATTGAAAACCTGAATTGCTGTGTTAAAACGCCGGATTTTAGCGTGTTTAAAAACTGTCAGGAAAGTTATGCCTGTCAGAAATACTATTTTCTTAACTGAATTTTAATACTAAACAAAATATCAAAATGGAAACAAATCAAAATAATAACGAGCAGAAAAGTAGTTTCAAAACCAATGTTTTGCCTTTTCTTATTATTGCTGGTGTGCTGGTTGTATCAACGGTAGTACTATATTTTGTAGTGCAGATGATTATAAACTAAGCGGCACAAACCTTTATGCTGCTATGATTTTTGCAGGTAGAGGGAAGAATTAATTTCAAAAGAGGCATTCTCAATAAAATATTTTCACGGTTTTATCAACGGTTTTTCTGAAGTAAAAAAAGACGATTATTTCGCTGATTTTGAAAAGGAAAACAACGATCGAACCTGAGAAATTCTGAGAAGGCCTCTTTTGTCTTTTATCATTCAGTTAATCTCCGAATCAAAAATCCTGACAAAAACGTTCTCAAACATTCGCATTTTTACAGTGGAAAAATCCCGGATTTAATTTTTGTACACCTGTTTCAGGCGCTCTGCTTCAGGCAGTTTATCGGCAGGTATCGGAAATTCAAAAAATACGATGGTCGAACGGCCGAATGACTGTTCCCAAACCCGAAAAAACAAATAGCTTGTGCCGTTTTTCTCGAATACATCCAATCGTTCGACACTCCGTTTTCCAAAATTGAGTGGGATCGTTTTACCACAGAAAACGGCGTATTCATAGGTCAGGGTCAGTTCTCCGTGATGAAGATCGTTTACAAAACCGTACTTGTTGTATTCAACCTTTCTGACGACGAAGTAGGTGATAAATGCAGCAATTAAAGCAACCACAGCTCCCACGCTCAACATCAGGTTTAAGGGTTGGCTGTGAAGAAACAAAAGCATAAATCCACCTGCACCAATTCCAAAAGCAACAGCATACAGGGATGTTGACCTGTTGATGGCTTCGGGAGTGCATTTTCGCTCTTTAAAGCGCTCCCATTCCAGGCCTTTTATTTCCCACCTGGCAAGAATATTATCATCTTTAAATTCATCAAGGTTATCGTCCAAAAAGGCTCGTGCGTTCTTTTGCTCGTTGGAAGAACCAGTGCTTTCGATCTTTTTTAATTGGGTGTACAAAATGATTAATCTGACCCCTCTGTAGGTTAGTAAAATCCCGGGAAGCGTAAAAAGAAGGAGGATGACGATTTTTGCCACCAGATCAACATCATCCGAAAATGCGGCGCTGATTGATAAAATTGTCCAGAGAGGGCCAAAAATCACATAGAAAATGCCTGAGATAATTTTTTTCATTGGATTCGATTTTCGAACTTACCTTTTAATAAAATGAAAAAACTTTTTATAATCCAAGCAAAACTTTTACAGGATCATTTCCACCAAAAAGCATTTTCGACGGACTCTCGAGCATTTCCTTAACTTTTACCAGGAATCCCACCGATTCGCGGCCATCAACAATGCGGTGATCATAAGAAAGTGCAACGTACATGATGGGATGAATTTCAACTTTCCCGTTAACGGCAATGGGGCGTTCCACAATGTTGTGCATGCCGAGAATTGCGCTCTGTGGCGGGTTGAGGATAGGCGTGGAAAGCATCGAGCCAAAAACCCCGCCATTGGTGATGGTGAAAGTTCCGCCGGTCATCTCATCGATGGTGAGTTTGCCGTTGCGGGCTTTTGTTGCGAGATCTCTGATCCGGATTTCGATTTCGGCCAGGCTAAGTGTTTCAGCATTTCTGATCACCGGAACCATCAAACCCTTTGGAGCGCTTACTGCAATGCCAACATCAGCATAATTGTGAAGCACAATTTCGCTGCCGTCAATTTGCGCATTAACCTGCGGGAAATGCTGCAAAGCTTCGGTTACAGCCTTGGTAAAAAATGACATGAAACCCAGTGAAATCCCATATTTTTCCTTAAAGGCATCTTTATATTTCTTGCGGATATCGTTGATGGGCGTCATGTTTACCTCGTTAAAGGTGGTGAGCATGGCGGTTTCGTTTTTTACCGAAACCAGGCGCTCGGCCAGTTTCAGACGCAGCGTTGTCATTTTTTTGCGTTCCAGGTCGCGGGTTCCTCCCCAGGAAGCAGCTTGCGATGCACCTGCTGAGGTTGCCGGAATATTTTTCTGATCATCCAGAAACTGCACAACGTCCTCTTTTGAAACGCGTAAACGCTTGTAAAAACCAAGCAGGTCGCTTTCACTGAGATTATTGGCTTCGAGCAGCTTTTTGGCAAGTGGCGAAATATGAATCCCTGCACTTTTGGCTATTTCAGGCTTTTCGGTTTTTGGAGGTTCAGCCTTCTTTGCGGGTTCAGGTTTTTTTAACTCTGGTGCCGCAACTTCCGGTTTTGCCGCTTTCCCGACAGGTTTTGCAACACCTTCAACGCCGGTATCGATGGTAGCCACAACTGAATTAACATCGACAGTTTCGCCCGCAGAAACCAGGATTTTTATCTGGCCTGATTCGGCAGCGCTGAGACTTAAAGTGGCTTTATCCGAATCGATTTCGGCAACTTCGGTATCTCTCTCCACAAAAGCACCATCTTCGACCAGCCAACTGGCCAACTGAACCTGTGTGATCGATTCTCCGGGACTTGGGACTTTAATTTCTATAATCATAACATTAAATTTTCTACTGTAAAGGATTTAAAAAATTTGTTGCAATCACCTTTTCGGGATTTTCGGCAAAGGATTTCCAGCGGTTGCCGATGCAGATCATCCGGCATTCTTTTTTTACCATCGGGCAATTACATTCTTCAAAAGATTTATCCACAATTTTGCGTTGCCTCACTGCGTGAAACTGGATGGAGCCGGTTGCCGGGCTTCCGCTTGACGGACGTGCCACAGCCCTGAGTTTAACATCCGGGAAATATTGCGAAATAAAATACCACGCACCCATATTGATGGGTTCTTCCTGCGACCAGGTGTAATCGGTGGCCAGGCTGTACTTTTTGATGATTTCCTTCAGTTGTTTCACCGGCAATGGATACAATTGTTCGAGCCGGACGATAGCTGTTGTTTCGAGGTTTTTCTTTTCTTTTTCTTCGAGCAGGTCGTAATATAATTTTCCGCTACAAAAAACGACCCTTGTGATCTTTTCGGGGTTTGCAGTATCATCGTCAATAACTTCTCTAAACCTGCCTTTTGTGAGTTCATCAATATTTGATACGCATCTTGGATGGCGGAGCAGGCTTTTGGGTGTAAAAACAACCAGTGGTTTGCGGAATTCACGGTGCAACTGCCGGCGCAACACATGGTAAAAACTTGCAGGTGTGGTGCAGTTTACAATTTGCATGTTATTTTCGGCGCAGAGGGTAAGAAACCGCTCGATGCGGGCGCTCGAATGTTCGGGACCCTGGCCTTCGTAACCGTGTGGAAGCAGCAGCACAAGGTCGTTCATCACGTTCCACTTATCCTCAGCGCTGCTGAGATATTGGTCGATGATGATTTGTGCGCCGTTACCAAAATCACCAAACTGGGCCTCCCAGATGGTGAGATCTTTGGGCGTTTCGAGGGCATAGCCGTACTCAAAACCCAAAACGCCATATTCCGAAAGCAGCGAGTTGTAAACTTCAAATCTGGCCTGCTTATCGCTGATATTTTGCAACGGGAGATATTTTTCTTCCGATTCGTCAACAGTCAAAACTGCGTGGCGATGCGAAAAAGTTCCGCGCTCGCAGTCCTGTCCGCTGAGGCGAACAGCAAATCCTTCGTTTAACAGTGTTCCGTAAGCCAGCAATTCGCCCATCGCCCAATCGAGCATGCCTGTGTCCAAAGCCATCGTACGGCGGTCTTCCTGCAATTTTACAATTTTCCGGTAAAAGTTTTTATCCTTTGGAAGGCTGGTAATTTTATCGGCAATATTGAGCAGGACATCTTTATTCACACCGGTTTCGGGCGAATAATCAAAATCTTTATCCGAAGCCTTTTTGATGCCATTCCATTGATCATCCAGGAAAAACCTGATGGTTTTATTTTGGTGATCTTTTGATTCGTCAAGGTTTTTCTCGAGGGTCGAATTTATTTTATCCTCTGTTTCCTTAATATCTTCGGTGCTGATTGTTCCTTCGGCAAGGAGTCTTTTGGCGTAAATTTCGAAAGGGTCGGGGTGCTTTTCGATGATTTTGTACAGCAAAGGCTGGGTAAAACGTGGCTCATCACCTTCGTTGTGGCCATATTTGCGATAACAGAGCAGGTCGATAAATACGTCGCGATGGAATTTATCACGAAACTCCATGGCAAATTGTATGGCGTAAACCAGGGCTTCAACATCGTCGCCATTTACATGGAAAACCGGCGATTGCACAACTTTGGCAACATCGGTGCAATAAATGCTCGACCGGGCATCGAGATAATTGGTGGTAAATCCAACCTGGTTGTTTACCACGATGTGGATGGTGCCACCGGTTTTATAGCCTTTCAACTGCGACATCTGTAAAACTTCGTAAACAACGCCCTGTCCGGCAATGGAGGCATCGCCATGAATCAAAACCGGCACTACTTTTTTGTAGTTTCCTTCATACTCATTATCAATTTTGGCTCTTGAAATTCCTTGCACAACAGGGCCAACAGTTTCGAGGTGGGATGGATTTGCCGAAAGCGTCAGTTTAGCCTTTTTGCCCGAAGTGGTAGTACGTTCGCAGGCATAGCCAAGGTGATATTTTACATCGCCAAGCAGGGTTTCGTCGTCGTAACGGTTGCCGCCAAATTCGGCGAAAATATCACCGAAAGATTTGCGCATCACGTTTGCCAGAACGTTGAGCCTGCCACGATGCGGCATTCCGATAACAAATTCTTTTACCCCAAGTTCGACACCTTTTTCCATGATGGCGTCCAGACCAGGAATTAATGCTTCGGCACCTTCGAGCGAAAAACGCTTCTGGCCGGGAAATCTTTTGTGGATGAATTTCTCGAAATGTACAGCCCGCGACAACTTTTGAAGAATGTAAAGTTTGTCCTCTTTCGAAAATGGCATCGTGTTTTTGGTGCGTTCCATGCTGGCCCTGAGCCAGGCGGCTACTTCAACATCGCGGATAAACGCAAATTCGGCACCCACACTTTTACAATACGTTTCGTAGAGATGTGCGATAATATCGCGAAGCGTAACTTCACCGATCCCGATTTCGTTGCCGGCGTGGAATTTTTTATCCAGGCTGGCAGCAGTAAGACCGAAGTTTTCGATGTCGAGCGTTGGCTTGTATTGGCGGCGTGTGCGGACCGGGTTGGTGAGGGTAAACAAATGGCCGCGCTGGCGATAGCCATTTATCAGGTTGATAACTTTGAATTCTTCAGAATATCCTTCACGCGAAACCTGCGGTTTGCCCCGATAGCTATCGGGGTGAGTTTGGGCAAATTCGAAGCCATCGAAAAACTTTTTCCAGCTTTCGTCAACCGAATCCGGGTTGGATTTGTATTGCCCGAACATCGCTTCGATGGTTGCAGGATCGGCATTGCTTAAGTACGAAAATTTATCCATCGTGTTTGTGCTTGTTTTTGCTGACAAAAATAGGATTTTTAGGTTTGTGTTTTATAAAAGGTATCACCTTTTCAAAAGGTGCTGTCTTTTCGATCCCCATGATGTGTTTTCCGATTTTCAGCCCATCAAAAAGTCGCGGAAGTTTTTGGAATGAACAACTTTAAACTGGCTGTTGGGGTAGGCCGTTAGTTCTACTTTACTAAAATAAACCTTGCAAATAATTTGAACCACAATAGGCACATTAGGGCACATAGTCATAGAAAATAAGCTAACTACCAGTATTGTACAGCTCAAATTCTGCTGGTATTTTTACGATTTGAAATGCAAAAATTATGTTGAAAACATTATTTCTACTGTGAACTATGTGCCTATTGTGGTTCATTTTTTATTATGGTAAAGTAGAATCAGAAATTTTTTTGGCGTTTTGGCTGCTTTTTGAAACATATATTAACAGAATTTGTCGGGTTAACCCGACGGATTTAATGCTTTTTATACCGGTAACTTTCCTGAAAAGTAATTCAACACATTGATATTCTGTTTATCCGAAGAATTTTTCGTTAAAATTTATCAGATAAACCTGTTTGGTGGCTCGTGTAACGGCAGTGTAAAGCCAGCGCAGAAATTCCTTATCAACTTTGTCGTCTTTTAAAAATGGCTGATCTATAAAAATGGTTTCCCACTGTCCGCCCTGGGTTTTGTGGCAGGTGAGCGCGTACGCAAATTTTACCTGTAAAGCATTATAAAAAGGATTGTTTTTTACCTTTTCGTTGCGCTGCCTGCGATCGGGAATGTTGTCATAATCTTTGGAGACCTCCTCAAATAATCGCTGATTGTCGGTAAATGACAAAGCTGCCGATTCGGCCATGATTACGTCGAGCAAAAGTTTTACCTCGATTTCGGGCTGATCGGGATAATCAACCAACCTGATGATGGCTTCGGCAAAATGAAAACCGTACCATTCGCTGGTCCGCTTCAATTTCATGATTTCGATAACATCGCCATTGGCAATAAAACCGGCTGGCGATTCGGCCGGAAGCCAGAAATAATTGTTTTTCACAACCATCATAAAATCCCCTGCCGAAATCTCCTGTTCGCGATATAAAATCCGGTGCCGGATTTCGCGATTATAAATGTTTGCCCTTTTATTGGAGCGTGTAATCACGATGCTGTTGTCGCTGCCAAAGCCCGAATGTGCCGACATGAGGGCATCTTCGAGTTCAGGACCGTTTAAAAGCCGGATATCTTTAAACCCATTCAGTGCAAAAATTGGTAAAAAGTAGTTTTCGCCGAGTATCTTTTTTCTGATGATGGTCGCATTTGCCAGGATGCCTGAATCCAGGGATTGGCGCATCACCTCGGTTAATTCAAAATTCCTGACCAGAATCCCAAAGTTTGTGCTCAGATATTTTACCTCCATGGCCGGCGAAACATCCATCCCAACCGGAGGAAGCTGTGCAACATCTCCAATCAGGAGCAACGTGCAATTTTCGCCTGAATACACATATTCGATCAGATCGGTGAGTAAATCCGAATCCGAGAAAAACTGCCCGTCAGCAGGCGCTTTTGTACCTTGAATCATCGAGGCTTCATCAATAATAAACAGTGTTCGCTTATGATAATTCCGGAGCCGGTTTAAATAAAGTAAACCGTTTGGTGTGACTTTGGGATGATAGATTTTTTTATGAATTGTAAAAGCCTGTTTGCCCGAATACGACGCCAAAACCTTTGCAGCCCGGCCAGTAGGGGCGAGGAGGACAGTTTCGTAGCCTAATTTTGGAGCGGCTTTAACGAGAGCGCTTAAAAGCGTTGTTTTCCCGGTTCCGGCATAGCCTTTAAACAGAAATGCCTCTTTGTCACCACGGTTTAAAACAAATTCGGCAAGCGCCAGAATTAAAATCCGTTGACCTTCGGTAGGCTCGAAGGGGAAATTTTCGAAAATCATATCTTCAACTTCACGGATTTCCATTTTGTTTTAAATCTTAAAATTATTTTGATGAATATTTAACCTAAAAAACAGAATCGATTCTGGTCTGCACTATCCAGCTGCCGCCGGTTGACTGCCAACTGGCAACTTCCGACTTCCGACTTCCGACTCCTGACTTACGCCTTACGGTTTACCACTTAGGCCTGATTTTAAAAAGGATACCCGATTCCAAAATTCCAGGTAACATCTTTCATCTGGAGGCTGTTCATTTGCCATCGGTTTCCTTTGTCGCGTGCCGGATCTCTGATAGGTGCTGCTCCGTCGATCCTGAAAATGAAAAACGAAAAGTCAAATCTTACACCAATACCAGCGTCAATGGCAATTTCGCTGAGAATTTCACCTGCCTGCAATTTCCCTCCCGGATAATTTTCGGAGTTATTCAGGAGCCAGATATTCCCGAAATCGGCAAACAGTGCTCCTTTTAAAAAGCTGTAAACCGGAAACCGGTATTCAAGATTGGCCTCGAGGATGATGTCGCCCATTTTTTCGAAATAGGTACTTGACGTATCCTGAAATGATCCCGGGCCGAGTGAGCGATAGCTCCAACCCCTCATATCGTTGGCACCGCCGCTGTAAAATCCTTTTTCGAAAGGCAAAACCGTCGAATTTCCGGTGGGTTTCCCCAAACCGAATAAATTCCGGTACACCAAAGTATGTTCCTCATTGAATGCAAAATAATATCTGAAATCGATGTCAGATCTGAGGTATTGTGAAAATGGGATATTCCAGACGGTGTATTGGCCGTTCTCATTTTTTTTTCCATCAAAAACCGAATTTCCCAGCGCAAGCAAATTCCCGGCGGATTCGAAATTCCACCTGAAAAAAGTGAAGTTCTTTACCTTGTTCCGCTCCTGATTATTAAAAAGATAGCTGTACTTGATGGCCATGATAAAATGGTCGGTGTATTGGTTGGTAAGCCGTGGATCGTTGAGATCGTTGATTTTTTGCATAAAGGCCGAATCCGGGAAAATGGAGACCGAGTTTATTTCGATAGGAGTGAGGCTGTGACTTACGAAATCCCGTGATTTCCAGTTGTAGCCAAACGAAATATTGGTAATGTAGCGCTTGTAATCGGGGCGGTTTTGATAGTTTGTTCCGGTTTTTATGGTTGTCCGTGGTCTCAGAAATTTTGGAATCCTGTCCTGTGAAACGGGCAGCAGGAACTTTGGAAAATCAAGGCTTGCTTCAGCACCGGTTTCAAAGGTGTTAAAAAACCAGAAGACTTTTCTTTTTTCCTGCCCACCTTCCTGCCATTCGACCCCACCAGTAAGTTTTAAAGTAAGCACCTCGCCACCTCTGAAAATATTCAGGTTTTGGTACACAAAATTTCCGTTCATCCCCAATTTACTCCCCGAAGTAGTTCCCTCAGTTTCGACCGAAAACGACTGAACAGGTCTGCGTACCATGTCAATGCTGCAATCGAGATAGTTTTTTAAAGAGTCGGGTGTGCTGCTTTTATCCGCAACTTCATTGAAGCTGATGCTGGTATAGCCAAATAGTGGCAGGCTGGACAACTGTTTGTAGGTATTTTTTTCGCTGGATTGCCGGTAAAGTTCTAAGGGCTCCATCAAAATCGAATTTCTGA
>CAJATL010000098.1 GCA_903944895.1 uncultured Bacteroidota bacterium
TATGCCAGCTCATGTATTAAACTTCGGGCAAATTTCTTTGTTTCGGTGTTGGTTAACAAATAATCCTCAAAGGAGGGATGCAAACAAAAACCAATTGAATCCATTGATTGTTCAATAATCTGAGGTATTTGAACAAATTTAATCTTATCATCCAAAAAGGCTTCAACTGCAATTTCGTTGGCTGCATTCAAAATACAAGGGACATTACCCCCACTTTTCATAGCCTGAAAAGCGAGTGCAAGATTACTAAAATTCCCGCAATCCGGCTTCGAAAAAGTAAGGGACGGATAATCAAGGAAGCTGAACCGCTTGAAATCTGAGCTGATTCGCTGAGGAAATGATAAAGCATATTGAATGGGTACACGCATGTCAGGCATGCCCATTTGCGCTTTCATCGAACCATCAATAAACTGAACGATTGAATGAATAACCGATTGAGGATGAACAATTACATCAATCTGCTCAGGTTTCAGATCAAAAAGCCATCTTGCTTCAATAACTTCCAATCCTTTATTCATCAGGGTAGCCGAATCGATGGTGATTTTTTTTCCCATACTCCAGTTAGGATGTTTCAAAGCCTGCTCTCTGGTGACAGTAGCAAGAAAATCGCGGTCTTTGCCAAAAAAAGGACCACCAGATGCAGTGAGGTAAATTTTTTCGATTGTAGAGAAATCCTCACCGGCAAGGCATTGAAAAATTGCCGAGTGTTCAGAATCTATAGGCAGAATCCTTACCTTTTTTTCTTTGGCGCGTGATGTCACCAATTCGCCGGCAACAACCAGGCACTCTTTATTGGCCAGGGCAATATCTTTTCCTGCTTCAATGGCATTTAATACTGGCTTCAATCCAATAAAACCAACCAAAGCAACCAAAACAACATCGATACTTTCCTTTTGAACCACTTCATTTATTGCATCATTTCCGGCCAGTACAGTAATTTTATATTTCTCAAGGGCAGATTTTACTTTTTCATAGGAGCTGGCACAGCCGATCACAACAACTTCAGGCCTGAACCCGATGGCTTGTTCGATCAATAAATCAGCATTATTATGGGCGGTTAGAACATCAATTTTAAAAAGTTCCCGGTTTTGCCGCACAACTTCCAGCGCTTGAGTTCCGATTGATCCTGTTGATCCTAAAATTGCTAATTTTTTCTGCAAATTTATTATTTTTGAGGTAGGTAAAAGTTCAGCATTACTAGACTAAAAAGCTATATATTCTTCAGGATCAACTGGTTTTCCTTTGTACCAAAGTTCAAAATGTAAATGAGGGCCTGTTGACAATTCGCCGGATTCACCGATTATCGAAATTGTTTCACCGGCTCTTACAAAAGCTCCCTGCTGTTTCAGCAAAGTTGAGTTGTGTTTGTAAACCGTTATTAAATCATGGTTATGCTGAAGGCTGATAACATAACCTGTTTCCAGGGTCCAATCCGAAAAAATCACTGTTCCATCCTGCACCGCTTTAACCGCTTCGTTGCGGGTTGCAACGATATCAATTCCAAAATGTTCCTGAGCCGGATTGAATTTACTGGTAACTATTCCGGTAAGTGGAGGGAAAAAATTCATATTTCCAAGTGTAACAGAGGTTGTTTTGAATGCCTTGTTTTCGTATAGGTTGTACATACTTTGGCTTTCGTATTCTTCGCGCAATTTCGCTTCTTCCACAGAAGGCGCTATTTCGGCAGCATCAATATTGTAAGTTTTGCCTGCTGGTGGTGATAAGGATTCCTCTATTTCTTTTCCTTCGATAATATTTTTAAAATTGGCAACATACAGGTCGTTGGTTCTGAATACACCCTCCAACGAATCGACTTTTTGCTGTAATTCGTAAATTTTTTCGGGCAAAGTAACATCAGTGTATCCCGGAATATATTCGCGGAGGCGGGTAAAGGCTACAAGATAAATGGTCGAAAGCATCAAAACAATGATCAAAGAGCTTCCATAAACCAGCACGCCTAATCGTGTAATGCTGAAAGAAATCTTCTCCTCAAAGGATTCTTCATCCATCAAAACAAGTTTGTAGCGTCGCTTGAGTTTCCTTCGCCACCCCTTATCATCGTACCAAACCCTGTGTTTATGTTTTTTTACCATCAAACCTCTAATTCTGAAAAACCGAAAGCAAAAGTATGCTAATTAAATCAACAAGAGTTATGAATGAAAATTGAATGATTTTATTGTGAATGGCGGAGATTTTCGGGTAAATAAACAATTGAAAGGATGGTTTCGGGAAAATAAAATATTTTTGCCGTTTTAGAGTTAAATAAGCGAAATTGCAATCGCCTGTAAAAGATTCAAATCAGGGATAATTTAGAATAATTTGAAAGCTTTCAATCTATTGAAATACTCAACCAAAATTTATTGGCCAATCAAAGTTCGGTTTGCTTTTGTATTAATAGTCGCGCTATTAGCACTGTTCAATTCCTGTTCAACAAAAAAAAATACGTTTACCAGCCGCACCTATCATAATTTAACTGCTCACTATAATGCCTTCTGGAATGGAAATGAGAGTTTTAGAGAAGGGGTTGCTGAATTGGAAAAAAACGCGAAAGACAATTACACCACGGTACTTCCTGTTGTAAAATATGGATCAAAGCAGGATGCACAATCCATTAATCCAAAAATGGACCGGGCTATCGAGAAAGCATCAAAAGTAATTCAGCGCCATTCGATGTATTTCAGCCGGAAAGAGTATGTCAGGTGGATTGATAACAGCTACATGCTTATCGGAAAAGCATACCTATATAAAAAGGACTATCCCAGCGCAAAAAGAACCTTCGAATTTATTACAAACCGCTTCGCCAAAGAAGATAGCCGTTACGAAGCAGAACTCTGGCTTGCAAAAGTCTATAATCAAAACAACGAATTCGAAAAATCTGAATCGGTCCTTGATAATTTCAGGAGCAATCTGGTAAAAGGTAAAGCCCCGACGTATCTTGAGAAAGATTTTAACATGACCTTTGCCAGTTTTTACATTCAGCAGAAAAAGTACGACCAGTCAATAAAACATCTTCAAAGAGCGATCGAACTTAGTGGCCAAAAGAAAGTTAAAAACCGGCTTCGCTTTATACTTGCCCAAATTTATCAGGAGTTAGGCGACATGCGCGAAGCAGCCAGGCTTTATCAACTCGTAATCAAAAAAAATCCACCTTATGAGATGGCCTTTAATGCAAAAATTAATCTGGCCAAAACTTACGATGCTAAATCGAGCAACAGGAGCATGATTGTAAAAAAACTCAATAAGATGCTGAAAGATTCTAAAAATGAAGATTTTAAGGATCAGATTTATTTTGCACTGGCTGAGATTTACCTGAAGGACCAAAATATCCCAAAAGCCATCGAATACCTCACCCTATCAGTTTCGTCGAGCGTTTCGAACGATTTTCAAAAGTCACTATCTGCATTAAAACTTGCCGAATTGCATTTTGAACAACCTGATTACGCACTGGCTCAGGCATATTATGATACTACCATGCAGTTTTTGCCCCCAGAATTTCCTGATTATGAGCAAATCAAATCAAAAACCAATATCCTCACCGACCTGATAACCAACTTAACTGTAGTCGAAACTGAGGATAGTCTGCAAAGACTAGCTAAAATGCCTGAAGATGCAAGAAACGCAGTAATAGATAAAATTATCAAAAAAATTGCCGAAGAAGAGGCCAAAAAAGCAGCCGAAGAAGCCGAAAGGCAACGTTCGCTCTCGATGCTTGAACAAACCAACCGCCAGCAAAATCGCAATATTCAGCAATCGGGTGGCTGGTATTTTTATAATACCTCTGCTGTAAGTTTTGGATTTACCGAATTTAGCAAAAAATGGGGCCGCCGTAAACTTGAAGATTTGTGGCGCCTGAGCAATAAACAAATTGTTACTGATTTCGATGCAGAAGATGGACAAGAAGCGCAAACCGACTCCATTGGACAAGATAGCACGGCAAAGGTTATGGTGACTGATCCAAAAAAACGTGAGTTTTATACCCAGGATCTGCCTTTAACCGAAGAGTTGCTCAAGATTTCAAATGCGACTATTGAAGAAGCATATTATAACATGGGTTTCATTTACAAATCCGGATTAAAGGATAACCTTAAATCGATCGAAACCTTCGAAAAAATGTTAGAGCGCTTTCCTGAAGCCGAGAATAAACTTCAGGTTTATTATCAGCTTTACAAAAATTATGAGGAAGTCCCCGACATCCCAAAATCCGACTATTATAAAGACTTAATTGTGAAAGAATATCCTGACAGCGATTATGCAAAAATAATTATCGATCCCAACTACAATCTGGTTCTGGAGGCCCGGCGAAATGCTGCAAAGCATCTGTACGAAAACACTTACCAGGCTTACATGAACAACCAGTTTTACATGGTAATTAACAACTATAACGAAGCCCGTGAAAAATACCAGGATAACATACTTATCTCAAAATTTGAATTTTTAAAAGCCCTCTCAGTAGGTAAAATCCAGAACCTCGATTCCCTGGCAACATCTTTGGAATATTTGGTTGCAACCTACCCCGATAGTGAAGTAAAACCCCTTGCCGCGGATATCCTTTCGAGGCTTCAAAAAGATGATAAGGGGCTTATGGTATTAACCGACAAACCAACTGATGCAGCTGCAGAGGACAAAAAGGAGACAAAAGATTTAACCGGATCACCCTATGTTGCTGATTCAAGTGCAATTCACTTTTTTATTTACTTCGTTAATAGTTCGGCTATCAACATTAATGCGCTAAAAATCAGGATTTCGGATTTCAATTCAAAGTATTATTCAACCGAACAACTCAAGATTAATAGCATTGTTTTTCTGGATGAAATCCAAATGGTGACCGTTGGTAATTTTGAAAATGTCGAAAAAGTGATGGGTTATTACGAATCGATCGGCAGAAATCCATACATCAGTTCGCAACTCGAAGGCTCAACTTATGAAACCATGGTCATTTCGGTTGACAATTATCCAATCCTTTACCGCGAAAAGAATATTGCCGACTACAAAGCATTTTTTGAGAATAAATACCTTCAACAGTAGATAATAAAATGAAGGGAATTTGCGGGTTTTTCGGCTTACAGCAAGGTTTATCAGTTTTTTGCCAACAATCCAACCAAATAATATCAGCGATTTAATAATAGAGAAAAAATAAATTATTTATCTTCGCGATCATTAACTTGTGAAAAAATATTAAAATGGCAAAAATTAACACTACTGAAAGCGCTCCTTCAATTAATTTTCTTAGTATCGGAACGGTAATAAAAGGCCACATAAAAACCAACGGGGATTTCCGTATTGACGGAATTTTGTATGGCTCAATTACCTCAAAAGGCAAAGTAGTGGTGGGATCTTCCGGGAAAATTGAAGGAGAGGTAATCTGCCAGAATGCTGATATTTCGGGCGAAATAGCTGCAAAAATTATTGTTCACGAATTACTTACGCTCAAAGCTTCAGCAAAAATAACAGGCGATATTTTTACAAACAAACTTGCTATCGAACCTGGGGCAGTATGTACCGGCACCTGCAACATGGATGATATTCCAAAACAGGAAATCAACACTTCATTTGAAGATGAAAGATTCAGAGAAAAAGAAGCAAAAACTCAATAATTTTGCCCAATACACCAGCATCGCTTTTCAAATGATGATAATTATTGCGGCAGGCACTTTTGCCGGATACAAACTTGATATCTGGTTTGGTTTAAAGTTTCCTGTTTTTTTAATTATCTTATCGGTGGCTTCTGTTGGTATCGCCATTTATCATTCTGTTAAAGATTTTTTGTAATTAATTTCAAGGCTCAATAATGCTATCCGACCAATTATCTCGCTACTTTAAAGATTTTTTAAAAAAAACCACTATCATTGCAATTACCCTGTTTGCAGTTTATTTGGTTCTATTCTATTTAATACCAGTGAAATACATCTCTCCGACCATCCCGGCGATCATAATTTTCTTTACAATTCTTACAACTTCGGTGTTTTATTATCAAATCAAAGCAAGTTTAAAAAGGATAAGCAAATTTGTAAACTTCTTTTTAATTGCAACCGCATTAAAGTTGCTGCTGTTTTTAACGCTCGTTATTATCTATTCCCTTTTAAATAAAGCTGATACTGTTAATTTTATCCTAAGTTTTTTTATCGTTTATGTCACTTTTAGTGTTTTTGAAGTCATTCAACTTTTGAAACTACAGGACAAAATAAGCGCCGAAAAGCTCTAAAGTATTCGCTGCGGTAAACCCCGAAAATTCAATCCACCAATCATTATTATTTTTGTTGATGAAATGTGTTTTTTCGCTAAACAAAAGTTTTAATAATATGTTACTATGTCTAAAAATATAAAAACGTGGCATCAACTACCTATTCGATAAAAGATTTAGAGCAATTAACCGGCATCAAGGCACATACTTTAAGGATTTGGGAAAAAAGATACAATATCGTTGAACCCAGGCGAACCCTTACAAACATCAGATATTACACCAATGACGATTTGCGAAAGCTTCTGAACATTTCCATTCTCAACAGGCAAGGATATAAAATTTCAAATATTGCAAATCTCGAAAACAAAGAATTAAATGATAAAATCATCTCGATCAGCAACAAATCGCTCGAAACCGAAAGCCAGATCGAAGGATTGATGATTGCGATGCTGGAGCTTGACGAGCAAAAGTTCGAAAAGATATTAAATACTTTAATCCTTAATCTTGGCTTTGAGGATACAATGACCAAAGTACTGTCGCCATTTTTTGAGAAAATCGGGATTTTATGGCAAATCGGAACGATAAATCCTGCCCAGGAACACTTTATCACCAATCTGATCCGACAAAAAATGATTGTTGCTATTGATGGATTGATAAGACCGTCGAATATGCCAAACCAAAGAACATTTATTCTTTATCTGCACGAAACCGAACTTCACGAATTAACATTACTCTTTTATTCGTACCTGATACAGCGGAAAGGGCACAAAGTAATTTACCTCGGCCAAATGGTTCCGATTGATGATTTATCATTGATCGCTGAAATTCAGCACCCTGACGTGATCGTTTCAGTTTTTACAAGCACCTATAAAATAAAAGACGTTCAGGATCATCTTGATAAACTCGCTGCTTTGTTTACCTCCAAAAAGATATTCGTGGGAGGCCTTCAGTTCAAACTGCACAATTACATTTTACCTTCCAATATTATCCTTATCGAATCCATTGACTCACTCAAATATCAACTTGAATTGTTGAATTAGTGTTGGATCTCATCCTGTAAAATTTTTCAATAAAACCTTACTCCCGGCTATTAGTGCCTGTTTCGTCATTTTTACCTCACCTTTCTGTTCCTTTGATTTTCCGGAAAAACTGATTTTCAAAGATTTTAATAATTATTTAGAATAATAATAAATAATCGCATCTCATCTGTACTATATTTGCAGAGATTATTTAGATCAAATCTAATGAATTTTATTTGTTTAAGTAAATTAAATATTTATTAAACGATCATAAATTTGAATGCAATACTA
Source organism: uncultured Bacteroidota bacterium (assembly GCA_903944895.1). Lineage (GTDB taxonomy): Bacteria > Bacteroidota > Bacteroidia > Bacteroidales > 4484-276 > CAJATL01. The sequence goes on from CAJATL010000098.1 coordinate 7,492, forward strand.
TCTAACTAATTATCATAATTTTACAACATAATAAAGCATTGATTAACTTTTTTTTAATATTTTTTGTTTGATTTTTTAAATTCTTGTTTAACTTTGTATCGAATTTATTAAACATTATTTCATTAAAAACTTACAGCTATGGGAACAATGGAATTCACAAAACAGCTTACGAATCTTCAGGATAATCTTTCATATTTTGCCAATACACTCACTCAGAATTCGGAAGATGCCAAAGATTTAGTTCAGGAAACCTACTTGAAAGCATTGACATACAGGGACAAATTTGAGGAAAACACAAACCTTAAAGCCTGGACCTACACCATCATGAAAAATACATTCATCAATAATTATCGTAGAAACACGAAAATCAACACTGTTTTGGACTCGACAACAGATTTATTTTTCCTCAACTCGAGTAAATCTGCCGCCGATGCTTCACCAGAATCGGTTTTATCACACAAGGAAGTTTCGGCGGTGCTAAATAATCTGGAAGACGAACATCGCATTCCATTTAAAATGCACCACGAAGGATTCAAATACAAAGAAATTGCCGATCATTTAGACCTTTCGATTGGAACAGTAAAAAGCCGGATTTTCTTTAGCCGGAAAAAACTAATGAAATCATTGCACGATCATGTATGATGCAAAGATTTTTAAAATTGAAAAAGCCTGGAAAACCAGGTTTTTTTAATTTTCAGCCTGTTCCTTCATGAATACATACCCCATTTATGCAAATCGCTAAAAGATAATTTGCTGTCTTTCCAATTTCAAACATTTTCAAACTCCATTCAATTTACAAAGGAAAAGCATGATTCAATTTGTGTACTTTTGCCATTCAATCATCAATCATTTTCAAAGGCAAAGAAATTTGATTGAACTAATTCATTGAAAATAAAAATCTTAATTACAAATAATAATGGGAACCAACTTCTCCGAAGAAAAATCAAAAAAAGAAATCATGCTCGAAATGGCTCGCGAAAATGAGATGGATGGTTACGAAAAAATGGATTTGTACAATCAGGCAACGCTTGACAAACTTTCCTTTCATTATCATGAAATCCTAAGCCTGATTGGTGAAAACCCCAATCGTGAAGGCTTGCAAAAGACACCCGAACGGGTTGCCAAAGCGATGCAGTTTTTAACCCACGGTTACGATCTGAATCCGGAAGAAATTCTTCTTTCGGCTATGTTTAAAGAAGATTACAAACAAATGGTAATTATTAAAAACATCGAAGTTTATTCGATGTGCGAGCATCACATGATTCCTTTCTTTGGTAAGGCTCATGTGGCTTACATTCCAAATGGTTACATCGTTGGATTAAGTAAAATCCCCAGGGTGGTAGATGCATTTTCACGCCGGTTGCAGGTTCAGGAGCGATTGACGACGCAAATTAAAGAATGTATTCAAAAAACGCTTAACCCTTTGGGAGTTGCCGTGGTTATTGAGGCACAGCACATGTGCATGTCGATGAGGGGAATTCAAAAGCAGAATTCGGTTTCGACAACTTCAGATTTTACAGGCGCTTTTTTAGGTGAGAAAACACGTGCCGAATTCATCCATCTCATTGGTTCGTCACTTCACTAAAAACTCCAACAAAATTACTTTTCCTGAAGGCGCTCTTCGATATAGTTGATTATTTTGGTTGTGGCTCCCTGTTTTGTTTCGACATATTTTTTTGAGATCTCAGAAGATTGTAAACGTAAAGGTTCGTTGGTAATTAATTTCCCGATAATCCCTTCAAAATCCTCACCGGAGCTGATGCTAAAAGCCCCACCCAGTTTGATGAGTTCCCTGGCTTCACGGAATTTATGATAATTCGGCCCGAAAATAACAGGATTTCCAAAAGTTGCAGCTTCAAGAATATTATGAATTCCGACACCAAAACCTCCGCCAATGTAGGCTATATCAGCATATTGAAAAAGATGCGATAAGATTCCGATATTATCAATAATCAGAATTTTTGCACCGGAAATATTCAACTCATCAGCTTCAGAAAACCTGATTACACCAGCCGAAAACTTCCGAACCAGTGATTTAATCCGTTCGTTATGAACTTCGTGCGGAGCAAAAATAAACTTTGTATCAGGTGGGGCATTCCTCATAAATCCGATAATAATGTCCTCGTCGGGTGGCCAGGTGCTTCCAGCCAAAACAATTTTACTACCGCCAATAAATTTTTCGATAAGCGGGAACTGCTTTTTTTGCCGGGCAACCTGTAAAACCCGGTCAAAACGTGTGTCTCCGCCAACAGTAACCTGAGAAATTCCAACGCTATTCAATAATTCTTTCGAAACTTCATCCTGAACAAAAAAGTGGGTTATCGTTTTTAACATTTTGAGCTGCCACCTCCCCCACCATTTAAAAAACCGCTGATCAGGCCTGAAAATTGCCGAAACAACAATAACCGGAACCTGTTCCTTTTTGAGTTGTCGCAGGTAATTAAACCAGAATTCGTACTTAACAAAAACAGCCAATTCGGGTTTCACAAGCCTCACAAACCTTTTTGCGTTTGCCTGTGTATCCAGAGGCAGGTAAAAAATATAGCCGGCAACAGGATAATTCTTTCTGATCTCATAACCTGAGGGCGAAAAAAATGTAAGGAAAATCTGATGATCCGGGAATTTTTCGTGAAAAGATTCAATGATTGGCCGACCTTGCTCAAACTCCCCCAGAGATGCGCAATGAAACCAGGCAACCGGTTTTTGATGAGTAACTTTTGACTGAATTTCTTTAAAGATATTTTTCCGGCCATCAACCCAAAGTTTTGCTTTTGGGTTGAATAAAGCAGCGATCTTAATTAAAAAGTTATAAAGATGAATAATGAGGTTGTAAATAAAAATCATTGGAAACCGACAATTTACAGAAAGTTATCAATAATAGTAAAAATCTTTGGGCATACTTTTCCGTAAAGGAAAAATCCAGCCAACTTTAATTCCGGTGAGCATATCCAGACGTTTGGAGTCATCCCGGCGCATTAAATCAAAATTCATCGAGCGGCGGTTTTCTGTCCATGCCTGGACGAATTCGATGCCAATAAAAAAATTGGCCATTCGGGTTTCACCAACATGCATGTAACCGACAAATTCGTTAACCTGAAAACCATCAGTAAGCCTGTCGTAGCCTTTTTTATAGTCTCCCCGCAACTGAGCAGCGTTGTTATCTTTTACTTCAATCCTGATTTTATGCTGCAAATAGCCGCCACCGAATAAAATCATCAATCCTGAATTTTTGTTGGAGCCAAAAATGGGTATAACTTTTCCGATTTTTGCAGAAGAATAAAAACCACGCTCAAACAGCCCGATGTCGGCATATTCGCCGGCTTCGTTAATAATGTAGCCGTCGGAGGTTAGCAGGTTATTCAGGAGGCTGTCTTCATTTAACTTGTTCCCAAAAATGAAATTTGCGTCAACGCCGAAAAGCCAGTTGCTGCTGCTTTTAACCATAAATCCCGGCCCTACTGCCGAACTGGTTCCAAAACGATCAGGCAAATCACCGCCGGGAAACTGAAAAACGTAGGCCGGGAAAAGCATCGAAATCGTTTCGGGTTTATCCTCGTTTTTCTTATCCTGCGAAAAAGCAGTTGTAGCTGCTAAAAGAATTAACAAAACAGCTAAAAATATTGTAGGTAGAGATTTCATATTCATTTTGCTAAAACGCAAAGATAGAATTTTGATTATTCGCGGCAGGGAATTTTGGGATTTTGGAAAAAGGTTTAAGATAGAAGTCGGAAGGCGTAAGTCAGGAGTCAATAGTCTTTCTGATGGTAAGCCAGGGTTTTGTGTAATTTTCAATTAATTTGATGGATAATGAAAACTTTTTGTTGTGTGCAAAACTTTTGCAAGGGCGAAATAATTGTCAAAGACGAAATAATTTTCGGGAAGACTTTCAAAACCTTGCAAGGATGGTTTTTATTTGTTTCTGTCGGTAATTGGGTGAAAAGTGATTTTAAAAACCTGAAGATTTTTGGAAAAGTTTAGTGTCATCGGCATAGCCAAAATAACTCCTTTTTCGGCAGCTCTAAATGTAAAATGTCCGCAATTTTATTCATAATGCCCTTTAAAGGATGATACATCTATTTCCTTTTCTTCATCGTAAATTGTATAAATCATCCTGTCGGCGTCATTTACTCTTCGGCTCCAAACCTCTTCATCAAAGTATTTTAAGCGTTCGGGTTTTCCAATTCCTTCTCTGGGGTGTTCGGCGGTATCGCGAACTAAATCGAAGCATTTAATATAACTTTGTTTATCATATTTGCGAAACCAGCCCAAATCAACGCTGGCATTTCTAAGAATTAATATCTTGTAGGTCATGGAATGTTTGATTTATCGTTTCGCTGTTGGGTTTTTGCCCTTTTCTTCTAACGCTATGTCCTTCAAGAAGTGCTTTTAAAGATTTTTTATCTCTGAAAAGTCTTATCGTTTCCATCATACTATTCCATTCCTGATGCGAAATTAACACTACAGCGCCTTGTTCGCCAACAATTATTGTTTCCTCAAAATTCTTTATCGTGTTTGTAACAATTTGAGGAAAGTTTAAAATTGCATTATCTATTGTTATTGCATTCATAGCTATATTTTTTTCAAAAGTAAACGATTTTTTTCAAAGGCAATAATTTCAGGCAGAAATACCCAATCTTGCGCCGGCAGCATTCATGAATTATCATAGTTCCACAACCAATAGTTCACGACCAACAGAATGCAGGGCATCCAGGATTTTTGTTTTTTGAGCAGCTCGCGGTTTACTGGCTCCTGAGGCATAGCGTTGCAACTGCCGCTGATTGATGCCGGTGATGCGCTCCAATGCTGAATTGCTGAAAATACCCTTGTAATGTTGTAGTAAACTGGCTGTGTCGAATTTATACACCAACTCGAAACCGGAATCAAAAATCGCCGGAATTTCATCACCAAATTCCCGGCTTGTTTCGATGTGGAATTCAACAGCTTCCTGCATATTGTGTTTCAGTTCTTCAAATGTTTTCCCTGTCGAAACGCACCCTGGGAGTTCGACGATGTACGAAGAGTAATTATTCTCTGATAGTTCTACTGTTACTATTACTTTTTCCATCTTCATCCAAATTTAATTTAATTAATGTCTTCGTTTACAAAAGCCCCGCCTGTATTAAAATACTTTTTGATGTGTTTGGTAACAAATCATCGCTCATTTTACCTGGTATAGTTACTGTACCTTTCTTTATCAGATGCCTGTATTGTCGGTGGCTTCCTTTTTGCCGCAAAAAATACCAGCCATCACCTTCAATCAAATCAATGATTTCCTTTACTTTCCAGGTTTTCACCAAGCGATTGTTTTTAATTTAAACCACAAAGGTAGTTGTGTTATTACAACTATTAAAATAATTTTTCAATTTTATTATCGAATAAATGCTGTGTTGATTATGGCATTTGGCGGTTTTATGCTGATGCCTGGTGCACCGTAGCGTAAATCTGCAATCGGTTCAAAATTTAAAAATGTCAATATTACAAAAGCTAACACAAAGGCAATTTTTTGGCTTTCGCAGCTTGGTAAACTACCTTTAAATTCTACCTTTGCGCACGAAATTATTTAAAATAAAACAATATTTTGTATGAAAGAAATTCGCATGGTTGACCTCAAAGGTCAGTATGACAAAATTAAACCAGAGATCGATAAAGCCATCCAGGAAGTTATCGAAACTACAACTTTTATTAACGGTCCTGCTGTGAGAGATTTTCAATCCGACCTTGAAAAGTATCTTGATGTAAAGCATGTAATTCCTTGCGCCAACGGCACCGACGCATTGCAGGTTGCCATGATGGGGCTTGATCTGAAACCCGGTGACGAGATTATCACTACCTCTTTTACATTTATTGCCACAGCCGAAGTTATCGCTTTATTGGGCCTTACACCTGTGCTTGTAGATGTTGATGAAAAGACCTTTAATATTGACCCCGAAGCCATCAGAAAAGCAATTACTCCCAAAACCAGGGCTATAGTTCCGGTTCATATATTTGGCCAGTGTGCCGATATGGAAAAAATCGAAAAAATAGCCAAAGAACACAACCTGTATGTGATCGAAGACACTTGCCAGGCCATTGGTGCCGATTATATTTTTAGCGATGGAACCCGCAAAAAAGCGGGCACAATCGGTGATGTATCGGGGATGTCGTTTTTCCCTTCAAAAAATTTAGGTTGTTATGGTGATGGCGGCGCTATTTTTACCAATGATGACAAACTTGCCCAACAAATGAGAATAGTTGTCAACCACGGAATGGTGGTTCGTTATTATCACGATTATGTTGGCGTAAATTCACGTTTGGACAGCATCCAGGCGGCAGTACTCAAGGTTAAACTTCAATATCTCGACGAATACATCAAAGCCAGGCAGGATGCAGCTGATTATTATGATGCTGCTTTTGCAAATCATCCAAAACTTGTAACGCCTTTCCGCGATCCAAAATCGACCCATGTTTTCCATCAATACACTTTAGTTACCAAGGATTTGGACAGAGATGAACTTCAAAAATTCCTGACAACCAAAAATATCCCGGCTATGGTTTATTATCCCGTACCGATGCACATGCAGAAAGCCTATCAAGACCCAAGATACAAAGAGGGTGATTTTCCGGTAACCGAAAAATTGTCAAAATCAGTGATTTCGCTACCTATGCACACCGAAATGGACGAGGAGCAACTGAAATTTATCACCTCCTCTATCCTCGAATTTGCAAATCGCTAAAATGGAAAAAGAATATTTTGCGCACGAGACAGCCATAGTTGACGAAGGCTGCACCATTGGCAAAGGCACCAAAATCTGGCATTTTTCGCACATCATGACCAATTGTGTGATTGGCGAAAATTGTAACATCGGCCAGAATGTGGTTGTTTCACCAGAGGTGGTTCTTGGGAAAAACGTCAAAATCCAGAACAACGTTTCGATTTATTCGGGAGTAATTTGCGAAGACGATGTTTTTTTGGGGCCGTCGATGGTTTTTACCAATGTTATTAATCCCCGAAGTGCCGTTAACAGGCGCGGGCATTATGTTAGGACGATCGTGAAAAAAGGCGCTTCTATTGGCGCAAACGCAACCATCGTTTGCGGGCACGATATCGGCGAATTTGCATTTATCGGAGCGGGCGCTGTTATAACCAAGGAAGTTCCGGCGTATGCACTTTTTATTGGTAATCCGGCCAAACATGCCGGCTGGATGAGCGAATACGGCCATCGCCTTAATTTTGATGAAAACGGTATCGCTTTTTGCCCCGAAAGCAACGAAAAGTACCAGCTTAAAGAAGGAAAAGTTTCTAAAATCAATTAATCATATTTTTAAAACATGACAGTTTACGATAAATTATTAAAAAAAGAAGCGAAGGTTTCGCTGATTGGCCTGGGTTACGTGGGTTTGCCAATCGCACTTGAGTTTGCTAAAAAAGTGCCGGTAATCGGTTTCGACATTAAGGCCGATCGGGTTGAAATGATGAAAAACCGGATCGACCCCAGCGAAGAATTAGAGGCGGAAGCTTTCGACAATTGTGACATCCTTTTTACCGCAAATCCCGAAGATTTACGGAGTGCCAGTTTCCACATTGTGGCGGTGCCAACACCCATCGACGACAGCAACATGCCCGATTTAAAGCCGCTTTTGTCGGCAACACGCACTGTTGGAAAAATCCTTAAAAAAGGCGATTATGTAGTTTACGAATCAACGGTTTATCCCGGTTGTACCGAAGAAGACTGTATTCCGATTCTGGAAGAACTCTCCGGGCTAAAATTTATCGAAGATTTCAAAGTAGGCTTTTCGCCAGAGCGCATCAACCCGGGCGATAAACTCCATACGTTGGCAACCATTACCAAAGTAGTTTCGGGTTGTGATGATGAATCGCTGGACGTAATCGCAAAAACTTACGAATTGGTTGTGAGGGCCGGCGTTCATAAAGCACCTTCCATCAAAGTTGCCGAGGCTGCCAAGATCATCGAAAACACCCAGCGCGACATCAATATCGCCTTTATGAACGAGTTATCGATGATCTTCAACAGGATGGACATCAACACTTATGATGTACTTGAAGCCGCCGGAACAAAATGGAATTTCCTGAAATTTTATCCCGGCCTTGTTGGCGGGCATTGCATCGGCGTTGACCCCTATTATCTGGCCTACAAAGCAAAAAAATTCAGGTATCATCCCCAAATCATTAACTCAGGCAGGTTTGTAAACGATTCGATGGGATTTTATGTAGCTAAACAAACTGTCAAAAAGATGATTGCTGCCGGAAAAAACATCACCGAATCCAGAGTTTTGGTGATGGGAGTAACTTTTAAAGAAGATGTGAGCGACATCCGTAATTCGCGGGTTCCCGATATCATCAACGAGTTGAAATCATTTGGTGTTAAGGTTGAAGTTGTTGATTTTCATGCCGAACCAAAGGAAATTAAAAAAGAATACGGTTTCGACCTTGCTGATGAAGCTACCGGGAAATATGATGCAGTAATTGTTGCCGTCAGCCATCAACCTTACCTGCAACTCGATGAAAATTATTTTAAATCCATCAGCACCGAGAAAGGTATCTTGGTTGACTTAAAAGGACTTTACCGAAACAAGATCAACGATTTAACGTATTGGAGCCTTTAAATTTGGGTTAGATTTTTAAAAAGAAAAACCAGGAAATGTAAATTTCTTGGTTTTTTTGTAAATAGAAGCTACTTTTGGTTGCATCAAATCAACCATCCAGGAGGTTTAAAGTTTAGCATTTTCTTGTAAAAACATCATTTAGAAATTTATTTAGCATGAATAAAATTTTGGTCACCGGAGGCACCGGATACATTGGTTCACATACTGTTGTTGAGCTACAGCAAAAAGGTTATGACGTAATTATCGTCGACAACTTATCAAATTCACAAATTGAAGTTCTCGATAATATTACCGCAATTACCGGCATTAAACCTCAGTTTGAGCAATTCGACCTCACCGATGCTCCCAAAACTGCTGATTTCTTTTTTCGTCACAACGACATAAAAGCAATTATTCATTTTGCTGCTTTTAAAGCGGTGGGTGAATCAGTTGACAAACCTTTGATGTATTACCGGAACAACCTGGTTTCGCTTATGAATATTTTGCAGGGAATGAGCTATAATAACATCCCCAACATTGTATTTTCGTCGTCGTGCACGGTTTATGGCCAGCCGGAGCAATTGCCCGTGAGCGAAAACTCACCTATTTTGCCAGCCATGTCGCCATACGGGAACACTAAACAAATTGCTGAAGAAATCATCCGCGACACCTTGAATTCAACAAAGTTAAACGCAACTTTACTCCGTTATTTTAATCCGATTGGCGCGCATGAGTCGGCTTTGATTGGAGAACTGCCGCTCGGTGTTCCAAATAACCTGATGCCTTTTATTACCCAGACAGCCATCGGAATCAGGCAACAGCTTAAAGTTTTTGGAGGCGATTATCCAACCCGCGATGGCACGGCTATCCGCGATTACATTCATGTAGTCGATCTGGCAAAAGCCCATGTTGTGGCCGTTGACCGGATGTTGAACAAGAAAAGCAAAAAAAATCTCGAGATTTTCAATCTTGGAACCGGAAATGGCTATTCAGTTCTTGAAGTAATCAACAGTTTTGAAAAAACAACAGGCCAGAAACTAAATTACATCGTTGTTGAACGTCGTCCTGGCGACATCACCGAAATCTGGGCCGACACCGAATTTGCAAACAACGAGTTGGGCTGGAAAGCTGAACAGGGCGTTGATGAAATGACACTTTCGGCCTGGAAATGGGAATTGGCTCTGGAGGCAAGAAAACGTAGTTAAAAATATCTGAAAATATTTAAACATTATATTATGGAAACATACAAAAAAACTTTAATGGTCACCGGCGGAGCAGGATTTATCGGCTCACATGTGGTGCGTTTATTCGTAAATAAGTACCCCGAATACCGCATTGTAAATGTTGATAAACTCACCTATGCCGGCAACCTGGCCAATTTGAAGGATATCGAAGGCAAAAAGAACTATAAATTTGTGAAGGCCGATATTGTGGATGCCGAAGAAATGCAAAAACTTTTCACGGTTTACAAATTTGACGGCGTAATTCATCTTGCTGCTGAATCGCACGTTGACCGCTCCATCGCGAGCCCAAGCGAGTTTATCTACACCAACATTGTTGGTACTGCAAATTTGCTAAACGCTGCGAAATTCCACTGGGCTGATAATCCGGAAGGCAAATTATTTTATCATGTTTCGACCGATGAAGTTTATGGCTCACTTGGTGAAACCGGATATTTCCTGGAAACCACTCCTTACGACCCACGAAGCCCGTATTCGGCATCCAAAGCCAGCTCCGACCACTTAGTGAGAGCGTATTTTCATACCTTTAATCTTCCGGTTAAGATTTCGAACTGCTCCAATAATTATGGCTCCTTCCAGTTTCCTGAGAAGCTGATACCGCTTTTTATTCATAATATCCAAAATAACAAAGCTTTGCCGGTTTATGGAAAAGGTGCAAATATCCGTGATTGGCTTTATGTTGTCGATCATGCGGTGGCAATTGATGAAATTTATCATCGCGGAAAAGTGGGCGAAACCTACAATATTGGCGGCCATAACGAATGGAAAAATCTTGACCTGATAAAATTGCTTTGCAAAATTATGGACAGGAAACTTGGCCGTGAAGCCGGAACTTCCGAAAAGCTGATAAAATACGTTAAAGACCGCGCCGGACACGACATGCGCTACGCCATTGATAGTTCAAAACTTCAAAAAGAATTAGGCTGGAAACCTTCACTTCAGTTTGAAGAAGGCCTCGAACTTACCGTGGATTGGTACCTCGAAAACGCCGAATGGCTCGAAAATGTAACTTCGGGCGATTACCAGAAATATTACGAAGAACAATATGTAAATCGTTGATTGCAAATATTTTAAAATAAAAACGACCGGTATCTCTGCAATGAAATACCGGTCGTTTTTTTTGTTAAACATTTCCAAAAAACTCTACGATTGTAAAAAACCTTGGAAACTTACTTCAACAAAATAAGTTTTTTAACATCGCTAAAACTACCGCTTTGCATTTTATAGAAGTAAATGCCGGGTGCAAGCTGCGAAGCATCCAACTCGATTTCATAGTTGCCCGTTGCCTTCCATTCATCTACGAGTGTAGCCACTTCCTGTCCACTTAAATTATAAATTGCCAGTTTTGTCAGACAGCCCTGATTGCCGGAACCGGTTTGCGGTTCTTGGATGCCAATCTGGTATTTTATAAATGTGGCAGGTTTAAATGGGTTTGGATAATTCTGGGAGAGTGAAGATTTTGTTGGTATCACCTGATCCGGGTTTTCTGAGCTTTGCTCAGTGGTCGTTTCTCCTGAAACAGGTTCTCCAGGATCAGGATTAGAAGTTGACCCAATAGTGGCACCATTCACATATTTAACGTAAGTAACAGCATACGTAACACACCATGTGTTCTGTGTCAGAGCACTATCATGTAGCCACCAGTTATTAATTCCTTCGACAGGATTTATCCAATAAGTAACAAAATTAAGCTTAGCAACATCAGTAGGGTAAAAAGCCGGGTTCAGCCTTGTTGAACATTTAATATCATTCCCAACACTTGTAGTCGTTGTTAATGAATAATCAAAACTACCATCAAAGCCAACATCAAACATTTCGCCCAGTTCTGCGCCTAAATTTAATTTTGCAGTAATTTTATTCGTATTAGATTCTGATTGATCAATCGTAATTGCTGTACTTGAATAGGAGCCTCCAGTCCATGAGGTACTTGTATTCCCAAAGCTTTTGGAATTAAATGAAGGGAAAGAAATACCTGCCCGGTTATGATAGGTTGCCGGATCCCCGGGATTTAAACCCTGTCCTATTTCTACCGATTTCAGATCGTAATAGGGTTCTGTCATATAATAATTGTATGTTGAATCAATCAGGGTGCCATGCACATCGTGTATCATGTAAAAAGCGCGGTTAATTACTGGCGCCAAAGTGATGTAATACCCCAAGGCTGAGTCCTGAGCATATATCGTAATGGTATTTGTTGTTGTTTTGGTAAATTCAGTACCCCATACTTGTCCAAAAGCAGCACTTAATCCTGCTTTAAAACAACCGGCATTGACGTTCACTTCTCCCTCGACATCATAGCCAATTTCAGTTGAGGTTGACGTGCCGCTTGATGTTGAAAACTCCACCTCTGAAATCTCTTCAGTACCCCAAAGGTAATTGTCAGGCACATTACCAAGGTCGTTCAGATAGAATGGTGGCGGACCTTCGACATAACCAATATACTGGGTGTTTTCGGGGCCCCCAAGAGTTTGTGTCATTTCTTTTGAAGGGTCATAGACCAATTTGTCTGTTTCTGCCCAGGCACAGTTCATCGGCCAGTCCCAGTCATTATACCCGCAGTAAATGAGGCACATAAACTGCCTGACATTTAACTCATCGGTAACAGCGAAATTGATGGCACACAAGTTAAAATATTCGTGCGCCCAAAGGTAATTCTGCTTTACCAGGTTGTCTTCCTGTTTTGTCCAGGAACCGCCTTCCTTCGATTGCCAGCGCTGTATCCTGTAACGGCAATATCCGTTATCCTTGTTGTCGAGTTTCAGAAATGCCTGAACACAATGGCCGGTGCTACCAGGATCGCCCGTTACAGTACCTTCAATAAGCACAACTGACTGATAATTCCTTTCTGTCGAAATTACCACATCTGAAATCTGGTTGTAATTGCCATTATCGTCGAAGGAGCAATCAACCGTACGCGGGTGCTTGTTTCCATCAATATAAACATACTTCAGTTTTGATTTCCGGGTGCCATTATCTGAATAGATTTGAGAAATTGCCGAAACCACTCCATAAGTGCTGTTAGCCCCATTATTACCAACTATCCCACCGTGATTATTATCATGAAAATAACTCCAGGTATTGAGGTCGGTAGTTGTAAAAATATCGATAAAACCCCAATAGTTTTGTGTAACCAGACAGAGCCTGTCATCTACCACCACAGCGGCCATGCCATATCCGAGTCTTTTGCTCCCGGTATTTGAAAAGTCACCCGGAAGATCTACCAAAGGTCCCCAGGTATCAGCTCCTGAATTATACGCCGAATAGCTTATTCCGTTCGAAGTGTTGCCGACAAATAAATAGAGGACATTATTAAAAACGACCGCTGCCGGCTGCCATTCAAATATCCCCAGATCATTAAGGTTTGTGATACCATTTGTTTTTACCTGGGACCAGTCTATTGTACCTACCCCTTTATTGGTAAGTTTTCTTAACGAAATCTGACCTTTGCCTCCATTCTGGTAATTTGAAAAATGAAACACCTGGTCTCCAAAGCTTACGGTTGCCATTCCTTTGATATAAAATGGCTCCATGGCATCTATCGCGGTTTGTCCTGTAAACCAGCCCTTATCAGGTGTATTCCAGTTAGTAGCTGATAACCATAAAGGAACCAGCATTAAAAATGCTGCCAGAAACCTTAGTTTAATTTTTTTCATTGTTTATTCTCCTGTTAGTTTCATTTAGTTTAGTCATTATAATACGATTCTTAATCCAAGGTTGGCTCTTACCGGGTTTGGAAATGAGCTACGGACATACATTGCCAGATTTTTATTGAAGCAATAGTCGAGTCCTGCAATTCCGTAAATGGCAGATCCTCTGAAATGGGAGTCAAATTCGGTATAGTTGAACACTTCATTGCCTGAGTCGTTGGTTGTTAGGATTTTTTCTTCGTGAACCGAATTCACAAATTGTTGCGTAAAGCCAACGCCAATGTACGGTTGAAGTTTTTTATAGTGGTATGCCAGTACAAGGTTTACTTCGTAATACATCGATTTTAAACCGGACGAGGTAACATCTTCACCTGAAGTATTATCAACGGCTACCGAACCGGTGGTGCAATAATTATAAGAGACCAATGCCATAGCTGCAAATTTATCGTTTATGGCCTTTTTGTAATCAACTGCTAAACCCAGTGTAAGCGCAGGGTTATTGGTGTTGATGGTTTGCGTGTTTTCATCGGATATAAAACTTTTGAAATTAACATGATTTACACCCAAATATCCGCTAATACCGAGACCCTCCATAGCCTGGTATCCTACTTTTATCCCGGTCATACTGTTGTTGTATTCGGTGTCGAAATTGTCATTGTACTCCTGGATTTCATCAGAGGTAAAATCGTAAGAGGATTCTCCTTGCCACAACTTATAGTGGTTGGTATGGGAAATAAGTTCCAACTTTTTAAAGCTGGAAAACTCATAAAAGGGAGTTAAAAAAAAGTCTCCTTTTTTTTGTGCGCCAAGGCTTGAACCATTTTCGGCACTGATCGCTGCCGGCATTGGCTGATTGCCCGATCCTGGGGACTGGGCTTTGCTGTTTAATGTAATTATCCCGGCGATTAAAACCAGGAATAAAATTGTTGTTTGTTTTTTCATAAATTCATCATTTTTAAATTTTCGCAATATCTACCAGCGCAAAATTAGTGAAAAAAATTATTAACAGTTGGTTGACGTGCAAAAATAAAAACGAAAAAAATTAGAGGATTCAAAATGAGTGGTCGGAATTAAAATCCTGATAATCAATTGTGAATATATGTTGTTGTTTATCAAAAAAACCATTTAACCAGAAAGCTCAAAAAACAAGCGTTATTAACAATTTCGATTCGTTAGATTGCAAAAGTTTTGGTCAGAAAAATTGATTACAAATCATTAACTATGCTACTTTTTGTCGAAACGAACAGACCTGGATCAAACAAAACCCTTAACTGAATTTAGCCGGAAACCTTCTCTGCAGTTTGAAGAAGGCCTTGAGCTTACCGTAGATTGGTACTTCGAAAATGCCGAATGGCTCGAAAATGTAACTTCGGGCGATTACCAGAAATATTACGAAGAACAATACGTAAATCGTTGATTTTTATCGAAAGTAAAATAAAAAACGACCGGTATCTTCACAATGAAATACCGGTCGTTTTGTTTAAATTAAATTTTGAATCATCTATTTAATCACTGAAACTTTTTGAACAAAAGTGCGGTCGCCAATGGTTAGCTGGATAAAATAAATCCCGTTTTCGAGGTTAGAACCTGAGAACTGAATTTTGTTTTCACCACCCTGGTATTGTTTTGCTTCTTCACTATAAACCAGGCCTCCAAGCAAATTGTAAACATCAATTTTTACCATTTCAGGTTTTGTAATCGAGAAAACGATATTTGTAAGATTATTAAACGGATTTGGATAAATACCAACATTTGCATCAACATTCAGATTGTCGATTCCAAGATAAGGATCAATTACATTATTGGCATTTAAAATCTCACCGGTTTCCATATCAATTAAAATTCCGATGATGGTAATTTTATCATAGTTCCATTCCTGGGGAATGGTGTATGTGTAATTATATGATTGTGTTGAACCGGCCATAATCGGATTTGGCAAACTGTTTTCGGTACCATAAGGCGTGTCCAGAATTGCCCGTGCTACATGGTCGTAGTGCATTTGTGCCGCAGGAATTGTTGAAGGCATAGTTTCGAACCCACACATCTCGCCATTTCCACCACCAGCATAATAATTTGCCTGGTTCCACTGAGCAGTTGTTCCCCAGAGGCTGTCTTCGGTAATTACCACGCCAAACCTGAGTTCGCTATAAATATCAACAATAAATTCAGATTGAAGATCGAAATTTACAACCCTTGTTACCGGGTCCCAGCTATAATTTGCAATATCCACCGAAACAGGAGAAATGGCTTCCATTCGCTGTAAGTATCCGGCTTCAAAGTCTTTAGGATCCCAGTAATCACTGCCGGCCCTGTCGAGTGTTCCGCTGGGGTATCCCGGGAATTGAGGAATGATATCCTTAATTGCCGCATCATAAGCCGGAACAACCATCGGGTCGCCATTGTGAATGCTAACGCCAATCCAGGTTTCAGGATAAGTTTCGGCCATATAATCCATAAAACAAACCCCACGCACACACCAGCCGCACCACGTTCCGGTAACCTCTTCGGCAAATACTTTTCGTGTTGGTACGTAAGGAAGAACTCCTACCGGCTTTGACAAAGTATTATTTGCCGGGTTAAGATCCTCGCCACCATTAACATTTTCGATAGTTACAACTACCTCAAAAGTTCCAATTTCAGCAAAATTAATGGGCGTTTCAGAAGTAAAATTATAGGATTCGCCTAATGCCAGATTTAAACCTGTAACCTGATAAACCTCCGCTGCGCCAGCTCCAACAGTGTAGGAAACATCAAAAGAATTTATGTTGTTTGATCCAAAATTGATCACTGTGCCTGTTAAGGTTGCATTTCCGCCAAGCTGCAGATAAGCAGGAAGTTTTATCGATTTAAGCTCGGCATCCAGTTGAAGCGGACAAAACAGCCGGATATCATCCACAAACCAATAATCAAGGTTGTCTAATTTACCGTTGATATAGAAACTAAACTGAAAATCGGCATGATTAAAATCCGCAATATCAATAATAATAGTTTCGGGGCCAACATTTGATCCCGGAATAATTTCCCAAACAGATTCCCATTCGCCGCCTCCATACCTGATAGCAGCGCCAATTGAAGGGCCATAACCCCAATGATCATCATAAAAATGATCGAAAGAAAGTTTTACTGAACCTGAGCCTGTTAAATCAACCACGGGGGAGATTAATCTTGTTACCGAAACCAGATAGAAATGAGTAAACATGCCTTCGGGGGCTGTATCGCCAGCTTCATTTCCTTCATTAACCGACCATTGAGCAGGCAGGCCTTCGATTGTCCAGTCGGTAGGTGGCATTTGGCCACTACTAAAGTCTTGTGTCAAATAAACCTGCCCGTACGATACGAATGTAAAGAACATAAGCAAAGCGAAAAAGGAGTTTTTCATCATACCCTATATTTATTTGAGGAAAATCACTAAAAAATAAAATTCAATGAATCGATTTAAAAGAAAAACGACCGTTATCACAGAAAAGAAATAACGGTCGTTTTTTTTGGGAGGTTTCAAAAACCTATTTGATCACCGATACTTTTTGGATGTAAGTCCGCTCACCAATGGTAAGCTGAATGAAATAAACTCCGTTTTCCAGGTTAGAACCTGAGAACTGAATTTTGTTTTCACCACCCTGATATTGTTTTGCTGCCTCACTATAAACCAAACCTCCAAGCAAATTGTAAACATCAACTTTTACCATTTCAGGCTTGGTAGTCGAGAAAACAATATTTGTAAGATTGTTGAACGGATTTGGATAAATGCCAACATTTGCATCAACATTCAGATTGTCGATTCCAAGATAAGGATCGATTACATTATTAGCATTTAAAATCTCACCGGTTGTCATGTCAATCAAAATCCCGATAATGGTAATTTTATCATAATTCCATTCCTGAGGAATGGTGTAAGTGTAATTGTACGAATGCGTCGAACCCGCAAGAATCGGGTTTGGCAAGCTATTTTCGGTGCCGTAAGGAGTATCCAGAATTTCTCGGGCAACATGGTCGTAGTGCATTTGCGCTGCCGGGATAACCGATGGCATACTTTCGAATCCGCACATCGGGCCATTTCCGCCACCGGCATAATAATTTGCCTGATTCCACTGAGCAGTTGTTCCCCAGAGGCTGTCTTCGGTAATTACCACGCCAAATCTAAGTTCGCTATAAATATCAACAATAAATTCAGATTGAAGATTGAAATTTATCACTCGTGTTACCGGGTCCCAGGTATAATTTGCGATATCAATCGAAGCAGGAGAAAGCGCCTCCATCCGTTCAAGATACCCTTGTTCAAAATCTTCAGGATCCCAGAAGCTTTCACCGGCCCTATCAAGTGTTCCGCTTGGATAACCCGGAAATTGCGGGATAATATTACCAATTTCATCATCATAAGCAGGAACAACC
This sequence comes from uncultured Bacteroidota bacterium, assembly GCA_903944895.1. Lineage (GTDB taxonomy): Bacteria > Bacteroidota > Bacteroidia > Bacteroidales > 4484-276 > CAJATL01. The sequence goes on from CAJATL010000098.1 coordinate 25,352, forward strand.
ATAGGATCACCGTTATGAACAGCAACACCAATCCATGTTTCCGGATAGGTTTCGGTCATGTAATCCATAAAGCAAATCCCCCGCACACACCAACCGCACCAGGTTCCGGTGGCTTCTTCGGCAAATACTTTCTTTGACGGAATGTATGGAAGAACCCCAACAAATTTCGACAACGTATTATTAGCCGGGTTTTCATCCTCGCCACCATTCACATTTTCAACCGTCACGACAACCTCGAACGTACCAATTTCGTTAAAATTTATTGGTGTACCATGTGTAAAATTATAGGATTCGCCCAAAGCCAGATTCAGGCCGGTAACCGGATAAACCACCGGAGCACCGCCACCCACAGTGTAGCTGACATCAAACGAATTAATGTTGGTTGAACCGATGTTTTTTACTGTACCTGTCAGCGTTGCTGAACCATTAAGCTCAACATAGGTTGGAAGTTTTATTGATTTTAGTTCGGCATCCAATGCTAGCGGATTATAAAGCAGAATATCATCAACAAACCAGTAATCGATGTTGTACATGTTTCCATCCAGATAGAAACAAAACTGAAAATCGGAATGATTAAAATCCAACAAATCAATAATGACCATTTCCGGGCCAACATTGGCAACGGGATTTATTTCCCAGATCGATACCCAGTTGCCTCCACCGTACCTGATCGCAGCACCAAGTAAAGGGCCTGTGCCAGTATAATCATCATAAAAATGACTGAAAGCAAGTTTTACCGAAGCTAATCCGGATAAATCGACCACTGGTGAAATCAACCGTGTAGTCGAAACCGAATTTACCCAGGTAAACATGGCTTCGGGAGCAGTACCGCCCGCTTCATTCCCGCCATTTATCGACCACTGAGCCGGAAGTCCGTCAATAGTCCAATCAGTGGGCGGCATTGTGCCACCACTAAAATCCTGTGCTAAATAAACCTGTCCGTACGACATGAATATTACACACATAAACGTTGCAAAAAAGGAAATTTTTTTCATAGCTCTTTAGTTTAATTACTAATATTTAAAATGAATAATTGGTGTAAAAATAAAAAAACAATCCCAATTAATCCCTTTGTTTTTCATATTTTTTAGGTATTGAATCAAAAATCAACTATTCCCTGCATTTAAAATTTTACTGGTTTTCATTCTTCATTTAAGGATTAGTAGTAATATTGCCGCAATTATTAGCCGAAATACATTTAATGGGACTTTTTAATAACCTTTTTTCTTCTGCAAAACTCAGCAAGCCAGTTGATTTTTCGGTACTCAGGACCGACATGCATGCTCATTTAATACCAGGAATTGACGATGGTGCCGAAAACATGGATAAATCCATTGAGCTGATAAAAGGCATGATCGATCTCGGATACCAAAAATTAATCACCACACCGCACATTCAGGGAGATTTTTATAAAAATTCACCTCAGAATATTTTACCAGGCCTCGATCAGGTGCGCCGTGAACTTAAAAGACAAAACTTGTCGGTTACACTCGAAGCTGCTGCTGAATATTTGATTGATGACCAGTTTGAAGACAAATATAAAAGTGGCCCGCTGATGACATTCGGAAACAATTATCTGCTGATCGAATTTTCGTATTTTAACGAACATCCCACCTGGAAACGCTTTCTGTTTGATCTTCAGATTGAGGGTTATAACGTTGTTCTGGCCCATCCTGAGCGGTACTCGTACTGGTTCAGAAGTTTTAATAAATATGAGGAATTAAAAGATCGCGGAATACTTTTTCAGGTAAACCTGATTTCGCTAACGGGATATTATTCGATGGAAGTAAAAAAAATGGCCGAAAAATTCATCGATGCTGGGATGATTGATTTTGCCGGCAGCGACATGCATAATCTCATTTACCTCGAAGCGCTCCGCAACACAAGGCTTGAGCCGTATCTCGAAAAACTGATAAATTCGGGCAAATTGCTGAATTCGAAAATATAAATTAAAAGGCCGTCAAATTGAACTGACGGCCTTTTTATTATTCAGGAATTACTGCGCTGTAAGCTTCAATATTCCGGTCAAGTTTTTTAAACAACCCCTGCAGAACAGTTCCAGGCCCAACTTCAACCACTGTTCTGGCTCCGTCGGCAATCATATTTTTCATAATCTGGGTCCAGCGAACAGGCGCTGTTAACTGTGATATCAGGTTTGCCTTGATGATTTCGGGATCATTTACCGGCTGAGCCGTTACGTTTTGATAAACCGGGCAGATGCCTCGGCTGAATTTTGTCGATTCGATGGCTTTTGAAAGTTCGATGCGGGCAGGCTCCATCAGTGGTGAATGAAACGCTCCACCGACTTTGAGTGGCAGCGCGCGCTTTGCTCCGGCTTCTTTGAGTTTTTCGCAGGCAATAGCGATGCCGGCTTCCGAACCTGAAATGACCAATTGTCCCGGGCTGTTGTAATTAGCCGGAACCACAATTTCTTTAATCCCTTTGAGTATGTTTTCGACGACAGCATCATCAAGACCAAGAATTGCAGCCATTGTTGATGGCTCCATTTCGCAGGCCTGCTGCATGGCCATGGCACGTTTCGAAACCAAGGTCAGCCCATCTTCAAACGATAATGCCTTATTGGCAACAAGTGCCGAAAATTCACCCAACGAATGACCAGCAACCATGTCGGGTTTAAAGTCGTCTTTTAAAATCCGGGCAAGAATTACCGAATGTAAAAATATGGCAGGCTGGGTAACTTTTGTTTGGCGGAGGTCTTCATCGGTGCCTTCAAACATGAGTTCTGTAATTTTAAAACCTAATATTTTGTTGGCTTTATCAAAAAGTTCTTTGGCGATGGCATGATTTTCATACAAATCTTTACCCATCCCAACAAATTGAGCTCCCTGTCCGGGAAAAACATAAGCTTTCATAATAATATTCTCCAGGTGAATTATCTGCGGTTTCCTAAAAATCTAAGTAAAAATAAAAACAGGTTAATAAAATCGAGGTAGAGGGTGAGTGCTCCCATGATGGTGAGTTTTCGTGTCGATTCGAGTCCGTCTTCCATTTCGCTGCCGATTCGTTTGAGTTTTTGAACATCATAAGCGGTGAGACCGGTAAAAATCAAGACGCCAAGCAAACTGATAAAATAATCGAACATGCTCGATTTGAGCAGCAAAAGGTTTACAAAACTGGCAATAACAATTCCTACCAGGGCCATTATTAAAATGGAACCGAATTTTGTGAGATCGGTTTTGGTGGTATAACCCAGCAAAGCCATTGCGCCAAACATCCCGGCAGTTATTGCAAAGGTGCTGGCAATGGAGCCAAGGCTATAAGCCAGAAAAATAAAACTCAGACTCATTCCCATCAGAACGGCATAAATTACAAAAAGAATGATCATTGCGCCTGAAGAGAGTTTGTTAAACCCAAACGAAAGTAAAAGAACAAAGCCCAGAGGTGCCAGCATGACAATCCATCCAAGCCCGGTCATGCCGGTTTCGCTTACCAGCAACGACATCAGGTACTCACTGCCCGAAAAAATATAAGAAGTCCCGGCTGTTGCCAGCAATCCCAGAAACATCCACGAAAAAACGTTACTCAAAAATGTCCTACTAAAAGTAAGGCTATCGGCCTGTTGGCGTGTAACATCAAAATAGCCTTGATTTTGCTGAATATTCATAGCATTTCTAAATTAAATTATTGGAATAAATTGAAATTAAAAGTGTGCAAAGATAATTGAAAAAATTAATGGGGTTTTCGATATGATATCAAATTATCGCACAAACTATCAAAGCTAGTTTTTACTTTTCCTGAATTTGCAATGCTTATCACAATCCGCCGACAGGATGTGATAACATAGCCTTTGCGTTGTTAAGAAAAAGCAACTGATGAAGGTGTTTTCTGTCAATCAACCCACACGCCGTTGTAGCCAAACCTTCGGATGCACAGTACAGATAAATGTTTTGGCTTACATATCCTGCATCGGTTCCCGAATAGAAATTACGTTTCTTTTCGTCAAATTTCCCCATTCTGGAAAAATTGGCAACCAGACATAATGCCAGGGGAACCTCAGCAAAAAAAGGCTGCATCCCGCAATCCTTGCGATAATCTCCTGCTCTCAATAATTTCAGTTGATGACTGGACGCATCATACTGATATATTCCGGATAAAATAAACACATAAACCTCTATTTCCTGGAAATTCTTTACCGATGGAGCAGTTCGCATGCCTGAACCATTGCTGTTTGCTATATTCCTGTTCACACCATTGGCAGCCCATAGCAATGATGATAACTGAATCTCAGAAATATCGCATGAATTTAAAGAATGACTTGATTTTCTGTCCTTCAATGCCTGCATGAAGAGTTTCCCACTGAAAAAATCCGGAGGGCACAAAACATACACATCCTGGGCAACCGGCGAATTGATGAATGCAACAGATTTTGAAACATTGAATTTATCTTCAGGCATTTTTTGAATAGTCTATTATTGTAATGAAAATGCAGAGACATTTTTGATCCTGCTTATTGCCTGAATGCAAATCTGCCCCTTCTCATTTTTGAGCGTTGATTTGATCATACCAAGCGATTTGGAATAGTCCATTCCGACAATTTTAAACCTCATTTTATAGCGTTCCTCAACAAAAACGGGTCTTGTAAAAATTATTTCGCGATAAAGAACGATGCTCCCCTTTCCAGGAAAAACCGTACCCAGAACTCCTGAAAATGCAGATGCAGCAAACATTCCATGAACTACAGGGCGAGGGAATGCATTACAAATATTCTCCTGATTTTCAAAATGAATCGGGTTGTAATCGCCTGTTAATCTTGCAAAAGTCTCAACATCTTCCTGACGGAAAACGACAAAATCCGAATATGTATCACCAATTTGTAACATGTATTATCCTAAATTTCGACAATTTTACTGAGATGACAATGACACATGGGAACGATGGCACTACCCCAGGATACACCTACTCCGAATGCAATCAGGCACAATATCATACCTGGCTTGAGTTTTCCTTTCAATTCTGAGACGATGGTTAAAGGAACTGAAACCGAAGAAGTATTGCCATATTTGTCTATCGAAACAGGTACTTTTCGCTCATCCAGCCTGAGTTTTTTGACAAGATGCTGGTTCATAAACTGATTGGCCTGGTGAAAGACAAAATAGTCAATTTGCTCTTTTTCAAGTCCGGCAAAATCAATAATTCCCCTGACATCTTTTGGTACTTCCCTGGCAACAAAACTGAAAACACTATCGCCATCCATATATCCCTGTTCATCGCTGCGGATATTCCCAGAATCATCAACAACCCTTTCTTTAATTGTTTCAACACTTGATGGATTTCTGTAACCGCCAGCGTTAATTTTTATCAAAGATTCTTGAGCGCCATCAGTGTTGAACGAAAAAAAACTTTTCTGAAAGCAATCCCCTTTTTCAACCAAAGCAGCCACTCCGGCATCTCCAAACAGAAAGGCGGTTTTTCGGTCTTTGGCCGAATAAACTTTGGAGCGGGTTTCACCATTAAGGATGAGTACTTTTTTGATATTCTCCTGAGACAAAAAACTAAAGGAAACCGATAACGCATAAAGAAAAGCGGAACAGCCCATGTTAATATCCAGGGTAATGATTGATTTTGATAAGCCCAGACGGTTCTGTAAAATAGCGGAGGTAGCTGGCATGCGATAATCGGGTGTTTGAGAAACAAACAAAAGGGCATCAATCTCTGATTTGTCAATTTGCATGTCTGTAAATAATGCTTCAGCAGCGGCGGTGCAAAGATCCGAAGCACAAGTTTTCGAATCAGCAAACCGACGTTTACGAACACCAATTTTCTCAATAATTTTACCAACATCTTCCGGCGAGAAGTAGGTTGAATAGTTATAATTGTCAATCTCTTTCCGCGGAATACAAGCTGCAATCCCTGAAATTCCAACACCGTTAAATTTAAGTAATGCCATATTTCGTAATTAACGAAGTGTTAGCCCGCCATCCATTAATAATGCAGTTCCTGTAACCCAGGCTGAGGCGTTAGAGAGCAAATAAATTACACCATAAGCAACTTCTTCCGGTTGCCCGAACCTTTGGAGCGGATACCGCTTTTTATGTTCTATTAGTTGCGTTTCCGACACAGTACCATCTTTTAAAAACTTTGTATCAACCATTCCTGGATTCACACTGTTGCATCGGATACCTTTTGGTGCCAGGTCAAGGGCAGCATTTTTCATAAAGGCGTTTAAAGCTCCCTTTGAAGCCGAATACATGGCATTACCAGGCGAAACGTTATAAACCCCTGCCACAGAGGAAATGAAAACGATGGAGGCGGGGTTGTTCAGTTTTTTCTCTTTAACCAAACGTTGTGTCAGCAGCATCGGCGCTACGGTATTAACCTGAAAAATCTGGTCAATATCATCCATATTTATAAATTGTGTCAAAAGCAATTTGGTAAAACCGGCTCCATAAACACAGCCATCTAATAATGGCAGTGACTTCACCAACTCATTCAATTCGGATAAATTTTGAAAATCAACGATGAATTGCTCATGTGGCCCACCTTCGAGTGAATCGTATGTATCGTTCAGGTTATTTTTATCGCGGCCGGTGATAACAAGACGGGCGCCTAACTTTGCACATTCTATTGCCGTGGCTCTTCCGATGCCTGAAGAGGCTCCTGCAACAAGAATTGTTCTATTAGATAAACTGAAGGGATTATTCACCATTCTACCTAACTTTTATCAAGTCAAAAATATCTTCGATGGTATTGGATTTTTCGATATCTTCACCTTTAAGTTGCACATCAAACTCCTCATCAACCATTGCAATTATACTTAAGGAAGTTAATGATGACCACTCAGGAATAACTTTGTATTCAAGCGCAGGATAAAACTGATCCGCGGGTGTTTCGTTAAATTGATCAGCAAATAATTTTACAAATCTTGTTAGTTCCATTTCTATTGTATTTGTGCTAAATATTCTAATTTCTATTCTCCAGAAAATGTGAAAAGGTTTATTTCTTCATTAAATATTAAAGTCGAAAATCAGTGCTTTTTCAAAGGCAAAAATAACAAATTATAATTCAATCAGGCTGCAACAAATGGCGTGGTTAAGAGAAAACATCACACTTCCGTAAGAAAAACCAACCCCGAATCCACATGCCACAAAATTTAATCCTTGTTTATCTGTGCTATTTATCACCTCCCGAAGTTCAGATACGATGGTAAGCGGAATGGAGGCGGAAGATGTATTGCCAAAATTTTTGAGGGAGTAAGGGACTTTTTCTACAGGTATGTCAAGTTTTTTCCTGATGATTTCGTTCATGTACTTGTTGGCCTGGTGAAAGACAAAAAAATCAATTTCGGTATTTGCAAAGCCAAATTTCCTGAATAATGACTTTACACTTTGAGGGACTTTTGAGATACCGAACGAAAAAACATCCATCCCATTCATTGTTGTTTGTAGCTTATTTCGAATGATGCCCTCTTTATACTCATGCTCTTTTAAGGATTCCAATGAAAAAGGATGGCGAGATCCTCCATCTTCTATGATTATTGCCTGGTAATTTTCTCCATCAGTGGCTATATGTGTTTTTAATCCGATGCAATCTTCGCAATACTCGATGGCGGTTGCAGAACCAGCATCGCCAAAAAGAGGCCAGGTACTTTTGTCTTTCGGCGATTTTGATTGCGTTGTTGTATCTCCTGCTAGAAGGAGCGCTTTTCTAAATTTGCTGGCTGCTACAATTGAAGAAATAATTGAAAGGCCGTAAACCCAACCTGAACAACCCAGAGAAATATCAAAGCTCATACATTCCTTTGATAGCCCCAATCTATCTTGTAAAATGCAAGAAGTTGCCGGACTGATGTAGTCGGGTGAAGTCGTTACAAAAACTAAACATTCGATTTCCTTTACCTCCCAGCCCAGTTCCGTTATCAGTTTTTCAGCAGCCGCAAAGCACAGATCAGATGCACAAACGCCAGGTTTTGCAATGCGTCGGCGCTCAACACCAGTTGTTTCCATAAATTTCAACTTTTCCTCCGGTGACGGAAATATTGAAAGGTCCTTGTTTTCTTCGACCTTGGCAGGAACGCAGGCAGCCAGGCCTGCTATCCTTACATTATTAATTTCCTGGAATGCCATTTATTTGTTTTTCAACTTCTTATTAATATTGAATTTGTTTTTCAAAAAAAATCGAGCATAAGGATAATACGGGCTAACAATAGTTTGGCCTAAAAATTATGAACAGCGAGTACTTCTTTCATTTTTTTTGCAAGTACCAAATCATGTGGCGGTTGAACCATGCTGCCATGATCGCCTTCGGTAAATATTATTTGCAAACCTCCTTTAAAATGCTTGCTCCATCCGTGATCCACCAGACCGCCATTCAGAATGTCATTTTCGGTAAGATAAACTTTGAATAAAATGCCTTTACAAGCCAAAGGTTTAATATTATAACATCGCATTGCCAGCTCCCTGATTTTTACGAGTACAGGGCCACATTCTTTCCAATCAATATAATGCCGGGATTCAGTCCATTGCTTAATATCCCCGGAAGATTTAAAAAGATCAGTAACTACTGGAGGTGGCAGTTGCTGCACAGCTGACTTCTTTTTTAGAAATTTTTTACCAAGGTATAAAAATAAATGTTCGAAAGCCATTTTTGGTTTCCCATGCCTGAAGAAATAAATCATCCTTTCAGGTAGCTGAAATCGCTGCCCGTTTTCAAGGAAAGTATCAAAAAGTATAACTAGTTCTACCTCCAGTCCAGCCTCATTTAGTTGATATGCCATTTCAAAGGCTATCAGGCCAAAGAAAGAATAGCCTGTAAGGATGATTTTGGTATCCGGAATATGCTTAACGATCAGATCACAATAAAAGCTTGCAATATTTTCGACGGTTAAAAAGCCCGAATCGCCGTTCCAAAGATAAAATTCGACATGGTTAGGTAGCATAAACATCCAAACCGGACGAGTTTGTCTTAGTTCTTCTTCGAGCTTTTGAATATAGGCTCCATACCCTATAACAACAAGTGGAACTTCATTGTTTTTTGCTCCAAGTTTAATTGCTTTAATATCATGGTAATCTGTCACAAAATACTTTATTGGTTCAAATTAATTTAAATTTTTATGCTGGTATGATTGTAGGAGTTTCCTGTTCAAATCGGCTACGTTATTTATCCTGAATATTGTTTCCATATTGCTTCTTTTTCAACAAAACTAAATAATTCCTTTAAAAACGGATTTATCAAATCAGAAATGTTTAACAGGAATTTAAAAAAAAGTTAAAGGCTTTGTTTTAATAAGTATTTATCGAAATCCCAATGGTTAAAAACTTTTCACATTTCTGTAATCAATAAAACGTCAACCAATAACGTTAGCCTTCCTAATTTATTTAAATCTCAAACTATGAAAAAAATTATTTTTATGCTACTGTTGCCGGTCATTTTCCTGGCCTCATGCAACACCCACAAAAAAGAACTTGCGCAGTTAAAGCAGGAAAATGAGGAGCTGAAAAAACTTGTTGAAGTCCGCGACCAGGACATCAGCAGCTTTATGCAGGTATTCAACGAAATTGGTGAAAACCTGGCCCAGATCAAAGCCAGAGAGCAGATTATCACCAAACAGACCGGCAACATGGAAGCCGGACAAGACAAGGTTTCCGTTGTAAAAGATGACCTGCTGGCTATTGATGAACTGATGCGTAAAAACCGTGAAAACATTCAAAGTCTCAGTGCAAAACTCAAATCATCCAAATTTGAAAACAAGGAACTCCAGAAAATGGTGGCCAATCTCGAAAAAACCATCAGCGAAAAGGATGTCGAAATCGTAGGCCTTGTTAAGGAACTGGAAGACCTTAATTACGAGGTAAAAGATTTGTACTCATCTGTGGCAAAACTCGAGACCGAAAATGTTGAAAAAGGCTCCATTATCAACAATCAGGATAAAGCGCTCAATCAGGCTTTTTATCTGATTGGTGCCGAAAAGGATCTCAAAGAAAAAGAAGTGATTACCAAAAAAGGTGGTTTTGCCGGAATTGGCCGTGTTGAAAAACTCAACCAGGATTTAAACCAGGGGCTTTTCACCGAAATTGATATCCGCGAAAAAAATACCTTCCCGATTGATGGCAAGAAAGTAAAATTACTCACCAATCATCCATCCGACAGCTACCTCATCCGCAAAAATGATGATGACCGCTATTATAGTTTTGAAATTACCAAACCTGAAGAATTCTGGAGATCATCAAAATACATGGTTCTTACGGTTGATTAAAACCAGGATGATATCATTAATATTTCAACAAAAAAATAATTATGAAATACTACATCAACACCGTTCTTGATACCGACTTTGAGAACGCCATCATTAAAGTTACCGAAGCCCTTAAAAAAGAAGGTTTTGGTGTTATTTCGGATATTGACATTCAGGGAAAACTGAAAGAAAAACTGAATGTTGATTTCAGAAAATACCGGATTTTAGGCGCCTGTAACCCGCCAATTGCCTTTCAGGCGCTTACTAACGAAGATAAAATCGGAACCATGTTGCCGTGCAATGTCATTGTTCAGGAAATCGGCAACAACAAAATCGAAGTTGCCGCTGTTGACCCAATCGCATCGATGCAAGCCATCGAAAATGAAAAATTAGGCCCGATTGCAATGCAGGTAAAAGCAAGCCTCGAAAGAGTAATTGATTCGTTATAGCTTTCTATCTTAAACAACAAATTAAAAAACGCAGGAAAACCCGGTTCTTCTGCGTTTTTTTTTGTAACTTATTTTTGCAAATGGCATCTCAGCCGATCACAAGCTTTAAAACGAACATTTACTTTATGGGTATTTCTTAAAACCCAATTTTACTATTTTTACACCTCTAAACTTTTTGGTATGGATTTGAACGAATTCCGCAAACACGGCCACGAATTGGTTGACTGGATGGCCGACTATTTTGAAGGCATCGAAAATTTGCCGGTAAGATCAACTGTAAATCCGGGTGAAATTATAAAACAACTACCCGCTGATGCGCCTGATGAAGCCGAGCCTTTTGAGGTCATCATGAATGATTTTAACAATATTATCATGCCTGGAATTACCCATTGGCAGCATCCTGGCTGGCATGGATATTTTACAGCAAACAACAGTTACCCGTCAATTCTGGCCGAAATGCTCACTTCCACACTGGGTGCACAATGCATGAGTTGGCTTACTTCGCCGGCTGCCACCGAGCTTAAAGAAAACGTGATGCAATGGACCGCTAAAATGATTGGTTTACCCGATAATTTCACAGGAGTAATCCAGGACACAGCCTCCACGGCAACGCTGGTATCGCTGCTCACTGCCAGAGAAAAAGCTACGGGAATGAGCACCAACGCCAACGGCTTTTACAATTTCCGACCTTTCACGATTTATTGTTCCACCGAAGCCCACTCCTCGATTGAAAGAGCGGTGAAAATTGCAGGTTTTGGAAAAGATTATCTTAGGAAAATTGAAGTTGACGAATTTTTTGCCATGCGCACCGACAAACTCAGGCTGGCCATCGAAAAAGACATCAGAGACGGATTTGAACCATTGGCCGTGGTCGCAGCCATTGGAACAACGGGTTCGACAGCCATTGATCCGCTCGATGAAATTGGTGAACTTTGCAAAAAGCACAATATCTGGCTTCATGTGGATGCCGCCTGGGCAGGCACGGCTTTGCTTCTTCCCAGAATGCGATATATGATCAAAGGCATCGAAAATGTGGACACCTTTGTTTTTAACCCTCACAAATGGATGTTTACCAATTTTGATTGCACCGCTTATTTTGTTAAAGATAAAGGCGCACTCATCCAGACTTTTGAAATCCTTCCCGAATATTTAAAGACCAAAGAAGGCAACACTGTAAATAATTACCGTGATTGGGGAATTCAACTGGGCCGTCGCTTCAGGGCTTTAAAACTCTGGTTTGTCATCCGGACTTTTGGGGTTAAAGGACTTCAGGAGAAAATTCAGAATCACCTCACCTGGGCGAACGAATTTGCAGGATGGATCGAAAAAAGTAAAAACTTCGAACTTCTTGCTCCAACCCCACTTGCAACGGTTTGTTTCAGGCTGAAACCAGAAACGTGGCTTTCGGAAGAAGCGTTAAACCAGCTTAATGCCCAATTTATCGAAGCCATCAATCTTACAGGCAAAATATTCCTTTCGCACACCAAACTCAACGGAAAATTCACACTCCGGTTGGTGGTCGGACAAACCAATACCGAACATCGTCATATCGAAAAAGCATGGCAAATAATAAATGATACTGCTTTGATGTTTGCTTAAGATTAATTTTAAAAAAATAAAATTATGAAAACCAGACTTTCGATTATTGTTGCAGGAATAATGATGATTTTTTTAGCCGGTTGCATCGCTTCAATTCATCCTTTGTACACCAGCAAAGATGTGGTTTTTGATGCGTCACTTGTGGGCGAGTGGCTCGAAAAAGACAATTCAAACCGCTGGGTCTTCGAAAGTTCAGGTGATTCTGCCTATATTCTCACCTACTATGAAAACGGGGTTTTTGGAGCTGACTCAACTTCCACGCTCTCCAAGTTTGAAGCTGTTCTTTTAAAACTCGACAATCAGCATTTTTTAGATCTTTATCCCGGTGATAACGATCATATCCCGCTATCCAGTCTGCTTTCGACAACGCTTTTTCCGGTTCATACTTTTGCAAAACTTAATTTTACTGATGGGGAATTTGTAATCAGCTTTTTCAGCAACGAATGGTTGCAGCAAGCCATTTCGGATAACAAACTAAAAATTGCACACGAAAAAACCAATAGCCAGATTATTCTCACAGCCTCAACCACTGATTTGCAGGAAATGGTTATAAAAAACGCTGATAATAAAGATGCGTTTATTGAACCAAAGACTTTGGTGAGATCGAAAAATTAAATTTTTAACAAAACTTCCATTTTTCTCCCACCGAAGCGGGATTTCGGCCAACGCCTCAACATTCCATTTTTCCACTCTTCCTTCATTCCATTTTTCCTTCATTCCATTCTTCCCCCCGATAGCTATCGGGGTTCCATTCTTCCAACTGCCATATCCTTGATTACCCCTGAGAAGGATAGTTTTGACTTCATTACGGAACAATTTCCGAATATTGTCATTATTTCCAAGTTTTCAACTTTATTCCAATATTAGGTTTATTATTTCAGATACGGAATTAATCCAATATTGCACACTTACCAGCCATTTCGGGACACTTACTTATTTGCCCTTGTTTTTAACTCTTAACTCAGCCTATTTTTGACAATTGCTTTAACTCAAAAGAAATTGAGAAAAAGCATATCGAAATCTTAATCTGATCAAATAAAGTTTGGAGGAAATATGGAAAGACGAAAATACAATGTGCTGGTTGCTGGTTGCACACAGAATTTTAATGAATTATCCGGAGCTATCTTTACTGATGAAGATATTAAATTCTCCTATTCAAATACCAGCGATGAAACGATTTCGATGTTGCAGAAAAAGGATTTCGACATCGTATTGCTCGACACGAAAACCGAGGATTCAGATGGTTTTCAGGTTTGCAAAATGATCAGATCAATTGAAAACATTAAAAAAATCCCCATCATATTTTTAACATCCCTGGCAAAAGAGGAAATCGATAAATGCTACGAAAGTGGTGGGGATGATTACATCTTAAAACCCTTTAATCAAAAGGAATTAATCGGCAAAATTAAATTGAGACTGATGCAAAAACGTGGTACTGATGAGCTTATTGGGAAATTTGACCGCAAAGCTTCGGTAAAACTCATATCCGATGTGGCCAGGATGAAACATGAAATACAGGCTTTAAGAGAAAAAAACAAATTGCTTGCTAAGACTTCCAACGATTATTATGAAATGGAGAAGTTAAAAAACAACTTTTTAAAGGTAATTTGTCACGAATTACGGACTCCGGTGAGCGGCATCCTGGGATTTGTCGAAATCCTGAATGAAAACCCAAATTGTGTCGAAAATCATGATATCCTGAAAACAATCATTTTTGCATCAAAAAATTTACAGGATTATGCTGATATCGCATTAATGATCACTCAGATTGAACCTGAAAAGATAAATGAGAATATGCGCCCCACCAAAATAAGCAGCCTCGTTGAGTATGCAATTATAGAAGTGATGCAGAACTGTGATAAAAAAGAAATCGGAATAAACACCAACCTTAAGGATAAACTTGCTGAGGTGATTATCGAACCCGGGCTGATAAAGGATGTAATCAGGATAATTCTTACAAACGCTGCAAATCACAGCCCTGTTAAAGGATCGATCTCCATAAAACTTACCGAATTTGAAGATAAATTAGAACTCGAAATCAGCAATCCGGGTAAAGGCTTCGAACCAGATAAATTAAAAAATATTACGGCGTTTTTAATGAAAGATGGCTTGAATCTCCGATCAGAATGGCCCGGGATGCATTTTTCGGTCATCAAATTCGTCATGGATCTTCATAACGGGCAAGTTCAGATTAGTAACCCTGAAGAAGGTGGTGCTATGGTAAAATTGATTTTCCCCATTAACGCCATGAAAAATAAAGCATTTTCAGAGGCTATGTTACAGCTTAATTAGCACCAACAATATTTTTGAGAATGGATGAATTCAAATAATTGAAGGTGAATATTGTAAAAAACACATTTTTGTTTTAATCGTTCCCTTTCAGATTCTCAAACAAAAAATTGGTCATCCTCGAATAAAGGTGAAAAGTTGTATTGGTGCCGGTGTAAATTCCATGATTTGAGTTTGGATAAACCATGATTTCGAAATCCTTGTTGGCAGCAACGAGTGCAGTGATAAAATCGTAAGTATTCTGAGCATGCACGTTATCGTCGGCCATACCATGAGCGATAAATAGCTTTCCCCGGAGTTTTTCGGCGTGGGTGATCGGCGAGTTGTCGTCGTAGCCGGAAGCATTTTCCTGAGGTGTCCGCATAAACCGCTCGGTGTAAATATTATCATAATATCTCCAGGTGGTAACCGGGGCCACAGCAATCCCGGCGTCAAAATAACCAGCTCCTTTGGTCATGCAAAGTGCAGCCATGTATCCGCCGTAGCTCCAGCCAAAAATCCCGATGTGCGTGGTGTCAACATAAGGTAATGTTTCGAGGTACTTTACTGTTTCGATGTAATCTTCGGTTTCATATTTTCCAAGCTGCAGATAAGTCTGCTTTTTAAAGGCCTCCCCTCTTGCGCCGGTTCCGCGGTTATCAACCGAAACCACGATAATTCCTTCCTGCGTTAAATAGCGGTCCCAAAGATCTCCGCCTCCATAATTATTTAAAACGGTCTGCGAGCCGGGACCCCCGTAAACATTAAACAGTACCGGGTATTTTTTGGAAGGATCAAAATCAGGAGGAAGAATTTTCCAGGCATTCAAAACAGATCCATCTACAGTTTTAACCGTAAAAAACTCTTTGGGCTGGAAATTATAGTCTTTCCGGGTTTGGATGAGGTTGCTGTTATCCTGCAAAAGCCTGATTTGTTTACCAGATTTTCCATCGTTGATGGTGTAAACCGGAGGTGTGTTTGCATTTGACCATGTTTTGAGGAAATACTTATAATTGCTGCTGAAATCTGCCCTGTTTGTTCCGGCTTCCGGGGTAAGATTTGTTTTGTTTTTTCCACTGAAATCAACCACGAAAACATTTCTGTCCATGGGTGAAATTTCCGTCGAACGGTAATAAATCTTTTGGTTATCCTGATCGATGCCCAGTAAATC
This sequence comes from uncultured Bacteroidota bacterium, assembly GCA_903944895.1. Taxonomy (GTDB): domain Bacteria; phylum Bacteroidota; class Bacteroidia; order Bacteroidales; family 4484-276; genus CAJATL01. The sequence goes on from CAJATL010000098.1 coordinate 41,031, forward strand.
GGTGATCTCCCAGTTGCCGTTGGTGATTTGCCGTACCTCCTGCCCTGCGAGATTGTACAAATAAAGGTGGTTAAAACCACTCTTTTCGCTGGTGAGGATAAAATGGACGCCATCATTGAGAAATTCGATATTATCGAAATTTTTATCCTCGATGTAGTATTGATTTTTTTCTGAATAGATGGTTTTCGACTCTCCTGATCCGGCATTGGCAAGCAATATTTCTAGATGATTCTGAAGCCGGTTCAGGCGCAAAATTGACAGTGTATTTGCATCGGTGGTCCACTTAATCCGTGGGACGTACTGATTGGTTTCGGTGCCGGTGTTCATGGTTTTCATTTGCCTGGTTTCGATGTCGAAAACATGAACCGTGACAACAGAATTACCTTCGCCGGCTTTTGGATACTTGAATTTATCGATTTCGGGATAGAGTGCTCCATAATTTTCGATCGACCATTCTTTAACTTTGCTTTCGTCGAACCGCATAAAGGCGATTTTTTTGCCATCAGGCGACCAGCAAAATCCTTTGGTGACAGCAAACTCCTCTTCGTAAACCCAATCAGTCGAGCCGTTGATGATCGATCCGGCTTTGCCATCAGTGGTGATCTGCAGCTCAGTTCCAGACACAAGATCCTTGACAAAGATGTTGTTTTCCCTAACAAAAGCTACTTTTTGTGCATCCGTCGAAAATTCGGCCAGTTGCTGTTTGCCCTTTTCCGAAACGGGAGTCAACATCCGTGTTTTTAAATCGAAAA
>CAJATL010000099.1 GCA_903944895.1 uncultured Bacteroidota bacterium
TTGTTCGCGGATTGCCAGCAAAGCCCACTGACGGAAACATTCATTGTGGGTAAGATTTGGAATCCAGGCGGTGTGCGCCACGCCTTTAATTTCGACCCTGGAGCCGCCACGACAACTCACATTTACATCTTCGCGCCCGGCGCCAATGCCAGTCCTGACTTTGCCGGTGCTGCGGTTCAAAAAACGGATGTAATCGCAGGTATCTTTAACCTCTTTGGGATTTTTACAGTCGGGATAAGTCACCGTTTCGATGAGCGGCATCCCAAGGCGGTCGGTTTTGTAGGTGCGCACATGTCCGATGTCGGAAATCTCGCGACATGAATCTTCTTCGAGACTGAGCTGGATGAGACGGATTTTCTTGTAAGGAAGTTCGATTTCGCCTTCGACGCCAATAATGGCGGTACGCTGAAAACCCGTCGGGATGCTGCCGTCGAGGTACTGCTTGCGGGTGATGTGAACCTCGCCAACTACATTAAGTTTGGATAACAGAGAAATTTCGATGGCAATGTCGAGAGCCTCGCGATTTACCCGGAAAGGCGGCGTGTCGTCAACTTCGTAGGTGCAGGTGGTGGCGTGCTTTACGCGATAAACGATTTCTTTTTTTGTTTTGAACTCCATCAGTGCGGTCCCGTCGTATTCGCCAAGCTCGCTCAGCGTAGGGCGCATGTGCCGGATAACCTCAGCATCGTAATCGTTATTTTTGTGGTAAAGCCCGGCCGGACAATGGCAAAAGAGTTTTTTCCCGGTTAAAAGTTGCTGATGAACTTCAAGTCCCGACATGAATCCAATTCTGTCGTAATCGTTTTGTGTGGCGTCTTTGCGGCTAACGTAACCAATTTTTTCCTTAGTTTCGCGGTAGTTTTTTTTTGGATCGAAATTGTTCTTCATCTTACAAAATGCTCATTTTTTTACAGGCTTCAAATGTAGGGATAATTGGAATTATGGTAAGATTATTTAAGATTTTTCTTTTATCCCGGCCGTTAATAAGAAGGAAACCAAATTTCGACGCCAGTTTTTGGTTTACCCTCCCAAATTGAAGACGATATTTTATACATCAGCAATTATTCCACTTCGATGTAAAATACAGCAATCCAGGGAAGCGAAGCATTGTTCATCCCCAATTATTTAAAAATCTTAAAATCTTGTACAAGTTTCCGGGAATTTCGTAACGAATCCCGCCGGCTGCTCATTAATTTTGCAACTTGCTTTCGGATATTTTTTTTACTTAAAACAAAGTTATGAAACTCAAAAGATACGCGCTTTTTGTGCCATCATTTTTTGTGATTTTAATGCTACTGGCTTTCGGTTTTGGAACCATCTCAGCCCAAACAGCAGGCTGCCTGGCTGGAGTTAAAGATTCGACAATTTATCGAAATACCGATCTGCCTGTTGGCTACAACAGTTTATTTGCGGGTTCGGGAACCTGTGCAGTCTGTCATAATTCGATGACCAATCTGCAGGGTGTGCCAGTTGGCATTGCCAACGACTGGCGTTCGACAATGATGGCTAATTCAGGGAAAGATCCATTGTGGCAGGCAAAAGTGAGCCATGAAGGCCTTGTAAATCCGGCACATAAAACAGTTCTGGAAGATGTTTGTACTACCTGCCATGCGCCGGTTGGAAACTTTAATGCCCATCATTCGGGGCAGACCTATTATTCGCTAAATGAAATGAAAAGTGACCCCCTTGCTCTTGACGGTGTTCAATGCACGGTTTGCCACCAGATTACGGCAAATTCGATAGGAAGTTTTTCGGGGACCTTTCAAATAGGAACCACTAAGACAATCTGGGGGCCATTCATAAATCCGTTTGGCAATCCAATGATTAATAATACTGGCTACACTCCGGTTTTTGGTAATCATGTAACCGATTCACGGCTTTGTGGCTCCTGTCATACGCTGCTTACCAATTCTGTTGATCTGAACGGTGTTCTTACCGGCGAAAAGTTTGTTGAGCAAGCCATTTACCACGAATGGAAAAACTCAGTTTATGCTCAAAACGGAACCACCTGCCAAAGCTGCCATGTGCCGCGCATCAGCGATCCTGTAAAAATCAGCACTGTTCCGCCCTGGTTGCAGCCCCGCACACCTTTTGGGATGCATCAACTAGCTGGAGCCAATGTTTTTATGGGCCGTCTCTTAAAGCAAAATAGCGAAATCATTGGGGTAACAGCTACTCCTGCCCAATTTGATTCAACCATCAACCGGTCTTTGCGAATGCTTCAGCAGCAAACCCTCAACCTTACCATGGTTGAAAAAGACCGGACCAACGATTCGTTATTTATCGAGCTTACGCTGAAAAACAAAGCAGGTCATAAGTTTCCGTCGGGTTTCCCCAGCAGAAGAGCATTTATTGAACTGATCGCCATTGCCGAAACCGGCGACACGGTTTTTCACAGTGGTAAAACCGATGCTGATTACAATCTCATCAATGAGGATAATAGCTTTGAGTCTCATTATGATGTGATAAAAAGCAATAATCAGGTTCAGATTTACGAAATGGTGATGGGTGATGTTAACGGTAACAAAACCACCAGCCTTGAGCGCGGTTACGTGCATCTTAAAGATAACCGCCTTCCTCCCGAAGGCTTCACCACATCTCACCTAAGTTACGATACCATCCAAATTGTTGGCCATGCAGCCACCGATCCTGATTTTAACAACGAATCGGGAAACCAGGGAACAGGCAGCGACAGGGTGCATTTTCATATCCCACTGAACAAGTTTTATGGCCAGGTCGAAATTATTGCAAAAGTGTATTACCAGACTGTCAACAAGAGGTGGCTTGACGAGATGTTTAGCTTCACATCCAACGAAATCAACACCTTTAAATCGTTCTACCAAAATTCCAACCGAAGTCCGGTTTTGGTTGCGCAAAATTCGATGAATTGCCGGGCAGGGTTCGATATTGACCTTTCGCAGGGATGGAACAGCCTGTCGTGTTTTATCAATCCTGATAATAATAATATTGATTCGGTTTTATCGCAAATCAGCCACTCGCTGATCATTCTTGTTGGTGAAGGTGGGATGATTTATCCGGCCGGCGGCATTCACACAATCACCGAATTTGATACTAACAAGGGCTATTCGATAAAACTTTCAAAGCCCGGTACATTAAGGATTAGGGGAAATGTTTTGATAAACAAACAAAAAGCTTTTGTGGCAGGCTGGAATGTCCTCCCGGTTCTTGCAGCCTGCGAAACAGATATTGCCGAACTGAACATTGCTTTTCTGAACCAACTTGGTGCTATCGTCGAATTAAATGGCTGGAAGGTTTACTGGCCCGAAAAGCAGGTTTATTCGTTAACCAGCCTTAGTCCCGGAAATGCCTACCTTGTGAAGTTGAACAATCCTGCAAAGGTCGTTTTCCCGGCTTGTGATTGATGAGCATGGATGAAAAGTTTATATAAGCACCGCCAAATTAACCCAGGGCAACCAGGAAGTTGTCAAAAAGGTTTCACCTTTCAAAAAGGTGAAACCTTTAAAAGACAGCAAAAGCCAAGCGGTGCTGATCAGTCACAAGATTTATTGTTTTGATTTCGTCCGGCTCCAGGCTGATTTTGCTGAATCTCCGTAAACGCTTATTTTCCGCTGTAATCGAAGCAAACTCATCTGTCAAAAACAGGATCACCACTTTCTTGCCTGCTCATTGGCTATTGTTTTTCAAATCAAGGTTAACGATAGCTTTTTTAGACCAGAATTCATTTTGACCAGACAGATTCTTTTGGTGTCAACTGAATGAAATTGCCGTTTAATTGGCTATTTCAATCGTGCCTTTAAGCGGCAGGTTGTCTGATGCAGCTCCTATTGATAATTCAAACATTCCGGGTTCAAGCACCCATTCAAATTTATCCGGGTGGTAAAATTTAAAAGCTGAGTCATCAAGTTCGATGGTTACCATGGTTGATTCGCCAGGATTAAGGCTTACCTTTTCAAAACCTTTAAGTTCCTTCACAGGACGATCCACCGAACATTGCTTTTGGTGAACATAAACCTGGGCAACCTCGGCACCAGTGCGGCTTCCGGCGTTGGTAACAGTGCATTGTACAATTACCTTGTTCTCCTTTTTGGTTAAGATAAGATCTGAAAAATTGAAAGTTGTGTATGAAAGTCCATATCCAAAAGGAAAAACTACTCCATTATTGTTTTTATCAAAATAGCGGTAACCCACATAAATATCTTCGGTGTAGTTAACCGTTTTATTGCCCGGAAACTCACCAACCAAATGTGAAGGATAATCCAGGTGCGAATTTGCAAACGTCATTGGCAGCTTGCCCGAAGGGTTAATTTCACCAAATAAAATCTGCGCTATGGCGGTGCCACCTTCCATGCCTGCATACCAGGCATGAAGGTAGGCCCGCGTTTCAGGCAACCAGTTATTCATCTCCACATTGCTACCCCCCATTAGCACTACTGCGGTATTTTTGTTTGCCTTAACGATTTCGGTGATAAGTTCTTCCTGACCAAAAAGTAATTTGATATTCACTTTATCCCTTGCTTCCGAATCGTAGGTTCCTTCTCCCCAGGGCATTCCTTCGTGGCCATGTATCCAGCCACCTACAAAAACAACAGCGTCGGCTTTTTTTGCCAAAGCGATTGCTTCCTCACTCAGTTTTTTATTCGCAGTTCGGGCAACTTCAACATCACTGCTGTTCGACCTGGATTGTGATGCAGCTTCCCCGGATTTTCCTCTGAAAAGGCTCTCATCATAATAGGTTTCATAACCTTCGGCGTAAATCACCTCAACTTCATCACCAACCAGTTTTTTAATTCCTTCCAAAGGTGTGATTTCATACAATGGTTTAACCTGTGAGCTGCCACCAGATTCGGCGAACACACGGCTTGCATTATTTCCAATGACAGCCAGGGTTTTTATTTCTTTTTTGTTGAATGGTAACAGACCATCGTTTTTAAGCAGGACGATGCCTTCCTGGGCCACTTTTAAGGCAAGTTGCTGATGTCCGGCTGTGTTCCGTTCGCCAGGGCTGTGTTCGCCGAGTGCAGTTGTCCGATACATCAGTTTTAAAATACGCCGCACCTTATCATCAATAAAACTCATGTCAACTTCGCCGCTTTCGATCATCTTTTTGGCATGTTTGGCAAGGTAAAAATCGTCATAATCAGGATTATTGAACGATTTTATAAGTTCAGTGCCCATTTCGATATCAGTGCCATAAAGGAGTGCTTCGCGGGTATCGTTCACCGAAGCCCAGTCGCTGATTACCACACCATCAAAACCCCATTCGCCTTTCAGTATCTCATTGTTGAGATATTGGTGATGTGTAGCGTGCTGACCGTTAACTTTGTTATAGGAACCCATTAAGCTCCAGGTACCGCCGTCTTTTACTGCGGCTTTAAATGCAGGGAAGTATATTTCGTTCAGGGCGCGTTTACTCACTTTAACATCAATCTTATGACGGTCGGTCTCCTGGTTATTGGCTGCAAAATGCTTCACACATGCTGCAACACCCTGTTCCTGCACGCCTTTAATGTACCCGACAGCCATGGCCGACGCCAGAAAAGGATCTTCGCTCAGGTATTCAAAGTTGCGGCCGTTTAAAGGACTGCGGATAATGTTCACGCCAGGGCCAAGTATGATATTTTTACCCCTCTCGTTGGCTTCGCTACCCAAAACCTTCCCAAACTCATAACCCAGTTTTTTATTCCAGGTTGACGAAAGGCAGATTCCTACAGGCAGGTAGGTGGATTTGTCATCGGCATCTTTCAATGCTGACCAACCCCGGCCATGCTCGTGACGCACGCCGTGAGGGCCATCAGACATGACCAGTTCAGGAATACCAAGTCTTTTTACTCCCCCTGAGGTGAAAGAAGAGCTGGCATGGATCAGGCTGATTTTTTCGTCAAGCGTCATTTGTTGAAGAAGTTTTTCGGTCTTTTCATCGAATTCATTTTTGGTGGCGGCAGGTGCTTTTTTTTCGTTACAAGCGTTAGCCAGAATCATCACCAAACCTGCAATCAGCAGGTAAAATAGCTGTTTTGGAATACGTGAGTTTGTGTTTTTCATGATGTTAAATCTTAGCTTAAATATTTTATTTTTTTGACAGGACAAAATACCTTAATTCACTAATGGTCTGGCTGGGAAAAGAGGCTGTCTCAAATGTTTTTAAAACGCAAAGAACACAAAGAAAGACGCAAAGGGCCGCAAAGACAACACGTTGAAATAATAATCTTTGCGGTTCTCTGCGATACAACTCTGCGGTTCTCTGCGGTTAAATATTTCATTTTGAGACAGCCTTTTTATAATCAATCACTTAAAAAAAAATTGAACGGATCTTATTTTCATCTTTTAAAGGCAAACTTTAACCTGATGAACCTTGCCTTTTCCCGATAAGGGCAACAAGTTGTCCGAAACTATTTTTCCATCGCACAAAATCTGTTTTTCGGCGGCTCCTTTATTTTCGACCGAAATCTGATAAACCTCACCTCTGAATTTGCGGGTTACGGAGAATTGAGAGATTTCAGCCGGTAATTTTGGATCAATCCGGAGGCCGTCATAGTCGGGTCGGATGCCCAGAATGTACTGGCTGATGGCGTAAAAATTCCAGGCTGCCGTTCCGGTGAGCCACGAATTTTTAGCTTCCCCTGGTTTTGCGGCATCTTTTCCGGCGATCATCTGCGAATAAACATAAGGCTCGGTTTTGTGAAGCTCATGAATGTTGTCGAGATAGGCCGGGGTAATCCGTTTGTAATAATCAAAGGCCCGTTCTGGATTTCCGGTGATAGCCTCCGAAATGATTATCCAGGGGTTGTTGTGACAAAAAATGCCCGCGTTTTCTTTGTAGCCCTCCGGATAGGTTGAGATTTCGCCCAGATTAAGATAATATTTTGTAAAAGCCGGATTATTGAGGACAATCCCGTATTTACAGGCCAACAAATCATTCACCGAATTGAGGGCTTTCCTTGCCCTGTCGTCGTCCTGACCAATTCCGGCCATCACGCAAAAACCCTGCGATTCGATAAAAATCCGGCCTTCTTCGTTTTCGTGGCTTCCGATTTTTTTACCATAAAAATCATACGCCCGCAAAAACCAGTCGCCGTCCCAGGCATGTTTGTCGATGGCGTGCTTCATCGACGAAATATGAACTCGGGCAGTTTTGGCTTCGTTGTTTTTGCCGGTTTTTTCGCAGATTGTGGCAAATTCATTCCCGTAAAGGACAAACATACCGGCAATCATCACCGATTCGGCCTGTCCGCCTTTTTGATTTTCGGTGGTTTGGAACGATTCGCCCGGAGTTTTCGAAAAACAATTCAGGTTGAGGCAGTCGTTCCAGTCGGCACGGCCAATGAGCGGCAGCCCGTGCGGGCCAAGGTTTTCGGTAACATGATAAAACGAGCGGCGGATATGCTCAAAAATGGTAGCCTGGTTATTTTCATCATTATCAAAAGGTGCGAGATCGTCGAGAATGGTCCAGTCGCCGGTTTCTTTGATGAACGACGAAACCGCCAGAATCAGCCAGAGCGGGTCGTCGTTGAAGTTGCTTCCAACCTCCAGGTTTCCGCGTTTGGTGAGCGGTTGATATTGATGATAAGCGCTGCCATCCTGCATTTGCGTCGAGGCAATGTCAAGAATTCGTTGCCTGGCCTTTTCGGGGATAAGATGTGCCACGCCAATCAAATCCTGGTTTGAGTCGCGGAATCCCATCCCGCGTCCAATGCCCGATTCAAAATATGAAGCGCTCCTCGAAAAATGGTACGTAATCATGCACTGATACTGGTTCCAGGTGTTCACCATGCGGTCGAGGCGGAGGTCGCTGCTGCTGATCTGAAAATTTCCAAGTAAATTTTCCCAATAATTTTTCAAACCAGTAAGTGCATCTTCAACATCGGCGGAGGTTTTAAACCGGTTTATCATCACATGCGCTTTTTCTTTGTTTATCACGCCGGGTGCGATGAATTTTTGAGACTCTTCATTTTCGACATAACCCAGCACAAAAACAAATTCCCGGGATTCGCCAGGTTTCAGTTCCACTTCGAGGCAATGCGACGCTATCGGCGACCAGCCATGTGCAACCGAATTTCCGGAGGTTTTTGCAAGCACTTTTTCGGGAGCATCAAAACCGTTGTACAAGCCCAGAAAAGTTTCACGATCGGTGTCGAAGCCGCAGATCGGGCTGTTAACCGAGTAAAAAGCGTAATGGTCGCGCCTTTCGCGGTACTCGGTTTTATGGTAAATTACCGGGCCTTCCACCTCAACTTCGCCAATCGAGAAGTTGCGCTGGAAATTGGTCATATCGTCCAAAGCATTCCACAGGCACCATTCCACCATCGAAAAAACGGCGAGTTTCTTCGTTTCGGTTCCTTCATTTTTGAGGATTAATCTTTGGACTTCTCCATTAAAATCCATCGGCACAAAATATAAAACCTCGGCACTGATGCCATTTTTTTCACTTTTAAGAATGGTGTAGCCAAGCCCGTGGCGACATTCGTATTTATCGAGCGGCGTTTTTACAGGTTTCCAGCCCGGCGACCAAACCGTGCCGCCATCGTTGATGTAAAAATATTTGCCACCATCGTCCATCGGAACATTGTTGTAACGATAGCGTGTAATCCTTCGCAGACGGGCATCCCGGTAAAAACTATAGCCGCCTCCGGTGTTGGAGATAATGCTGAAAAAATCGGCATTTCCGAGGTAATTAATCCACGGATAGGGAGTTTTAGGCTCTGTAATCACATACTCCCTTTTCTTATCATCAAAAAATCCAAATTTCATAAGTGTAATTTTTGAAGGTTAATTTTCGGGAAGTTTGTTCCACCAGGTAAATTTTAAGATTGCCGACGTAAAAAGGATAATGATGAGCGTAAAAGTCATCGGCCACCATTGCCGCAGAACCATGAAAACCGGCGCTGCCACCAGTGCTGATTGCCAAACAATACCTATGGCCACATTCATCATATCCATTTTAAAATTTTTGTTTTCGACAAAGGATGAATCAGCAGCCATAACTCTTGCTTTAACAGGTTTCCAGAAACCCCAGGGTTTTATCGTTTTGTAAAACGAATCGAGTACATCCTGGTTTGTGGCAGGTTTGAGATAGGTCCCGGCAATAGCCCCGATAGCTGAGGTGAGCAACAACCACGGGAAATAATACAATTCGAGAGTTTCTTTGAAGATGAGCGGAAAAATAAGGGCAGGAATCAATCCAGCCAGCATCCCCCAGAAATAGCCATGTGCATTAAATCGCCACCAGTACCATTTTAAAACATTGGAAACCACATAACTTCCCCACAAAGCCGAGACGATCCATTGTAAAAGGCTGTTTACGTTTTTGGCGTAAATCCCCAATACAATACTTACTGCAACCACCACCACGCCAACGAGATAGTTCATCTTTTTTATCTGATTGTTGGTGGCGTCTTTTTTGGTTTTCAGATAAATGTCGTTTACGATGTAGGCCTGTGCTGCATTAAGCGTTCCTGCAAAAGTTGACATAAAAGCCGCCAGCAGTCCGGCGAGCAGCAATCCGGTCAATCCCACCGGCACAAATTCGCGGATGGCCGAAGGCAGGATTTGTTCAAAATCAATTTTTCCGCCAACAATCAGGTTAAGTTTATCATAATACAAAACTGCCAGAACCACAAAACCGGTAATCATAAAATACCGCACAGGATTGAGTACAACCGAAACAAAACCACTCATTTTGGCGGCTTCTTTTGGTGAGCGGGTCGAAAGGATTTTCTGCATGTCGTAGTTTGGTGCAGGGCCGGCTGCGCTTACCAGGAATCCTTTAAAGAGCATCATCATAAAAAATATCGAGAAAAGCGAAAAGCCGTCGTCAGCAATTTTCTGGTTTACTTCGGCGATAATGCCGCTCCAGTCGAGATCGAGGTTCCAGCCAAACCAGGGCGACATCCAGCCATCCGGAACGTTTAACTGGTTGTAAGCAAGCGCATTCATCGCAATAATGCCAATAATTACCGAAGCCACAGTCATTATCGCGTATTGCAGCATGTCGGTCCAAACGATGCTAATCATCCCGCCAATTACTGCGTAAAATGTGGCAAACAAGGTAAATACCAGGCCGTAAAAGTGCGGGATGTATTGCGGCGCAATAATATCCGGTGGAAGACCGGTTACGCTGCAAACCCATTCCCAGGGGATGAAAATGAGCATGAACTTGCCCAAACCAATAAAACCATAAGCCAGGAAGCCCAGGCAACTGATGAGTGCGTAAACCACAACAATGTTGTGCGAAAGTGAAGCGCCTTTTCCGGTGCCAAAGCGCGTTTGAATCCATTCGGCACCGGTGGTAACATTTGACCTTCGCAGCCAGACGGAGAGAAAAATCATCAGGAAAATCTGGTTAAAAACCGGCCACAGCCAGGGAATCCAGATACTTTTGAGGCCATAAACAAAACCAAGTGTTACAAGCCACATCGTTCCTGAAATGTCGAACATGCCGGAAGCATTGGATAAGCCCAGCATGTACCATGGCAGATCGTTCCCGCCCAGCAGGTATGATTTTTTGTTTTTCTGAGCTTTCTTTTTCAGAAAAAAGCCAATCATCACCGTTGCCAGGAGGTAAGCACCAATTATTAAAAAGTCGATTAAGTGTAACGTCATCATCCTTAATTTTAAAAATTAGTAAGAATCCATTTGTTGCCAAATAGTCGAAAAGCTGGCTATTTAGCAGTTAATGAGTAATTTAAACACTTAATCAAAAAAAAATCAGTAAAATCTATATCGAAAAGTCCAGTTTCTCAATTTTTGTCCGGTCGTAAACATCTCTGCTGAAAATGAATTTTTGCGCCGGTTTGTGTGCCACGCCTGTTTGCTTTTCGGCAAGCGGGATCAGATACTTCATTTGCATAACTTTTTTTCGGAAGTTGCGCCGATCGAATTTTGTTCCCAAAATGCATTCGTACAAATCCTGAAGTTCCCTGATGGTGAATTTTTCGGGAAGAAGTTCATACGCGATAGGCTCTAATCGTACTTTCAGCCTCAGATGTTCGAGTGCTTTTGCAAGAATTTCGGCATGGTCGAATGCTAACTCAGGTACTTCATCTACAGGAAACCATTGCGCTTCGGGATGTTCCGTGTCGGGGCTTGTTTTGCTGCTGTCGACCAGCGAAAAATATCCCACCGAAATCACATGGTTGCTCACGTTGAGATTCAGATGCTGCAGCCAGATTTGATCTTTCTCGCTGGCAAGCCTTTGGGTGCTTCCAAAAGCATAAAATTGCTCCAAAAAAATGTTGGTCAGCCCGGTAATATTATATAAGGTGCGCGCGGCTGCGGTATCAAGATTTTCACCTTCAAACACATGAAAGCCGGTAAGCGTGAAATCGTTAATTAACACTTCACCGGTTTGGGGGTCACTAAGTTTTCGCTCCTTTAATAATACATTCAGTTTATTGGCACCAAAGCCAAAAATCACACAATCAACCGAAAGATTTGGAATAATGTTTTCCATAATAGCAATGTGTATTTCTTACACAATGCAAAAGTAGCATTATTTATTATTTCCAAAAAAA
>CAJATL010000100.1 GCA_903944895.1 uncultured Bacteroidota bacterium
CCCTAAAATATTGAATCACTATCTCTTGTTTTGCATACATACTTATCATCTTTTTAAAACGAGATTTTATCCCGTCAAGTGAATACTAAGTGGTATACTTTTCGATTGAAGAAGTGGCTTACTTTTGGTTGAAATAAACACGGGAGATCAAGGTCATAGCAGGCCATTATGATCAGATCAGGAACGTTGCCTTTGCTTCGAGAGGAAAGGTTATTGCTTACCAACATGCCAGTTCCAGCGTTGTGCTGATAGAGAACTGTGATACAGAATTGAAAGAGCGCATTGAGATTCCCTATAACATGGCCTTAACGGGGCAAATGGGTGTTCAATACGATAAAGCGACAGGACTTAAGGTGACCTTTATTAACGGAACTGTGTCTGGAGAGCATCAGTGTTTCGCATTGGCTCCTAACGATAATTTAATCGCTAGAGGTGGCTGCGACGGTCTGGCTATGTGGAATATCGAGACACAGACAAAGAAGGAGATTCAAGACCCATTCGATAGCGTAAGCGTGTGTGCTTTCTCGCCCGATGGAACCTGCCTAGCAGTAGGAGGCAGGTCCAAGATGGGAAAGAGTATTCTTGTTCTACTTGATCGTAACCTTTGCAGCAAGGGGTTGGTCTTCGAGGTCCCGGACAAACCTCTGAACTCTGTTTGCTTTTCACCGGACGGTGATCGCATTGCCCTTGGAACGATTGGAGAGATTATTCTGTTTGACGCGCGGTCAGGGAAGCGGGTTGGGGCTTTACAGGCACATCGCGCTCAGGTATTTGCCTCGTTCTCGCCTGATGCAACGCGAATCGTATCCGGGGGCCACGACAATGCAATTCGCATCTGGGATGCGAATTGCTCAGAAGTATTCGGTGACATCATCACAAAAGCCCCTGTTCTGCATTGTTCCTATTCACCCGATGGATTGAGGGTTGCATCTGGACACTCTGATGGTGCTGTAAGGCTTTGGGATTCAGAGGGACGATTGGGGACCAGCGTATCTCGCTGCCACCCCAGTAGTGTCTCCGCATGCACCTTCACTTCCGATGGAAGATACGTAATCTCAACGTCGAAGTGTGGATCGCTCTGGGTGTTGAGGTCGGACAACGGCCGGACGATGGCTGCTGTTGATGGCCACGGCGGTCGCTTTGGAGTGGGTCTCGCAGTCTCTCCAGACCGAATGAAAATCGCGGTATATGAGAGCGGCGCTGGGTTCAAGAAGCTTAGGTTGTGGCAACTTCCTGACGCAAGGCAACTCCCTTGCCTAATAGAATGGGATGATGATGCTCTGAATAAACACTGGGATGACTTGGGGATAGTGTTCCGGTACGATTTAATAGCCCGCGAAGAGCTCTGTGCTAACGCGCTCTGTTTTTCACCAGACGCACTCCTTATTGCAGCCGGTCTGCCTGCGGGCCGGATCGGTGTTTGGGACGCAAGAACAAGTGGGCAAATTGCGCAGTTTGCTGGGCACGACCGTGGCGTGACGCTGTCCATGTTCTCACCGGACGGAAAGACGCTCCTTACTGGAGGGCATGACGGGCTCCTGAGATTATGGAGTAGAGAGAACTGGAAGGAAATCAATAATCTGCCTGCTCGATTTCAACTGCTGAACAAGGCTTCGTTTTCTCCCAACGGCAAATGGCTGATCTCCGGAGCGGGAAATGACCTTCTTTTGTGGGATATTTCAGTATTCAAGCTTTCTGGAACACTAGCCAGCCACACTCAGACGGTTCTGTCATGTGTGTTTTCCCCAAATGGTACATGCATTGCCAGTGGCGCCGAAGATGGACGAATCAAGATCTGGAACACAAACGGGGAGCAACTGTGCGACTTTGCCTGTAATCAAGCAGTGCATGAGATCTCGTGGCATCCATCTGGCACCGAACTCGCCGCAGCGGTTGGTGACGGCCAGTTAATTATTCTTAGGCTTGAGAACATGCGTGGATCCTCTGTCACCAGTGCGCCCAAACAATAATGAACTATGGAACGGCGTGAATTGACATTCCGGGTATTCGACAGTTCGACCTTCAACGACCTGAAGGCCGTGCGGGATGCGTTGCAGCGGGACGTGTTCCCACGGCTGCGCGCGAACTGCCAGAAACACGGTTGCCGGTTCCAGGCGATTGACCAGCGTTGGGCGTCTACGAGAAAGCTGCGGCGGACCAATGCACCATGCGGATTTGCCGGGTGGAGATCGCCCGGTGTAGGGCGGTAACGCCCCGCCCCAATTTCGTCGTCCTGCTGGGCGTCCGGCACGGTTGGCGACCCTTGCCGGCTGAGGTCCCTCTCAGTGAGTTTGGTGGTTGAAAAGAAAAATGGATAACTGGATTGAGCAGTATGTGTTTTTATAAAAAACTTTGATATTTATAATCCGATAGTAAATAGGATTGTGAGATATGGACAAGATGTCAAAATCAACGTGGCCTAACAGCACCTATGCCCAATAGCCTATGAAAGAGAAACTTGAAGCAGTATGTCCCGCTGAAACATTCTGTAAGTGGACAGTGACGAAGCCCGCAAAACGGCTACTGGGCATAGCTGCAGAACGTTGAAAGGAACCTCTCTGGTGGCTGTAGTGGAGTTTTAATCGTTAGTGGTGATTCTGCGTGGTTTTGGAATGATTATTTAATTGTTTTTAATTCATTAATTTCGGCTATTCATTTTTGATAAATAATCGAAGTTTAAAAAGGCAATGAACATAAAATAGGTCAGGATAAAAATTACAGGATTGGTGCAGGGTGTGGGTTTCAGGCCGTTCATTTACAGGATTGCCATCGCAAACCAGGTTAAAGGCTGGGTGGAAAACAACATCCGGGGCGTTACTATCGGGGCTGAAGCCGAAGAACATCATCTCACAAATATTTTTTATATTTTTGTAGTGAATTAAAATACTGTAATTATGGAAATTGAATTAACAAAACAGGATATTTTAGAGTTATTTGCACAACAAGCAAAATTAATTGAAACCAGCAGAATTGATTTTGATAAAAAACTTGGACAATTAGCAGGATCATGGGGTAGATTTGTAGCTGAAATGGTAAAACCGAAAATTGTTGAACTTTTTAAAGAAAAAGGAATACAAATTGAAACTACAATTCAATCAGTCGAAGGATTTAAAGATGGACAAAAATATTATGAAATAGATTTGCTGTTAATCAATACAAATGTTGCAGTTGTTGTAGAAGTTAAAAGTTCACTTTCAATCGATGACGTTAACGAACATTTGGAACGTATTGAAAAAATCAGAAAAGTTTCACCTAAAAGAATTGATTTAAGTGGCGTTACAATTTACGGCGCAGTTGCAGGAATGATCGTTGAAGGTGAAGCCGATAAATACGCTTACAAAAAAGGGTTATTCGTTTTACGTCAAAAAGGTAATATCGTCGAAATTGTTAACGACTTCAAATTTAAACCAAAAGAATGGACGGTTGAATATTAACAATTGATATTCAACTAATTAATGCCCCAAAAAATTAGACCTTTGACATAGCCGCCAGCCATCATTCAGGAAATTAGCCTTAGTTTAAGCCGGTTTTAAAATTCCTGCCCCGCTTTTTTCCGGGGAAGTTCATGGGTGGCTTTTTTGTTTCGGTCGTTCCTGCGTGGTTTTTTAAGGATGAATGAATTGTTTTTAATTCATTAATTTCGGCCATTCATTTTTGATTAATAATCGACGTTTAAAATTAATAATGCAGGTAAAAGCTCTCAGGATAAAAATTACAGGATTGGTGCAGGGCGTGGGTTTCAGGCCGTTCATTTACAGGATTGCCATCGCAAACAAGGTTAAAGGCTGGGTGGAAAATAACATCCGGGGAGTTACCATTGAAGCGGAGTCCGAGGAAGAAAACCTTTCGCAGTTTATTCGCGATATTGCCACACAAGCGCCTCCGGCTTCCGGCATCGAAAATATAGCGCAGGAAGAAATTGCCTGCACAGGTTTTGATGGTTTTTCGATTAAAAAAAGTACCGACGATTTAAAAGGCGTAACCGAAATTAGTCCGGACATTGCGGTTTGCTGCGATTGCCTCGACGATTTGAAGAACCAGCCAAACCGCATCAATTATCCTTTTACAAACTGCACCAATTGCGGCCCGCGTTTTACCATCATCAAAGATTTGCCTTACGACCGCCACAAAACAACCATGGATGTTTTTGAAATGTGCCCCGATTGCCGCAAGGAATACACCGACGTAACGGACCGGCGGTTTCATGCACAGCCCGTGGCCTGCAACCATTGCGGCCCTGAATATGAGCTGATTTACGGTGATGGACATTTAAAAGATTTTTCTTCCATCCTAAAAAAAACTGCCGCTCTCACCGAAAGCGCGAAAATTATTGCCATCAAAGGCATGGGCGGCTTTCACCTGATGTGCGATGCTTCAAACGAAGCAGCAGTTTCGCGCTTGAGAAACCGTAAACTCCGCGAAGGGAAACCATTTGCGGTGATGTTTGGGAACATCGGAATTCTCGAAGAATACGCTGAAATTTCGGAAAGCGAAAGGATTTTGCTCGAATCGTGGCGCAGGCCGATCGTACTTTTAAAAACAAAAAAAGAGCTTGCTCCTTCGGTGAATGACGGCTTTCACCGAATCGGCGTTATGCTGCCGTACATGCCGTTTCATCACCAGCTCTTTGAGGAACTAAAAATTCCTGCAGTGGTGCTGACCAGCGGAAATATTTCGGATGAACCGATTATCCTCGGAAACAGCGATGCACAGGACAAACTAAGTAAAATTGCGGATGCTTTCCTCGTGTATAACCGCGATATTTTTAACCGCACCGACGACTCGGTGGCTTTTGTGGTGAACGAAAGAACAAAACTGATCAGGCGCTCACGCGGATACGTTCCCTCTCCCATCCGAACAAGACTGGACCTGGAGAATATTTTTGCTGCCGGTGCCGAACTGGTAAACGCCTTTGCCGTTGGCAAACAGAATCTGGCCATCATGAGCCAGCATATAGGCGATCTTAAAAATTTTGAAACCTATGAGTTTTACGAAGAAACCGTGAAAAAGTTTTTAGGTTTGTTCAGGGTAAAACCCGAACTTGTGGCTGTTGACCTGCATCCTGATTATTTTTCGACAAAATTTGGCAACAGCCTTGGCATAAAAACGATCCAATTTCAACATCATCATGCGCACATTGCTTCATGTATGGCCGAACATGGCCTGGATGAAAAAGTGATTGGGATAAGTTTCGACGGAACCGGGCTTGGAACCGACGGCCACATCTGGGGCGGGGAATTTTTGATTTGCAACCTGAACGATTTTACGCGCTTCACTCATTTTGAATACATCCCAATGCCCGGCGGCGACCAGGTTACCAGGGAACCCTGGCGTTCGGCAGTTTCTTATCTTTATCAAATTTATGGCGAAGGTTTTAGAAACCTTGATCTGGATTTTCTTAAAAATATCCCAACCACAAAAGTTGACCTGATTATCGAAGCCCTCAAAAAAAACATTAACGCTCCGCTGAGTTCGAGCTGTGGCAGGCTTTTCGATGCCGTGAGCGCACTTATCAATCTTTGCACGGTTTCAAAATTTCATGCCGAAGCGCCCATGCGCCTCGAAAGCATCGCTGATAATGCAATTCAGGAATCTTATCCTTTTGAGTTTTCAGAAATCATCAGTTTTAAACCGACTATCGAAACCATCGTAAACGATTTGAAAAACAAGGTGGCTTTGCCAGAGATTTCTTCGAAATTCCATAACACCATAATTTCGGTCTTGCTGGCTGTCGCCGAAAAAATCCGCATCAAAACCAGCCTCAATAAAGTGGTACTTTCGGGAGGCAGTTTTCAGAATGCCATTTTACTCGGAAAATCTGAGCATTTGCTTACGCAGAAAGGCTTTGAGGTATTTTCACATTCCATGGTTCCATCAAACGATGGCGGAATTGCGCTTGGCCAGCTTGCCATTGCAGCCAAACGAAGAAGCCTCGGGTTGATTTAATTCGGTTATTCTTTGGAATAAAGGTAACGACACAACCATCAATTGAAAGCAAAATTTATACTTTTGACAAAAACTAAATTTATGAAAAACATCATTTTTACCGTTCTGATTTTGCTCCCTTTTTCAATCTTCGCGCAGCAAAACAAGCTCGAAGGCCAGATAAAAGGTGTGGAAGCGAAAAAAATCTTCATTTCCGGTTTTTATGGCAGCGAACAACGACCTTTCGATTCGGTAACTGCTGATAAAACCGGGAAATTCAACTATTCGTTCTCCAAAAACCGACCTGTTGGGATGTATCGGCTGCGCTTTGGCGAAAACCGTTTTATCGACATTATCTATAATCATGAAGACATCGCTTTTGAGACTCACTTTGACGCCATCATCGACAGCCTGAAGTTTACCAAATCCATCGAAAATCAGCTTTATTTCGACTATCTGAAACGCCGTAACGAAACCGAATATCGCCTCAGCCTGCTCAACCCTTTGCTTTCGCGTTATCCGTCGGGCGACCCGTTTTACAAACAGGTAGTCGATGAATTCACCCAGCTTAGTGCAGATTTGGAAAATTTCATCAATAATCTGATCACCGAAAACAAAACCACTTTTACGGCAAAACTAATCAAGCTGGATCGCACGCCAATGCCTGACGCTAAAATGGTTGAGGATATAAGAATTGATTTTATGAAAGCGCACTTTTTTGACCAGGCTGATTTTTCTGACACTTCGCTCCTGTGCACCAACCTGGTTTCCAATAAACTCATCCAATATTTGTCGTTTTACCAAAATAACCAGATGACAAAAGACCAGCTTGAGATCGAGTTTATTAAGGCCGTTCAGGTAATTATGTACAAAACCAAAAGCAGTCCCGAGGTTTATGCCTACGCGATGGATTACCTCATCAGCGGTTTCGAGAGTTATGGGTTCGAAAAGGTGATCACCTACATTGCCGATAACATCAATCTTGAAGAAAGCTGCGTTGACGACGAACGAAAAGCTAAACTCGAAAACAAGGTCGAAAGCCTTAAAAAGTTTGCCGTCGGCCTAAAAGCACCCGATTTTACTGCCACCGACCTCAAAGGAAATAACCTGAAACTTTCGGGCATCAATGCTGAATATACCCTTTTGGTTTTTTGGGCCACCTGGTGCCCGCACTGCACGCGGCTTATCCCCGACCTGAAAAAGATTTACCTTCCCGGAAATAAGGAAAAACTTGAAATCGTGGCTGTTTCACTGGACGAATCAAAAACCGAACTTGATACTTTCCTGAAAGATGGTGGTTTTGACTGGATTAATATTTCCGACTTCAAAAAATGGAAAGGCGACATTGTACAACTTTACGACATATACGCCACCCCAACCATGCTCTTGCTGGCAAAAGACGGAACCATCGTTGCCAAGCCCATGAATTTTGAGGAGGTGAAAACTGAACTTTACAAACGGAATGTTTTGAGGTGAGAATTCCAAAAGACATCCATATTGATGTCGTCCATTCTGAAATCGCTTCGCCTGCCTTCAAATTAAGGGGTTTGAATACATCTTGTAATGCGAAATTAGGTTAGGTTTTTTGTATTCGAGATAAAACTCAAAAAGATGAAACTTGCTGCCAGGTAAAATTTGATGTCGCTTTTCAGATTTTTGACTTTTTTCAAAGATAAAAACCAATTGTTCGTAAAACTGGAAATCAGATCGACATAACTCAAATTACCAACTTCCGACCGCCGACTGCCACCTTACGATTTATGCATTTCGCCTTCCGCCTTGCAATTTGATTTTTATTTTTTTTAATTTATCTCAGGTATTGAAGTGAAAGCAAGTTTTAAGGATTAAGCAATTGTCCTGGCATGGATGATAGTGTGAATGTACAACTCAAAATGTACGACTTTGTATAGAAAAATCCAGTTCTTTCTAAAAACAGCACATCTGTAGTTTTTGGCTTTAAATTTCCGGTGACGACATTCAGCATATTTAAAAGGGTAATCGCCAAGTGTGTCACCAAAACCGATCAGATTATCCACAAAAAGCCCGGCGTTTTGAGGAGAGCGTTCCCAAATATAGTTGTAAATATTTTGAAGGGATACGATGGCCTCTGGCTTCCAGATTATTTTGATTTTCGTGCTGCCCATTGTTTCATTTTATTCCGCACATCCTCAGTTGAAAATCCTCCTGACGAGTTTTCCATTTTATCAATCAATTGCTCAATTTCATTATCAGTAGCAGGTCTGGATGGATTTGTCCAGTTGTAGGCTGTCTCTGGCTCATTAGCCGATAATCGTTCATCCTCCGTGTCCTCTGATTTAGCAAGTCTTACCGATTTAATGAAATCAAGATTTGCCACGGCATTTAAAAAAGCCTGCAAATTGCTTGCATTGCCAATATCAACCAAAATTGTTTTCATCAGGCAAAAATATAAAAAAGTACAGCGGAAAATTAGAAATTTTTTGAGTAACTTTTCAAAATATGCCTGTTCTCTCTTTGAAAGATGAGGGCTTTTTTTTATCATAAAAATTCCAAACTCATTTCTCCCCACCCTTCAAAATCTCCTCCACCCCCAGTTTATAATAAAGGTCTCCTTTCATTTCATGGATTTCGACGGAAGGCTGAAAACATAAGCCGCCGACCTCATCTTTAAAAAACTCCCTGAGCAGTTCAAAAGCACCGGAACCCACAGCCTTTTTGCCTTCCAGCGGATGTTTGTCGAGGACTTTAATCTGAAGATGTGCAAAAGCATGGTTTTCATTACCATCGACAATAAAATAGCTCTCGTGGCAAATAATCCTGCTTTTGCAATTGAGCGGGTTTACCTTGAGTGAGCACTCCAAAAGCTGATGAATCTGGCCGAATAATGCACCAAAATCCTTGGTAATCCTGATGTTTGATGAATATTCGAGTGTGATGTGTGGCATGGATTGATGATTTTTGATTTTTGATTTTTGATTGAGGACATTTTCTTTTTTCATTTCTTTTTAACGCTGAGAGATCCTGCGGACGCTGTCAGGTTAATCCGCCAACTGCTAACTGGCCACTTGCTCCTTATGACTTACGCCTTACGCCTTCCACCTTGTGATTTGATTTTTGTTTTTTGAAATTTATCTCAGGATTTGAAACAAAAAGCAGTAAAAAGAATCAAGCAATTGTTTTCGCGTGGATGAGGTTATGAATGTACAACTCAAAGTGCACGACTTTGTATAGAAAAATCCAGTTCTTTCTAAAAACAGCACATCTGTAGTTTTTGGCTTTAAATTTCCGGTGACGACATTCAGCATACTTAAAAGGGTAATCGCCAAGTGTGTCACCAAAACCGATCAGACTATCCACAAAAAGCCCGGCGTTTTGAGGAGAGCGTTCCCAAATATAGTCGTAAATATTTTGAAGGGATACGATGGCCTCTGGCTTCCAGATTATTTTGATTTTTGTGCTGCCCATTGTTTCATTTGAAGCCTGACATCCTCAGTTGAAAATCCTCCTGACGAGTTTTCCATTTTATCAATTAATAGTTCTATTTCCTCTTCAGATGCAGGCCTGGATGGATTTGTCCAGTTGTAGGCTGTTTCCGGTTCATCAACCGATAATCGCTCATCCTCCGGTTCATCTGATTTAGCAAGCTTTACCGATTTAATGAAATCAAGATTTGCAACGGCATTTAAAAAAGCCTGCAAATTGTTTGCATTGCCAATATCTACCAAAATTGTTTTCATCAGGCAAAAATATAAAAAAGTACAGCGGAAAATGAGAAAATTTCGAATCCATTTTCAAAAAGTAACTGCTTTCCCTTCGAAAGATAATGGTTTTTTTTAATAAAATACAAACTCATTTCTCCCCACCCTTCAATATCTCCTCCACCCCCAGTTTATAATAAAGGTCTCCTTTCATCTCATGGACTTCGACGGAAGGCTGAAAACATAAACCGCCGACCTCATCTTTAAAAAATTCCCTGAGCAGTTCAAAAGCGCCGGAACCCACCGCCTTTTTGCCTTCCTCCGGATGTTTGTCGAGGACTTTAATCTGAAGATGGGCGAAAGCATGGTTCGCGTCACCATCCGAAATAAAAAACCGGTCGTGGCAGATAATCCGGCTTTTGCAATTGAGCGGGTTTACCTTAAGTGTACGCTCCAAAAGTTGATGAATCTGGCTGAATAATGTGCCAAAATCCTTTGTTATCCTGATGTTTGATGAATATTCGAGAGTGATGTGTGGCATGGATTTATGATTTATGATTTGTGAAAGTCGCTTAGCGCTTAGCGCAGAGCGCTCTACCATTTGTGATTTGAGTTTTGTAATTTGTGATTTGAGTTTTGTAATTTGTGATTTGTATTTTATGATTGACTGCCGACTACTGACTGCCAACTGGCAACTGCTGACTCTTGCCTTACGCCTTACGCCTTTCACCTTGTAATTTGTAATTTGATTTTTGTATTTTGAAATTTCTTCACAGTTATTCTTGCATAAAAATGAATCTGTCGCTGCCGGCAGGGGTGAGTATCCGGTATTCGTGGTCGTAGTGCATGTAAACTCCCGGGCGCTGGTTTTCGGGGAAATTCCGGAATACAAATTCGTTGATCAGATAATCAAAAATATAACCGGCGTATTTTTCGCCAAGCATACCGGCAAATTCGTAAATGCTATTTGTATCCATAGGGAAAAGATTGTACTTGTACTTGACTTCGCCGGTGAAAATGTTTTCGGCAAACTGACCTTCAATCTGATCCATCAGATAATGGCTGGCATAAAGTAAATTATTTACAGCCTGTGCATCGTTGAGTTTGTGGATTTCGAACCAGTTGTTGACATTGACCGTGTTCAGCTCAAAATCCTCAAAATACACCACGGTATCATCAAAAGTCTCTTCGACATGATATGGGAAAATGTCTTCTTCGAGTTCGATCTGTGCAACCGAAACCTGGTAAAGTGTGCCGGTTTGTTCCATAAAGTTCATGAGCTGGTCCATCTCATAAACGCTGATGCCAAATGAATTTAACCCGGTGGTGAGGGCTGTAAAATACTTTTCCAGAAATACCGAATCGGTAATTTTGTTAAGAAACAGGCTGTTTTCCTGAAGGGCAGCTTCCTGGCGATCGTTGCTCATTTTATCGAAATCCTGAATTTGCCAGGATTTGTTATTGGTTTTGAAAACAAAATCAGGTTTGCTGAGCAGGATGGAAATGTTGTCGCGTTTTTCGAGGAAAGTCTTCGACAGATCCCGCTCCAAAGAGCACGACCCCAAAGTAAAAACGATCAGCAGCATTAATAATCCCCGAAATGGCTTTGGCTGTTTCAATGGTAAACAATTGATTTGTTAAACTTTCTGATTTAAATTTTTATGACAACAAAAAAAAGGTGGCTAAAAAGTCAGGTTTTGCCCTTGAACGATTCAGCCACCAAAACATATGAAAACAAAATATTACCCTGCAAATTAACGGCATCATTTAGTCGATATTGTTTTGAAGTAGTTCCTTCCCGAAAGCCTTCCCCAGATTCACAGCCTGTAAAGTGTCTTCTTCGTTTGGCGAAAATTTTACGAAAATGTCGGCATCAAAAACTTTAAGCTTAAGATTTTCAAGGTTGGTCCTGATGATTTTACGTGCTTCCCCGCTCCATCCAAAAGAGCCAAATGCGGCGGCCAGCTTGCCTTTATCGCGTATTGGGTTTATCAGCGCAAAGCATTTGTAAATAGGAAATAAAATATTCTGATTGATGGTTGGCGAGCCAATCACGTAAGCCGAAGCATGGGTGATTTTCTGCTCCAGTTCTCCCATCGGCGTCATCTCGATGTCGCAAACTTCAACATCAATGTCACCGGCTTCACGGATGCCTTCAGCAATCATTTCGGCAACCATGCCGGTTTTGTGATACGCGCTTACGTAAGGAATGAAAACCATCGGACGGACAGGTAGTTTTAACGCTTCAATCGCATATTCTTTGGTGATCGCGACGTATTTCCTCCAGTTGGTGCGAAGGATTGGCCCGTGTCCTGTGCAGATACACGTGAATTCCAACGGTTCAATTTTCTCGATGGCCTTCAGCATAAATTTGCTGAAAGGTTTCATAATGACATCAAAATAATATTTGAAGGCTTCGTGGTATTCATCGATATTTTCGATCTCATCCTCAAAAATAATCTCGCTGCTGAAATGGGCGCCAAACGAATCGCAGGTAAACAGGAGTTTATTTTCTTTAAGATAGGTGTACATGGTGTCGGGCCAATGCAGGTTTGGCGCACTGACGAACTGCAGAGTTTTGTTGCCCAGGTCGAGGGTGTGGCCATCTTTTACAACCAGATTGGGGAAGTCTTGTCCCATAATATCTTTTAAATATCTGATTGCATTTCCCGTTCCTACAACCACTGCCTGTGGTGCAATCCTGAGCAGATTTTTAAGGTTGCCAGAGTGATCCGGCTCGGTGTGATTGAGCACGATAAATTCGATTTCGGAGGGATTACAGACCTGTTTAATTTTTTTCAGATACGCATCCCAGCATTTTTCTTTGGTAGTTTCGATGATGGTTTTGCGGTCGGCATCAATAAAATAGGAGTTGTAGGTAGTCCCAAATTTGGTTTCCATCACAACGTCAAAAGTAACGAGGCCCGGATCGGTAACGCCAATCCATTTTACATCTTTGGTGATTTCGAGAATTTTACTGTCAGTCATTTTTTTTATTTTTCAGAATTGCAAAAGTAACGATTTTAGGTTAAAAACAAGGGACAGGATCAGAGTCGGCAGTCGGCAGTTGCCAGTCGGCAGTCGCCATCATGACTGCCGACTGCCAACTGCTAACCGGCGACTTACGACTTACGACTTACGACTCATGCCTTACGCCTTTTATCTCAAAACTGCAACCCTAACGATTTTAATTTGTCATTGTGCTGTGTTGATGAAATAAAAACTTTAATTATTCGTCAAAGTATCTCTGAATATTTTTAAAAATTGATTTTTAAGATGACCTTTAAAATTAGAACAAGTTTATTTTTACTGTTTTTGATGGTGCTTTTTTCTTTAAACGCCATTGGCGAAGGCGATCCCGAAGTGAAAAAAAACGCTGTCAGCGGACATATCAAAGATGTCCACACCGGCGAAATGCTTATCGGGGCAACGGTTTATGTGCAGGAAGCCAAAACCGGAGCCTCAACCAATCTTTATGGATTTTACTCCTTAAGCCTGATTCCGGGCACTTACACGCTTACCTTTTCGTACATCGGTTATCGCACCGAGGAAAAATCTGTCATCCTCGACAAAGACCTCAACCTCGAAATCGAACTTTCCGGAACCGAAGAAATTTTGCAGGAAGTGGTGATTACCGGCGAACGGCAGGATAAAAATGTTAAATCTGCCGAAATGAGCGTAATTAAAATGGAATCGAAAACAATCAGGCAGATTCCGGCATTATTTGGTGAAATTGATGTAATCAGGGCTTTGCAGTTGATGCCTGGCGTAAAGGCTGTGGCCGAAGGTTCGACAGGTTTTAGCGTGCGCGGCGGAAGCGCTGACCAGAACCTTGTCCTGCTCGATGAAGCCACCGTTTATAACGCCGGCCATTTGTTGGGGTTTTTCTCGGTTTTTAATAATGATGCGGTTAAAGATGTGACGCTTTATAAAGGAGATATTCCTGCCGCTTATGGCGGAAGGCTATCGTCGTTGCTGGATGTCAGGATGAAGGAAGGAAACGCCAAAAAGTTTTCTGCAACCGGCGGGATTGGACTTATTTCGAGCAGGCTTACGCTGGAAGGGCCGATTGTAAACGAAAAAACTTCGTTTATCGTTTCGGGGCGCCGCACTTACGCCGATATCTTTATTCCGGTTTTTGGCAAAGAAGAATTGAAAGGCAATAAATTGTATTTCTATGATTTCAACGCCAAACTAAACCATACGATCGACGAAAGAAACCGTGTGTTTGTCTCGGCCTACCTGGGACGTGATGTTTTTAAAAACGAGTTCGCACTCATGCAGCTTGGAAATGGCACAATAACGGCACGCTGGAACCATTTGTTTTCACAACGACTATTTTCAAATTTTACCTTTCTTAAAACTACCTACCAATATATGCTGGGTACCCCGGAAGGGCAGGCAAACTCGTTTACCTGGAAATCGCGCCTCGACGATTACAGCGGCAAAGCCGATTTTACCCTTTACCTGAATCCCGAAAACACGCTCAAATTCGGCGTTTCAACAACCTACCATGCTTTCGATCCCGGGAGGGCGCGTGGAACAGGTGAAGAGACATTTTTTAACGAATACGTCCTTCCGAAAAATTACGGACTCGAATCGGGTATTTACGTGAGCAACGAGCAAAAAATCGGAAGCCTGATTACTTTAAAATATGGACTGCGATTCTCGATGTTTCAGAATATTGGCTCGGCAACGGTGTATGACTTTGACGAGAATTTTGAAACGGTTGATTCGACGGTTTATGCGAAGGGCGATTTTTACAACACCTATTTCGGGTTGGAGCCTCGGCTTGGAATAACGTATTTGCTCAGTGAAAAATCGTCCATAAAAGCCAGTTATTCGCACACCATTCAATATTTACAGCTTGCGCAGAATTCAACTGCCGGAACCCCGCTCGACATCTGGTTTCCTGCCAGCCCAAATGTTAAACCGCAGTTGTCCGACCAGGGAGCTGTGGGTTATTTCAGGAATTTTTTAAACAACAAAATCGAGACTTCCATTGAAGGCTATTATAAATACATGCGCAACTCGATTGATTTTAAAGATCATGCCCAATTGTTGCTGAACAAGGAACTCGAAGGTGAATTACGGTTTGGCGAAGCCTGGTCGTACGGCCTCGAATTCATGGTGCGGCTTACCAAAGGACCGGTTACAGGCTGGGTGAGTTACACGCTCTCCAAGGCCGAGCGGCAGATCAAGGAAATCAATAATGGGAACCCTTATGCGGCGCCGTATGACAAACCCAACGATGTTTCGGTTGTTTTAAATTTCGACATCAGCAAACGGGTGACTGTTGGCGCAAACTGGGTCTATTCGACGGGTTCGCCAGTTACTTTCCCCACCGGACGCGCAATTTATGGCAACAAAATCGTTCCCATTTATTCTGATCGGAACGAATATCGCATGCCCGATTATCACCGTTTGGATATTTCGGCAACGCTGCGTGGTAAGCCCCGCGATGATAAGAAATTTTACGGCGAATGGAATGTTTCGGTTTACAACGCTTACGCCCGTAAAAATGCATGGACCATCAACTTTGTCCAGGATAGCGAAGATCCAAACATCACCTACGCCGAAAAAACCTATCTGTTCTCCATTATTCCAAGTATTTCTTACAATTTCCACTTTTAAAAAATCAAGCTATGAAAATTTTAAATCTAATTATAGTCCTTCTGCTGAGTGTTTTTGTAATGTCATGCACCGAGCGGATCGACATTGATCTTGATAACCAGAAATATGCAAGACTCGTTGTCGAAGGTGCGCTTTCAACCGACACCACAGTTCATGCTATAAAGCTTACTAAAACTGCCGATTACTTCGATAACCAACCACCAGAAGCAGTTTCTGAAGCCTCGGTTATCATCGCAAGTGATGAAGATGAATACCAGCTTACCGAATCGCCGGTAGGTTCAGGGATTTACCTCACTGCACCTGATGTTTATGGCAAGATTGGAAAAACCTACGAAACGCGGATTCTTTTAAAGGAGAAAATCGGTGGCTTTGACGAATACACGGCTTCAGGTAAAATTTATCCGATTTATCCCATCGACTCGATTGCGCTGGAATTTAAACCCGAATGGGGCGACGCCGGTTTTTGGGAGGTAAAATGTTATGTCCTTGACCCGCCCACAGAGGATTTTTACATGTTTCAGGTTTTTAGAAATGATGTTTTGGTAACCGATTCGATTAACGAAATTTTTGTTACCGATGACGTGCTGTACAATGGAAACTACACCAATGGAATTGGCGTGGGTTATCTCAACCAGGCGAGAGACGATCAGAAACTCGTGCCAGGCGATCAGGTTACCTTAAAGATTTCGAGGATAACAAAGGAATACACCAATTTTGTAATGCAGGTTCAAACCGAAATCAGTTATCAGTCGCCGCTTTTCAGTGGCCCGCCAGCAAATGTTCAGGGTAATATCGACAACGGCGCTTTTGGTTTTTTTGCATCCTATTCCTGCGCATATTCCTCAGTAATGGCCGAATAAAGTAACGGTTTTTAGCAAAAATTTCAGTGAGTTCAGATGCATCCCGAATAATATTTAATTTTGTCAAAAGGAATAAACATGACAAATATCAAACACAGTCAGCAAATTCTGGCGAGTAAGTATAGTTTTGTGACATGCAAGCTGATTTTAGTTGCTGTTTTGGAAGAAATATTATGAAATAAGCATGATTAAAATAATTATTAAACACCCACTGTAATGATTATTTTAATCATGCGATTCCATCTGACAATTAAAAACCAAATTATAAACAGATGAAAACATTTTTCACTTTGATTTTTGTATTAACCGTGACAATACTTCATGGACAGTTTGCAATTATTAATGACCCTGATGGCTATGTTTTTGTTAGAGAGACTGCTGAAACTACCGATAACATTATTGACACAATTTTCGATGGCCAATACTTTTTTTGTATGGAGCGTGAAGGGAACTGGAGCCCAATTGACTATAATAAAAATGGTGAAGACAGATCAGGCTATATTTATAACTCTAGATCAAAATCGCTGAAGGAGTTTACTTCAATCGATACAAAAGTTTTGACAGAAAATAGTTTACGTCTGTCTTTGGATAGCATCCAAATTGATATTGAAACAGAAGTTTTTGATGTAAAGCGTAATACTCTGACTTATGATACACCGAATGGCTATTACCTGACTGAAATCAATCATAAACAATACTACGGTTCAGATGGTGAAGTACCAAAAAAACAATATGAATTTATCAAAATTAAAATCGGACAAAAAATGTTTCCGATTTATGAAGGTGAAATTTCCGATTTATTTGAACCAAACCTGAAATCAACATTTGCTACTTATGACTCTTTAACTCATCGGCTTTATATATTTGCATCAAATAGTGACGGGAGCGGCAGTTATGAAGTCCTTTGGGTAATTGAAAACGGAAAATACATAAAAAGAGTTATTGCTTACGGTTTTTAGAAAGAAAAAACAGCACCTGAAAAGCAGGGCTACATGCAGTCCTTCCTCCGGCGGACCCAGCATAATTCCGATAGCTTTTAGTCCGATTGAACGATTTCCCTGAAAAATCTTCGGTTATGGAAATTGGATGAGGTTTTTGCTGCTTTATGATTGGTGGGTTTGTCAATACCTGATCTTTGATTACCAATAGCTGGCCAGAGTGGTAGTTTTTGGCATTTTGTCCGGCTGTTTAAAAAATTATGTAAGTGGTTATATGATTTTGGTTGGACGGGAACCTATCTCAAAATCATTAACCTATAAATGGTCTTGCTCAGGCTGTGACTTTTCTGGCCTGTCCAAAAATCAATTTTCACACGTGCGTACAGATATTTCATATGAAAATCAATAGCTGAAAACTGAAAGAAAACATCGGTATTTGGATTTTTCCGAATAACCATTAAATTGTTAAACAGGCCGGTTGTTGCAAATTCAACGCTTTTGCCGGCTGTCATTACTTCTCAATGCTGAATATATTCCTGCACATCAGATTTTGGATTTTTAAATTTGCCAAACTTTCTTACTTTTGGTTTCAAATTTAAAATATGAAACGACTTTTCAATACGTCCGAAACAATTTGGAATACATTGTTGGTAATTTCGGTAATTTTTGCCGTTTTTATTTTACCAACACTACCTGTGAGCTGGTATCGTGGGTTATTCCGAATCACATACTCCGTCATTTATTTTGCAGCAGTGTTTTCGCTTCAAAAGCGAAGTAAATACCTCATCACCCTTTTTGTTGCCACACTCCTGCTCGAATGGGTTTCCGATTTTCTCCATCTCGAGGTATTAATCATCATTTCGAAAAGCATTAATATCATCTTCTTTCTCGTAATCGTCGCATCGCTTATCAAGCAAATTGCAACAGCCGGCGAAGTTACCAAAGAGATTATTTTTGGCTCGGTTGCCGGATATCTCCTGCTGGGGATCATCTTTTCGATTTTCATTTCGATTATCATTTCCAACGATCCGGCAGCATATAATGTCGGTCAATCCGAAAGTTTACTGTCAGAACAGGGAAGGAATATCAGCATTCCGATGTATTATGGTTTTGTAACAATGACAACGGTTGGATACGGAGATATTCTCCCACTCAAACCTTACACCCGTTCATTGGCTACTTTCATCGCCGTGGCCGGGCAATTTTATATGGCTATCATCGTCGCATTGCTGGTAGGAAAGTTTGCGGCTCAGCATGATTTTTCTGATTCCTCAGATAAAAAATCTGAATAATGCCGGCATCAAAATCGGGCACCTTTAAAATGCTGTTTTGAAAAACTGGTGCTGGTGGATTATCAGCGGATTTTCTAATCAAACAAACCTGGGTATTGTTTATCTCACTTCCTCCATTTAAAGCATTTTCATCCTTTTTAAATTTTAATAACCAAAGATTTAGGTTAAGCATACAGTGTAAAAATGAAAGAGGCTCAAAAGAGTGTGCTGTTAAAAGTAAGTGCGTATTGCTGAAATTTCATAATTTTACGCCCATATGCTAAGAACAGAAAGTCAATTTATGCTTCATGCTTCCAAAATCAGGATGCTGCTCAAACAGTTGATTTTAACTGTTTGTGTTCTGCTCATTGCGGTAAATCAGCTTTTTTCCCACGACACCAAACCAATCCACAATAAAAGCATTCTTATACTTTTTTCGATGCAGCCCACAACGCCGGCTTACAGGGCAATCCTCTCCGGAATTCGCTCAAAATTAACTGATGAATTTGGCGACAATTACAACCTGCACATGGAGTATCTCGAAGCCGACCGGTATCCAAAAGGCGCTTATCCAAAGGAAAAAATCGATCCTTACAACTTAAAATACAGAGATGTGAATCCTGATCTTTTAATCTGTGTCGGGATCGACATTGTCTCAATTCTCAAAAGCTATGCTGAAGATTATCTTCAAAATATGCCGACAGTTTCGATTGATTACGATTTTTCAAATTCAGGAACCTCCTGGGAAATTTGCCTGAATGACAAAACCACAGTAATTCCATTAAAAAATGAGGTCAGGAAATCCATTTCGACCATCCTTCAGCTATTCCCTGATACCGATTCGATTTATTTTATCAGTGGTAATTCCTTTCTTGATCAGATACAGCATCATGCATCCATGCAGGAAATGGCGAATCTTAAGGAGCGGGGAAAAGCAATATTTATTACCGATATTTCGATGGACGACATCTTAATAAAAGTCAGGCATTTGCCGGCTAACAGTGTGGCTATTGTAACCAGTTTTAACAGTGATAGCAAACGGGTACCTTATTATAATCCTGAATCGGTAAAGCTGATCAGCAGTTCTGCCAACGTTCCGGTATTTACATACACCAATATGGGTTTTGGAGAAGGTGCTTTAGGAGGCTACTTGCTAAACTTTGATAAAGTGGGATTGATTGCCGGAGAAGCTGCCGTGAAAATCTTAAAAGGCGCCAACCCGGCGTCGATAAAATATTCAGAAGATGACTACTACGAATACATGTTCGACTGGCGGGAGCTAAAACGCTGGAACATCCTTGGTTCGGACAAAATCCCTGCCGGCAGTACTATTTTTTTCGAGGAGGTTAACTTCTTCGGAAA
>CAJATL010000101.1 GCA_903944895.1 uncultured Bacteroidota bacterium
TAAATTTTCATGTTGATGATTTTTAAGTTCATAGCTTGAATTAAAAATCAACAGAGGATGAATAAGGTCAATGGAACCATTTTTTCCTACGCCGGCATTACCCGGATCAGGTGCAATGAGTATGATCTCAGCCCGTAAATTTAGGGCACCCCTATTGGTTATTTGCCGGCAAAGATAAAACAAAGTGCAAAACCAACGGTAATTTGGTTTTGAATTTCCGGGTTTCGGGCTAAACCATTTCATCAAGAAAAGACCGAAGGCTCAAAAAATGAGGATGAAACCGTGATTGAAGTACATGAAATGCAAGGTCGAAAACCGGGGATTTGCACGAGTCGATTATTCCGGAATCGGAGGTGCAGACAATGCCGGATGAAATTTCTGATAAGGTTTTATCTGTTTTTTCGGTGGGATGAGTTTCGTAATTGCAAGATTCCAATAGCTGAAATTCATTGATTACAGCAATTATTTCAGGGTGAATCGCGACATTTTTATCCAAAATAAAGTTGGCTTTGCCAATTGAATTCTTAACTAAAAATTCAAAAATCAGTTTAACGGAATCCCTTATTTTGTTGGTCATTTCGATTTTCCCACGCATCATCGAAGCATCTCTCAGGAAGCCATCGTTTGATAAAAACAGCGGTAAGCCTTGCAGGTAGGATGAAATCGTGAGGATTACATTGAAGCCATCGATAAAAAGTTCCTTGCATCCGGCAGCTTCGATGCTGATTATTTTTTGTCGTCGCTTTTCGGCAATATTTTCCGGAGCAATTCCCCGGTAAAGCATGGTTCGTTCTTGCCTGGTCAATTCATAACGATTGCCCACTAATTCGATGAAACCCCGCGGATGATAGCCCTTTTGAACGAGGTAAAAATAATCTTTGGCGGCCTTCCTGAAGTTTTCGCTCAAAACCATTTTATTTTTTTTGATAAAGATAAATAGATTAGGCCGTTCGTTTTTATAAATTTGCCAAAAATGTAGTTTATGAAAATACAGATTATCAATGGTCCAAACCTCAATTTGCTGGGAATACGCGAAACAGGAATTTATGGAGAAACGAATTTTGAATCGTTTCTTGACCAGTTAAAAAACGAATTTCCGGATGTGGAAATCAATTTTTTCCAGTCGAACATCGAAGGCGAAATCATTGATAAGCTTCATCAGACTGGGTTTTCGGTTGATGGAATTATTCTCAACGCCGCGGCTTACACCCATACCTCGGTGGCCATTGGTGATGCAATAAAAGCCATCAAAACTCCGGTGGTTGAGGTACATATTTCGAATATTTTTTCGCGTGAGGATTTCAGGCATGTTTCGTTTATTGCGCCGTATTGCCGGGGAACGATCACGGGTTTTGGGCTACAATCGTACCGCCTGGCGTTGCTGAGTTTTCTGGAAGGGGCTTTATAATTTTTGATTCGTTTGTTTTGGAGGTAAATAGAAAGGGTTCCGAACCTTTTAAAGGTTCGGAACCCTTGTTCTAATCTTAACCAATAAATGCCAGGTTTTTATCCTTTAAAACTTTCAGGATTAAGCTCGGAGAATTTCTTTTTTCTTTTAAGAAAATGTGCAAAAACAATGCTTTCCTGGTAGATGTGCGGAACATGTCTGTGCTGAATCTGATCCCGTTTGATGCGGTTTTTTTTGTATGAAAAATAAAATCCGAAATGAGCCCTCGAAACTGCCGCAAAATCCTTGAAGCCTCCATCAATCAAAAATTTATATGAGGCAGCAAGGTCTAAAAAGAAGCGTTTGATAAATACCGGATAAACCAGTTCACGTGGCAGATTTTTATAGAGCATCGTGCTGTTGTTGCGCATGTTAAGGTATGTTTTCCAGGCCGAAACTTTTGGGAGTGTTCCACCGCCAACATGATAAACTTTTGAATCAGGACAAAACATGATCTTATAACCCAGATGTTTCATCCGCCAGCAAAGATCAATCTCTTCCATGTGAGCGAAAAAGTCGTTATCCAAACCACCAACTTCGTGATAACAGGATGCCCTGACAAACATGCAGGCTCCGGATGCCCAGAAAATTTCTGTGATCGAATCGTACTGTCCTTTGTCTTCTTCCATCGATTGGAAAATCCGGCCGCGGCAAAAAGGGTAACCCAAATAATCGATAAAACCGCCGGCTGCACCGGCATATTCGAAGTATTCTTTATTATAATAAGATAAAATTTTTGGTTGGCAGGCTGCTATGGCAGGGTCACTGTCCATAAGGCGGATAACAGGTTCTACCCAGTTTTCGGTAACTTCAATATCCGAATTTAACAAAACGTAATATTCAGCATCAATTTGTTGTAAAGCAAGGTTATAACCTTTGGCAAAGCCACCGTTTTCGGGATTTTGTATGATTCTGACTGTTGGGAAATTTTGTTTCAGAAATTCTACAGAGTCGTCGGTAGAGGCATTGTCGGCAACAATAACATCAGCCACCCCTCTTGTTGTTTCGACAACTTTAGGAAGGAAATCTTTCAGAAACTTTTGACCGTTCCAGTTTAATATTACTACAGCTACTTTCATTCAGGATAGTAAAAGTAAACAAACGGCCAATGCACACTAAAATTTTAGAAAAAAAAGAACCGTTCTGAAATTTCTATCGTGGGTTGTTGTAATAATCGCCTGATTGATTTTTATATTTATCCTGATCAGGCATTAATGTTGACTTTGGGTCACGTTTAATAACAACCTGCCAGTTCTCGTCGGTAATTTCGCCGGGGACATTTGAATGAATCAGTACAAAATCATTTGCAGCAAGGTGTAAATTTGCAAATACAAATTTTTTGTCACGTTGCCCGTTTAAGGTGTAATAATGCCAGATCTGATATGGCACTGTTCCTTGCCCAACACTTGTCGTTCCACCATTATTAATGGACATTCCCGATGCACTTGCATCAAAAGGTCGGTCGGTAATTGTATTTGGAGGACCATATTTCAGATAAACCCGACCCATGTCGGTATCATAACCTTTATGACCATTGCTTTTGCCGGGATAGCCAAATTGTTCATCAACAAGCTCTACATTAGCGAGATATTGTTTCCATGCATTTTCAGGATTTAGTTCGTCACGGTTCAGCCAGAAATTCAGGAAAAAGCGCTGCATTGTAGCCAAATCTACACCAGGTTTATCAATCTGGTATTTGACAAACTTAATTTCCATGTCTGACGAAATTGGCGCCAGGCAGTGAATGTATTCGAGGAGGGTATCGCGGTTGCTGATTTTCGAAACAAAGGAATTTTCGGTTGAGACTTCTGAGAAATTTGAATAATCGGCTTCTACATTAGGGTTGCTGCGCTGGAAAAATACTTTATTACTTGCAATGATCACATTTTCGGTATTTCTTGCCTCAACTACGAGGTTGTAATTTCCTGATGGGAGCTTTGAGATTTCGAATTCTGCTAAAATGATGTTTACCAATCTGGCATTTTCGCGTTTGAACCTCACAAAATCGGTTAACCTTCGCTGGGTTTCAGAGGTTTCGATAAAGTAATTTACGAGGAATTTACCCTCTTCGCCAAACACCTTTTGGGTATTATAAATTTCGGAGTAAAATTTAAGATTATTTATCCGCTCAGGGAAAAAAGTATAAACCAAAGGAATACAGTCGTAACCACTTTTGGTTAAGATGGTTGTTTCGGTCGATTTTGAAAACGATTCAAGCAATTCGATTCCTGAAACTGAAACTTCGTCCTGAGGGAAATTAATTTCGATGGTTTGTATTGTTTTGAAGGGTTCAGCGGCGCTGTTAATATCTTTGATACGGATTTCGAATTCGTAAATCCCATTCGGGAGTGTGTAGCGCTGCTGGTCGAGAAAATTAAAATTGGTATTGTTGGTATCGGCTACTTCCGGACTGAGGAGTTCATATTTATCAAAGTTTATAACATTCCCGTCTTTGCTGAAAATCATGGTCACTTCGATTTTTCCCTGGAAACTTCCGTTTTCATTTTTTTTGTATTCAACGCTGTTCCCAACTACCGAAAGATAGGTTTCAAGGTAGGGTCCATCAACCGGAGCTAGAAATTTTGCATAAAAAAGTTGTGCCTGAAGGTAGGGGGTTTTTGCTGAATAACTTGTGAAACCGATGAAGATGAGCATTAGCAAAATGGGTATCTTTTTCATAATATTGGGCTTGTTAAGTAATTATATTCTTGATTATGAATTTAATAAGCCAAAAATATTCCATCACCAGGCAAAAGTCAAGGTGCAAAAAGTATTAGGCAAAAAAATGTAAGTTAACGGCTGTTTGAGATGGAATCCAGGAATTTTGAAAGAAAAAATTTAAAAAGTTTGCAAAAAGCAAAAAATATGTACTTTTGCCGTGGAGAGTTGGCAGAGTGGTCTATTGCGGCGGTCTTGAAAACCGTTGACCTGCAAGGGTCCGGGGGTTCGAATCCCTCACTCTCCGCCGCTAAAAAATGTAAAACGCTGTAAACGATATGCTTACAGCGTTTTTTTATTGTTTCACTGCCAAAGGTACGGACAAACATTTTTAATCGAAGAGTTAGATTTTTCCAACGTTGAATCTGGACCGTAATAAGATGGGGCTGATGAAAAACCAGGTAAGCCATCACATGAAAGAGTATTTCGGTGCGCTGCACTTCAATAATAATTACGATAACTTTATAACAATCAAAATTTCGCACTACCAAAGGCGGTACTTATCTTACGGTGCAGAGCACCGTGATAGTTATAGGAAAATTTAGCGATTTGAACACAAAGGTGCATTACACCGTAATACCAAATGCAAGGAAATGAAAATTATTAGTATGAAAAACATGAACAAAAGCGATCGTCATACCCTCCAATCCACAAACATTCAACTTATTGTACGTCTTTCAATACACCCTAAGCATTCTGCCTGCAGGATTATTAGAGATTCTTCCATCCAAACTTTATGATAAAAAAAAGAGGGGAAGTTTAATTTTCCCCTCTTTTTATAAAAATCTGCTCAGTAATGCTCTTTACTTTTTAACCGCGTAGAAAGCTTGTATTTCTTCGACAGTTAATGTTCTCGTGAAGAAGTGCATTTCATCATACTGGCTCCTGTCTGAAAGGTGGTCCCAATAAATAAAGTTCGGTGCACCAGATCCGATGGTCATCGAGGTGCATTCGGTCCAGTCGAGAGGAGCGGTGAGTGCTGCGTTTTCCATGGCAACTTCACCGTTAACATAAATGGTGGCCGAAGTTTCGGTAAACGCTACCGCGATATGCATCCAAACACTTGTTGTATCAATAGTGATGAAAGGATTCATCCATGTTTCGGTTGTTCCGTTACCAAAATTGACTCCAATTTTCTGTTTGGTAGCTCCATCATTTTCTCTGAACATTCTGAAGCCCCAGGGACGATTTTCGGCAACATCACCTCTTGAAATCGAAATAATTCCACCCCGAACCGGTGTTGCATTTAATTTGTACCAGAAGGCTACACTCCATTGTGTGCTTACGATACCCTCAGTTGGGTAGGTTAAGTAGGAAGCAGAATCTCCAATATAAGCCAGATTGACTTTTCCTTCATTAACGAAATCAGGAGTTCCAACAACAGTCAATTCCTTTTCTGCAATTGCATCTTTATAATCACCATCGAATGGGAAATACAAAACTTCTCCTTCAAGTGGCACATAAACAGCAGTTGTGATTTTTAGAAAGTTTACTGACTGTGAAACTGATTTATCTGACTTATCGGTTGCGGTAATTGCAAGCGTATGTTCACCATCTCTCAATCCATTAAAAGTAAAAGATCCATCAAGCCTTCTGTAATCGGTAAAAGAAGTGATATTACCGATTTCGGTACCATCCAGCAGAAGTACTACTGATTTGAGTTCGAAGTCGTCAGATGCTAAAAATTTAAAGGCAACTGTAGCAACACTATCGGCTGACCGGACGATTTTTCCGTCGAGCGGATAGTTGATTGAAAGCTCTGGCGCAAATTCTTCAGTTCCCGGGTCACCTGGGTTTATCGGGTCAAGCCCCTTGTCGCATGATACAGCAAAAGCCGTTATCAGCGCAACGAAAAATAAATATTTAAATAATTTCATTTTATCAGAATTTTAATTGTTCAAACAAATAATTATTGACTCAGAACAGGAAGTTGATCAACCTGGTTTTGTGGATACGGCAGGAAGATCTTGTCTGCCGAGAAAGTCCTTCCATCATAACTAAGTTCATTGGTTTTTCCAAGTCTGATCAGGTCATAAAAACGTGTGCCCCATTCCATGGCCAGTTCTGCGTACTTTTCGTCCATCACCTGATCGTTTGTTACGCCGGATAAGTTGCTTAATCCAGCCCTTGTCCTGATTTTATTAACAGCTTCGTCTGCCGATCCAGCCGTTTCTGCAGCATTTTGGGTAACTGCCTCAGCATACATGAGCAGGATTTCAGCATAGCGGATGCAGGTAAAATTTTTGTTGGTTCCGTAAGACGTTCTGCCAGGTGTTAACTGATCGGAAGGAAGATAATGTTTTCCACTGGCAAACATTGCGCGGGCATAGTCGTTAAATTTGTCACCCGAACGGGTTGTACTCGAAATCCAGGCTGGTAAATTTGCATAGTCAGGGTCAGATGTAAGCTCTGCAATACCTCTGTCGGTGAAAATTACACTGGTTTCCAGGCGAATGGTTTCATTCCGGTCGAGCATAAATTTAATATATTTCAGGCTTGGCTCATAAAAACCCCATCCGTCACCGGCACCGGTTACTGCCGGAGTCCAGCCTTGCGGGCCATAGAAAGCAAACAGGTGGTAATAATTGTCACCCGTGCTTTGTCCAAGATCAGAATACTGCATCTCCAGAAGATTTTCGTTGTTCAGTTTGCCAACAATCTTACCAGTAGCATCTTTTACTTTGAAAAGGTTATAATAATCAGTTTCAAGCGTAAACAGACCTGATTTCATAATCTCTCCCGTAGCGTCGGCAACTGCCTGATAGTTTTTCAGTTCAAGGTTTGCAAGTGCCTTCAAGGCATAAGCGGTGTAACTTGTTACTCCTCCGGGGAGGTCGGTACGTTGGTTAGGTCTCATTGCAGGAAGATCAGGAATAGCCTCATCCATCCAATCTGAAATCATCTGCATGATCTGATCTTTGGAACTAAGGTCGGCTACCAGCAATTCAGACGGGTCGGCTGAAGGTGGTACAGGCAATGCACCAAAGACACGGCTGATTTGGAAAAGCCACCATGATTTTAAAACTTTGGCTTCAGCGGTGTATTGAGCAGCAAGTTTATCAGTTTGCGTTTTATTAGTAGAATTTTCTTTGTAAAGCGCAATTTGCTCAATGGCTGAGTTTGCAGTAATCATGTGCTTATAATATCCCTCCCAAAGGTCGTTGTACATCCAGTAATCCTTGTTGTAAATGTATTTGTCGGTAGCGTCGAAATCCTGTTGATCTCCAAGTCCACCAGCATTTACATCATCTCCGCGAACGGAAATCAGCGGAAAATTCGACCAATAGAAATCAACCGAATTGAGGCGTTCATAAACCCCAATCAGTGGAAGTATCATATCATCGCTCTTGGTGTAATCAGTTTCACCGGTAAACGTTCTGTTTTCGGCAGGCTCATCAAGGTATTTCTCACAACCCGAAAAACCTAAAAGAACAACCAGTACGAAGGTACTGAGTATTATAAATTTATTTCGTTTCATAATTCGAAAGTTTAAAAATTAGAACTTAACATTTAATCCAAAAGTATAAATCGCAGGCACCGGATAAGTCTGAGAATCCCAACCATTGGCAACTTCAGGAGTAAAACCATTGTATTTGAAAAGGGTTAAAGGACGCTCAGCAGTGAAGAATACTCTGGTTTGTGGGAATTGTCCTCCCAGCCAGGCGCTGTTTTTGATGGTGTAACCAAGTTGAATATTCTGAATGCGGAAGAACGATCCGTCTTCAACAAAGTAATCACTCATTTTTTGGTTCCAGCCTCTGCGTAAACCTGCTGCCGAAGGATACTCATTGGAGGTACCTTCACCATGCCAGCGGTTTGTAGCCAGGTCGGCGTCCATGTTTCCATCGGAAGTCCAGATAATTTCACCACGTTTACGGTTGAGGATTTTGTTTCCGGTCTGACCATAAATGCTGGTCGAAAAGTCAAAATTCTTATAATTGATACTGATGTTTCCACCATAAATGAAACTTGGGAAATAAGAGCCAAGGATAACGCGGTCGTCGTCATCAATAATGCCATCATTGTTCTGATCTTTATATTTG
This sequence comes from uncultured Bacteroidota bacterium, assembly GCA_903944895.1. Classification (GTDB taxonomy): domain Bacteria; phylum Bacteroidota; class Bacteroidia; order Bacteroidales; family 4484-276; genus CAJATL01. The sequence continues at coordinate 8,209 of CAJATL010000101.1, forward strand.
AAATCACCTGGTACGAGACCATTGTCTTTTGCAAACTGATCAGCATCAATTTCGGCCTGATTTTGATAAACGCCGGCTACTTCGCGGCCATAAAATGCCATCAAAGGTTCACCAACGTAAGTCCGTTGACGAAATTCGGCAGAACCACCATCAATATAATCTTGTCCGTAAAGGTCGATAGCTTCATTTTTCAAAGTTGAAAAGTTAGCGCCAACACTGTAACTGAAGTCTTCGTTTACCCGGTTCGTCCAATCAAGGGCTAGTTCCAAACCTGAATTACGGATAGTTCCAACGGGTTTTAAAACACTACCTCCAACAGAAGGAATATTTACAGGAATAGCCGCATTTTTGGTATCGCGGTTGTAGTAATCAAAGTCGATCGAAAGTTTGTTATCAACCATCTTAGCGGTAAAACCAAAATTGGTTTCTTCGGTTAATTCCCATTTCAGCGATGAATAGGTGCTGGAAACTACTGTTCCTGAGTAAACTACTCCACCAAATGTGGTATTATAAACGTTAGTGGTGTAGGCACCGTCACTTGCCTGAATCCGGTCGTTACCAAGTTGTCCCCAGCTTGCACGGATTTTCAGATAAGGTAAAGTCTTGTTATTTTTGAGAAATTCTTCCTGCGTGATTACCCAGGCAGCACCTACGGTTGGAAAATAGCCCCATGTCTGTTGGTATTTATTACTTCCGTCAGCACGATACGTAGCATAAACCAGGTATTTTTCATTAAAATTATACGAAACCCTTCCAAAATATGACATCCCATACTGGCGTAAACCATTATCATTAACACCTGTGGATGGAATATTCAAAGCCTGGTCGATGTACCAGGATTGTTCCATGTCGGTTGGGAAGTTTTTGCCCTGAGCGGTAAGAAACTGGTATCCTTCATCTTTAAAGGAGGTTCCTGCCATCACAACAAAACTATGTTTTTTGATGCTTTTGTTGAATGTGAGGATGTTATCCCAGATATTGTTATTGGCATTGGTATAATTACGTGTAATTGTAGCATCAGGATTTTGGAAGCTGTTTCCGATGTACCATGGCAAATTCACAATTCTTTGATCGATTGATGTGAAGCTGTAATTATAGGTCGATTTAAAAGTAAGTGCTTTTGGGATAAGATTGAACTCCATGTAAAAATTGGCGAGCATCTTCTTTATTTTCATCTTGTCAATGTTGTTATCCATCGTTGGGAAAGGATTCTGGCCACTCCTGTAACCCAAATCCTGTGCGTTGGAATAATTGGTTGGATCTGCCAGGGTATTCAGCGGATCATAAACAGGCATAATCGGAACGGCAAAGTAAGCTTCGTTCCAGGCTCCGGCCTGATCGTTGTATTTTGTGGCATTACTCAAAATCATATTACCACCGATGGTGAGCCAGTTGGTTGCTTTCATGTCGATTTTTGAACGGAGATTCATACGTTCGTATGAGTTCTTCATGTCCATAAGTCCATTCTGGAAGAAATAATTTGCACCCATCGAATAACGGGCTTTATCAGTTCCTCCGGAAAAATCAAGACTGTGATTGTTGATGGAAGCAGGCCTCAGAATTTCGCTGTACCAATCTGTGTTTGGTTCCGGGATACTCGGATCTACATAGCTTCTTCCATAACGTTGCATGGCATTAAGAATGAACGATTCATCAGCAGCCGATCCTGACTCCAGTGCCATTGTTGTAAACTGCTGTGAATTGGCCATTTTTACAACATTCTGAGCAACCTGATAACCGGTGTATCCGTTGTAGGTTATTTCAGTTTTCTGGTTGTAACTACCGGATTTGGTTTCGATCAGCACAACTCCGTTTGCAGCTCTGACGCCGTAAATTGCTGCGGCGGAAGCATCTTTCATGACCGACATCGAAGCAATGTCCGATGGGTTAAGAAAGTCGATGTTATCGAAAAACATACCGTCAACAACATAAAGAGGTGATTCGTTGTCTCTTCCGGGAAATGAACCAATACCACGGATTCTTACCGTTGGTGAATCACCAGGCGAACCATTGGTGACAACCTGTAAACCAGCTACTTTTCCCTGCAATGCTTGCAGTGGCTGAGAAGCCGGTGTTTTGATAATATCCTCGGAACGAACTGTGGTAATGGATGAGGTAAGGTCTTTGACCTTGGTGCTACCATAACCAACTACAACTACTTCCTGGAGGGAAGTTTTTGAAGGGATCAACTGAATGTTGATCACATTCTCAGGACCAACTGTCGTTTCAGAGGTTTCAAACCCAATGAAACTGACGACGAGAATGTTTTCGCCAGCGGAAATCGTTAAACTGAATTTGCCGTCCATGTCGGTTGATACTCCTTTTGCTGTACCTTTAACCAGTACCGTGGCACCTGGCAACGATTCGTTTGTAGATCGGTCAAAAACAGTACCGCTGATGCTCCTGTCCTGCCCGAATGCTGCAGTTCCGGCAATTGCCAGCAAAAGCAATAGGATGCTCTTCAAATGGCTGATTGCGTGTTTTAGTGATAAAGACTTCTTCATAACAATTTCTTTCGTTATTATTAAGATTACTAAATGAATGATTTAAAGCTTGAGCACCGTCCTAACAGGATTAACTTTATTTTTAATTTAAGCGTTTATTGCCTCAGTTGAATGCCGGGAGAGGTTAACTTAAGAAATAAACTAACTAAATCATTGAAAATAAGCAGTCATATCAGTCTATGACAGATGCGTTTCCTTTAATTACCTGCAAAACTATACAAAAAATCCCGATGTTCAACAACATCGGGATTTTTTAAACAGCAATAATATTTTCGATGAAAAGGCTTGATCAGGAAGAATAAAAAAAGGGGAGCGAACTCCCCTTTTAATTTAAAAGTATTTGATAATTCTGATTATTTCATCAATTTGGTTGAGCTTGATGAAGAACCTGAATAAATGGTCAAAATGTACATACCTGATCTCAGGTCGCTGGTGTTAATCTGAGCTTGTTCAACTTCATTGTAGTTGAATGATTTAACTAACTGTCCGGTAACATTGTAAATTTCAACTTTAGTAACATCCTTCATGTTGCCAATAAATAATTTATCGGTAACAGGATTAGGATAAATGTTATAAACTTGTTGAACCGGGTCATTAATTCCAGCTTGTTCATCGTTGAACCAAACTGTAACTTCCTGTAATCCATCAACAACAGTAAGGGTACGGTTTGCACCGCCACCTGGGAATTCTGACAAAGAATCTGCCCAACTTCCATTGATACGGAATTTGTAATCAACTACCTGACCTACTGTAAATCCTTCTACGGTAATAGTATGGATTCCATCGCCTGCAGGTGTTAAATGATGGTTGTCACCATTCCATTCATTGAAGGAACCGGCAACATCAACATAATCGGTAGCTTCGTTAAATTTGCCTTCACTAATCCAATACGACATGTTTACATTCCATTTAATTGTAGGTGATGCTGGTGGAACAACAATTCCGTCAACACCCCATTTGTAAAGAACATCCATTGTATTTGTAAGTGTGAGAGTTCTGTCTCCACCTGGTGCAGGGTCGCCATTAGCCCAGCCCATTCCCCAGAAGAATTTGAAAGCTACGAGGCCTTCAGGAAGTGCTAAAGTTAATGAGTAAATTCCATCACCATCAGTATCAAACATTTCATTAGCTGGATTAGTTCCTGGCTCTGCCCATGTACCATGAATACCACCAAGAGCTCCGGCAATCCACACTTGTGAACCAGCAGTCATGCCAGATTCAGTCATGTCAACGTTAATTTTTTGTGAAGGAGGAGTGATTGGGTTAGGATCATTGTTTAAAATGATGTCGTCAAAATAAATGTGAATATCTTCGGTAAGACCTACAGGGTCAACAAAATCAGCTAAGAAGGCAATAATTGGATAGGTACCTGTTTTAGCGCTGAAATCAAAAACGATGTCTTCCCATGCGTTTGTCAAAGTCTGAGGATACATACTTTCAATTTCGACAGTACCGGCTTCACCACCTTCAATTTTAAATTTAATCATGCTAACGCGTGGTTTCCAAACTTTAACGTGTACGTATTTGTTAGTGGTTACATCAATAACTGTTGGTAAAGCTGACCAGAAACCTCCCCATGGCACACCGTCTTTATCACGTAAAAAGTCGATAACATTTTCGCTAAGATTTACTCCCGATTTATCAGGATTTGGAATCATGGTCATGCTGCTTAAATCTTCTGCACCACCAAGTAAATAATTCAACGGGATGTGTTCAAAATCTTCCATCACTTGTACTGGTGCACTTCCGACTGTAGGGTCGTTGTTCACATACATGTAATCGTAAAAAAGTGTAATATCTTCGGTCAAAGTCAGAGGACTTTCGAAGTCAGGAATAAGAACGATTTTAACATATTCCCCTGTAGCTGGTGAAGTACCCAGGTCAAAAACCAGTTCTTCCCACTGATTAATCAAAGTCTGTGGAGCCATCGAATAAACATCACCAGAATTTCCTGCGCCACCTTCTACCTTAAATACAACAGGGCTGATACGAGGTTTCCATACCTTTATGTGAACGTATTTGTTGGCGGTAACATCAATTGCTGTTGGCAAAGTTGCATACCAGCCTGCCCATGGGTCACCATCGAATCCGCGAACCATTTTAGCTACGTAACCACTGTGGTTTCCAATGGTATCAGGATTGGCAATCACACTTATTGCACCATTTGTTCCACCGGAAAAAATGTTCATTGTGATACTTTCGAAGTTTTCGATTACCTGGGCTCGGGAAATGCTTCCTAAAGCCATCATCATTACAAAAATTAGTAAAAGCTTTTTCATAAAATTTAATTTTAAATTAGTAATTATAATTTGAGACAAAATTATGTAAAATTTATTTGCAAATAAAAATTTGATATTAAAGTTTTGTAAAACATTTTTAACTGAATAATCTTACGATAATTTATTTTTTTAAATCAGCAAAATTTTGAAGTGCTAATCATCACTTTATCAATAATTTTCTTACCAGAATGCCATCTTCGGATTGCAATTTAATATAAAAAAAACCTTGCGAAAATTCTTCAATATTCAGGCCAATCTGATGTGTTCCTTGCTGAAAATGTTGATTATTTTCGAGATATTTTACCAAAACTCCTTTTGAATTAAATATTTCCAGCGAAATTCCGGAGCTTTTTTCAATCGAAAATTCAATAGTAACTTGTTTTGATGCTGGATTTGGATAACAATTCAGTAGTTGAGTTCCTTCATTTGACAGATTTACTATTGAACTTGGGTCGGGCACAAAGCCGATTGTATCGAGCATGGGTTGAATTTCGGGGTTTGCCATGAATTTGTTCCATAATAACTGGCTTCTGTAATTTTCGATCATATCAATAATTGGTCCCTGGTCGATGGCAAGATATGAAGTAGCGTACCAGTTTGCCTCCTGGTTGAAAGCATCAAAAAAGCCAAAATTGCCCCAGATTCTGTCGCCGAGGTTTTGATAAAAATGCTTTAAAGCGGCCATTGATTCAACTGGAGTGTAAGGCATAGCCGAAAGAGCTGCTGTTGGTGTGATGGTTCCGTTGTCGCGTCCACTTGTGGGTTCGTGTGCCGAATAACCGTAAGGGTCGTCACTGGCAGTAAGTCCCCAGCAGTTTTCACTATAACCTTCATAGTTTTTAGGATTATCGATGCAATAAGCTCTGTTGATGAGTGAAATATTTCGGTTGTTGTCAAAATAATTGGCATAATCATCCGCGATGTCAGTGGGATTGAAGCCAAGGAATGAATAATGAGTAAAGAATAATGGCCCGCCATAATCCCAGCCTACCCAGATTTTGTGTCCGTAAAAGGAACTGCCATTTACATAATAGCTGCTGGCAGCCCAGCCATTATGAAACAATGTAGGAGGAACGCCATGTGTTGGGGAAGCAATAGCCAGCAAATAAACAATCATAGCCTCATTTGGCCCGGCAACTGTCATATTCATATCCCAACCATAATTTGGTGACCAGTGCCAGTAAAGGTAATTGCCATTATTCCTGCGGTACCAGTCCCACTCGATGCCTTCCCACAGATAGGTAATTTTTTGGCTGATAAGCTGTTCATTGGTAGTTTCCTGGTCGAAATATTGACGTGCGGTAAGCAATCCCTGAGCAAGAAAGGCAGTCTCTACAAGGTCGCCGCCATTGTCTTTTGTGCTGAAAGGGATTACTGCACCTGTATTACCATTAATCCAGTGCGACCATGCCCCGTGAAAGCGATCCGCATTTTCAAGGAAATTCAAAATTTTAAGCATTCTTTCGATGCCTTGATCGCGGGTTATAAACCCTCTTTCGACGCCAACAAGTAGTGCCATAATCCCAAAGCCGCTACCACCGCTTGTTACTGTATTTTCAGAGTTATTTCGCTCTCTTGCCATTCCGGAAGCAGGGTGAGCGTGGTCGTAAAAATACCTGAAAGTGGCTTCCTGAACCATGTCGAGTAACAATTCGTCGGTCATATCATATGTCGAAACATTTACAATGTCAGAAAAGCCAGATGGTTCGTTAGCTTCATTGAGGGCGTTAATTTTGTATTTAAGAAAAAGATTGGTTCCCTGTGCCCTTACAAAATCTGTAAAAATGGTATCGTTAGGACTTACTGCCGCTCTGAGTGCGTAAGAATTTCCGCCGTCGGCCGATTGGTAAATTTCATAGCCACCAATATTGCTTTCCGGATTGGCATTCCAGGATAAAAATACATGACTATCATAGCCTTTGGCCGTTAAGCCCTGAGGTGAGGAAACCGGTGGCGAAAATCCGTTTCCTGCATAAACCCTGACATCATCAATTAATAAGGTATGCTGTGCATTGTCGGCAATATTTTGAGCAAAACCAACTGTTTTAATTTGGGTGTAATCGATGGGGTTTGCCTGTGTTAAAAACGGAACCATAGGAACTTTGATTCTGATCCATTGGTTTGCCTGAAGGGTTGTTGAATAATCAGTTAAACTGATCATAACAGATTTATTGTTTTGAGTATCTTCAAGAAAAACTTTAGGAAGATTAGCAGGAACAATGCCTTCGACAGAATACAAATAAAAGGACAGTGTGTCGGTGTTCGTTAGATTGTTAGCATCCCAATTGGTTCCTGCAGCGATAGCAAACCAGCTTCCACCTGTTTTTGAAGTCCATTTTAAACGTAAGGAATTAATCCCCTGTGGTCCTGGAGTGTTAGATTCGACTGGGAATTTTCGTAAATCCTCACCTTTTCGTTCCAGCTCACTTGGTGCAACAAGTTCCATCCATGATGGATCATAAAGATCAGGATCGGGGCTGTCTTGAAAGTATAGATAAGTCTGTGCTTCGACGAATGGGGTTGAAAACGAAAACAGAATCAACCAAAAAAGTATCAGGGTTTTATTTCCAATTTGAGGAATTGCTAAAATAGATTTTTGAACAAAGTGTTTTAGTTTTTTCATTTGTTTCTGTTTTTTTTATTTTAAAACCATCGACCTGAATAAACATTCAGAACTATGTCGTCATTGGTATTATTTTATTTCACTATTTGCTATTTTGTTCATGTTTGAATTTGCCTTAAAAAGCCTGCAAAATCATCCGGCTCAAAAGTAATACATATTGTAATACCTATTTTAGTGGAGATACGACCCGGATTATTTTCCAACGTTGTCAATCCAGCCACCTTTAAAACCTGCTTTTTTTAATCCTTCGATGATGTATGGATTTTTCTTCATGATATTCCAAACAAGGTTACTTTTATAGTTTTCGAGCATAATCAGAATCGGCCCCTGGTCGATGCCGATATAATCTACATCATACCAGCCATTTAAATGGTCCTTTTTATCTTGACAAGTTGGGTTAAAAGCATCCTTGAAGCCATATTCCGAATAGAGATTTTCGCCATATTGGTCGTACATGGCTTTTAATGCCGGAAGGCAGATTTCGGGGGCAAACGGGATGGAGCCCCCGGCAGCAGTTGGTGCAATGGTGCCGTCATCAACAAGATAATCGATGGCTGCACCCCTGGCAGAATAGCCGTCAAAATTAAATTTCTTACCGTTGATAACTTTTTGATTTCCCGGCCCATCGCAGGCGGTGAGACCCCAGATGTTTTCGCCATAACCTGAAAAACCTTTCGGGTTTTCGATGCAATAGGCGCGATTGGCATAAGTTGCCCTTCGGCTGTTTTCAAAATAGTCGATTCCTTTTCTCTGCATGTATTCATCCTGAATTCCTTTAAAATCGATGAAAAGGTGTGAATATTGGTGCCCGAACAGAGGACCAAAATTTACATGCTCAAAACTTTTATAATTAGCCCATTTGTATTTTTTTGTCCAGTTCTTCCAGATTTCTTCTTTAACAGGATGGGTAGGCGAGCCTAAAGCCAGGATATTTAAAATCATGGCTTCGTTGTACCCGCTCCACTCGGCGTTTAGAAAGCCCTTTCCGGGATGCCAGCCCATGGAGAGCAAATCGTTTTTGTTCATAAACCAGTCCCACTCAACCCGCCTGTAAAGTTTGTCGGCAAATTTGCGAATATCTCTTTCGGTGCTGTTATCGAGGTCAAAATAGGTAAAACAGGTCAAAACACCGGCCATGAGCAGGCCGGTATCAATTGTCGAAAGTTCGACATTTTTATACCTTTCGCCAGTGCGCATATCCAGGAAATGATAAAAAAAACCTTTGTAGCCCCCAATACCAGCCTGGGTATCACCCTGCGGTAATTCGTAAAGAAATCGCAGGCATTGCAGGACTCTTTTAGCTGCATCTTCGCGGGTGATGTAATTGTTTTCGACACCTATAATATATGCAGTCAGGCCATACCCGGTTGCAGCAATGCTGCTGAACGATTTTGTCGGCCAGCGGTCGGGAGTTTGGGCGCTCACCGTGTCGGCCAGTTCCCAGAAGAAATTGAATGTGCGCTTGTGCAGGTCGGTCAGGCTGAATTTCGCCAGGCTGTCGTGCTGCGGAGCCATGTGTGTTTGTTGCTGAACTTCCGGATTATTGCACGAAATTATTCCAATAACGGAAAACAGGAACACGAATAATTTTAACTTTCTGATCGTCATTTATCGATAATTTAGATTTTTCAAAAACGCCATCCTTAAAAATTTTCTACCTTAATAAGCATTCAAAATTACTTTATTTTAAATGTCTTCACAAAAAAGCAATGCTGACCGAAAGCAATAATTTCTCAGGATTTGCTGAGAATCAGAATTACGGGCAAAGATTAGAAAATAATCGCTATTAATTTGAGAAGAAAGTGGGGCGTTTGGTCAATTTGTATATTTTTGCAGCCGTTTCGGAGAGTTGGCAGAGCGGTCGAACGCGGCGGTCTCGAAAACCGTTTTCCGGTGTAAACTGGAACGAGGGTTCGAATCCCTCACTCTCCGCCGGATAAAAGCCTTGTAAGTGTGATGCTTGCAAGGCTTTTTTAATTGCAGGATTTTTTATTTTGGTTGATTTTAAAAATTTGCTGGAAGAAATCTTTTTTCAGGATTGAAATCAAGTTTAATATGCTGTCAGCCGGAACTTCTCAAAACCCATTTCCATGCAGGAACAACTTCAATAATCAAATTGCTCTCCGGAATGGTCTCTTCGCTGTTAAATGTTACGATGGCTGAAATAATGGCAAGGGTCTTTTGCTGATTTTTTCAGTACAGTTAATTCAGGCTTTTCGACAGCATGTTTCAAAAACCATTTGTTAATCTGATAGGAACCCCATCCGGCTTGAGTTTTTGCCGGCTTTAAACAAAAGCGATAACAAAACCGGTAAATATTGTTCTGCATACAAAACAAAAACATCAGATAATGTTCTACATACAGAACAAAATGACTTGTTTTTGTCCGATTTGTTAACGGTGGAATAAATTTTCAGATAATCAAATTATGCTTATCAACGATTGCTTGCCAGCAATTTTGGACTTAACGGCAACCTCCACTTTAAGTGGTGACGCTGAATCTATTTTACTTATTTTTGTCACCAAATTTGCTACATGAAATGAAGAAAAACAGGAATTTTTTGATGATGGTTATTTTAATGGCCTTTACGCAATTACTCAATGCCCAGACGCATGACGGCGGGCGAGAAACTGCAAAAATGTTCAAAAAAACCGTGAAAAAAGAAGTTGGCTTCAATTACCTGGTTTACCTTCCGGAGAATTACAGCAAAACCGAAAAATTCCCGCTGATTATGTTTCTTCATGGTTCAGGCGAGCGCGGAGATAGTCTGGCTTTGGTTAAGAAAAACGGCCTGCCGAAAATTGCTGAAGAAATGAACCTGCCTTTTATCGTAGTTTCACCACAATGTCCGGCCGAAAAATGGTGGGATGCCGAGGCTCTGAAATATTTGCTGGACGACCTTTTTAAAAAATTTAGCATCGATCAGAGCAGGGTTTATCTCACCGGTTTGAGCATGGGTGGCACCGGGACCTGGGAGATGGGCTGGAAGTATCCTGAATATTTTGCCGCCATTGCTCCGGTATGCGGCAGTGGCAACGACCTTCGGGTTTGCCTGATGAAGGATCTTCCGGTGTGGGCATTTCACGGAGCAAAGGACGACGTGATTCCTTTGCATGCAAGCCAGGAAATGGTAGATGCGCTTAAAGAGTGTGGTGGCGATGTAAAATTCACCATTTATCCGGAGGCAGATCACGATGCATGGACCGAAACTTACAATAATCCCGAACTTTACAAATGGTTCCTCGAACATAAAAAGTAATCTTTAAAATTAACTAATCACCAATTTAACTCCGATGAATACGCTCAAAAAAAAGCCGGTTTCATTTTGTGAAATCTTGAAAAGAAGCGCGATCCTTTTCATCTTTACCTTTTGCTCAATTGCTCCATTGTTTGCCCAGAAAACAATTCCTTTAAAAGTTGAACCGCCCTCCTGGTGGGCTGGAATGAATAATCCTGAACTGCAGTTGCTGGTTTATGGCGAAAATATCTCCGAAACCAAACCAGTATTAAATTATCCCGGCGTAAGCCTGATGAAAACTACAAAACTGGAAAGCGCCAATTACCTTTTCCTGGATTTACGTGTTGATAAAACTGCAAAACCAGGAAACTTCGATATCACTTTTGTAAATGAAAAAAAGAAGGAAGTATCGAATTATAATTTTCAACTTTTTGAGAGAATCAAGGGGTCAGCAAACAGGCAGGGTTTTACCAGCAGTGACGCGATTTATCTGGTGATGCCCGATCGTTTTTCGAATGGAAATCCGGGCAACGATTCAGTTCCCGGCCTGTCGGAAGGTAGCGACCGATCGAAGCCCAGCGGCCGCCACGGTGGAGATATCCAGGGTATCGAAAATCATCTGGATTACATCTCGGAACTTGGCTTTACAGCGGTCTGGTTTAATCCGCTGCTCGAAAATAATATGCCTGCCTTTTCGTACCATGGCTATTCGATTACCGATTTTTACAAAGTCGATGGACGATATGGAAGCAACCAGGATTACAAAAACCTGGTTGCGTCGATGCATAAAAAAAACCTGAAAGTGATTATGGATATGATTTTTAATCACTGCGGAAATAAACATTACTGGATTAACGATTTGCCTTCACAGGACTGGATCAACCAGTTTCCCGAATATACCAAATCGAATTTCAGGGCGGGAACCGTTTTCGATCCACATGCCTCTGATTACGACCGCAATATTTTCCAAAAAGGCTGGTTCGACACCATGATGCCCGATTTGAACCAAAACAACAAATATTTGAGTAATTACCTCATCCAAAACAGCATCTGGTGGATCGAATATGCCGGGCTTGACGGCATCCGCATGGATACTTATCCTTATCCCGAAAAGGAAGCTATGGCCGATTGGGCAAGGCGCTTAAGGGAAGAATATCCAAATTTTTCGATGGTTGGCGAAGCCTGGCTGCCGCAACCGGCGTTAGTCGCTCCCTGGTCTGATAATCCTGCTATCAAAACGGATTATAAATCTTACCTGCCTTATGTTTTTGACTTCCCGATGTACGATGGTTTCAGAATGGCTTTTAACGAAAAAGACTCATGGGGTGATGGAATCGTAAAAATGTACGACATCCTTGCCCAGGATTATGTGTATGGCGAAAACCCAAAAATCGTCATTTTTGCCGATAACCATGATGGCGACCGTATTTTTACGAAGCTTCAGGAAAAAATGGACCGCTTTAAACTGGCGATGACTTTCCTGCTTACCACACGGGGCGTTCCTCAGATTTATTATGGTTCCGAAATCGTGGTGACAGGTTACGAAAATCGAGGTCACGGCGATATCCGCAAAGATTTTCCGGGAGGATGGGAAAATGATGCACGGGATGCTTTTACACAGGCTGGCAGGACTGATCCCGAAAATGAAGCTTTTAATCATATCAAAACCTTGCTGAATTACCGGAAAACAAAAACCGCGCTGCATGATGGCCAGCTTAAGCATTTTATCCCTGTTGAAGGGGTTTACGTTTATTTCAGGTACGATGATGCAGGCACCGTAATGGTGATTCTCAATAATTCGGATCAGGAAAGAAGTTTTGATCAGAAACGTTATGCTGAGATGATTAAAGGAGTTTCTTCAGGAAAAGATGTTTTAACGGGAAAATACATCGAATTCTCTACATTAAAAATTCCTGCAAAATCCAGTCTGGTGGTGGAGTTGAAGTAAAATACAAATCACAAATCACAAATCACAAATCACAAATCACAAATCACAAATCACAAATTTCAAATCACAAAGGGCAGAGCGCTCTGCGCTAAGCGCTAAGCGCTAAGCGACTTTCAGGAATCATAAAACACAAAATTCAAAATTCAAAACACAAAAGACAAAGGGCAGAGCGCTCTGCGCTAAGCGCTAAGCGACTTTCAGGAATCATAAAACACAAAATTCAAAATTCAAAACACAAAAGACAAAAGGCAGAGCGCTCTGCGCTAAGCGCTAAGCGACTTTCACAAATCATAAATCACCCAAGCTATAACACACTTTTCTAAAACTAAAAACATTGAAATACTTTTTAAGCGTCTTTTTTTGTAGTATTCTGCTGCTGACTTTTACCGAAATTCACTCTCAGCCCATCTTTCCGGAAAATGGCGAGGTTTACCGTGATGATGTGGTTCCGCGTGTTGATATTCAAATCAATCCCGACACACTCATCTGGCTTTACGAAAATCCCGACAGTGACCTGGAATTTCATGCTGTTTTTATGTTCGACAATGGCACAATCAAAGATACCATGGAAAATGTGGGTTTCCGGCTGAGGGGAAATACTTCCCGATATTCGGCCAAAAAATCTTTCAAAGTTTCGTTTAATAGTTTCGAAAGTGGACGAAAATACAACGGCCTCGAAAAAATGAATCTCAACGGCGAGCATAACGATCCTACCATTTCCCGTGCAAAAATTTGCTGGGATATGTTGCGGGAATCCGATATCCCGGCCCCGCGATCAAACCATGTGCGACTTTACATCAACAACAATTATCACGGCCTCTACCTCAGCGTTGAACATATTGATGAAGAGTTTGCCGAATCACGTTTCGGGAATAAGGATGGAAACCTTTACAAATGTTTATACCCGGCTGATCTTAAATATTTAGGCAGTAATCCGGATGTTTACAAATACCAGAGTGGCAACCATCGTGCTTACGACCTGAAGACCAATACTGCCGCGGACGATTATTCCGATCTAGCCAATTTTATCGCTATCCTCAATAATACGCCACTCAACGATTTGCCATGTAAGCTTGAGGAGGTTTTTAATGTGCAGGATTTTTTAAAAATCATGGCTTTTGATGTGTTTACTGCCAATTGGGATGGCTACATTTTTAACAACAATAATTTTTACCTCTATCACAACACCAAAACCGGCAAATTTGAATATGTTGTTTATGACCCGGATAATACTTTTGGGATCGACTGGTTTGGGATTGATTGGTCGCAGCGCGATGTTTATGAATGGTCATCGGGCGAACGCCCGCTCTACACAAGGATTATGCAGGTTCAGAAGTACCGAAACCAATACTCGAAATACCTCAAGGAGCTTTCTGATTTTACAGGAACTGCGGCCTATTTCCCTTACATTTATTCACTTCGCGACAAAATTTATCCTTTTGTGGTTAACGATCCTTTTTACCCGTTGGATTACGGTTACGACATCAGCGATTTTACATCATCATACGATTTTGGTACAGGCGCACATGTTCCCCAGGGATTAACTGAATATATCACCGACAGGCGGACTTCCCTCCAAAACCAGTTGGTTTTGAACGATATTTATCCTGTTTTGAAATATCTCAATGCCCATCATTCAGGAGTTAATCAGCCGGTAGCTTTTAATGTTTTTGCCAACGATGATGGGGCAAACCTCGTGGTAAAACTTTCTTACACGGTAAATGCTGATTTGCCGCTAACTTTTGAGCAGATGTTCGACGATGGCAATCATGGAGATGGTGCTGCCGGGGATAATATTTATGGTATATTTTTGGATGGATTTCCCAGTTCTACTACCATTTCATACACCATTCAGGCCACTGATAATTTCGGGAAAATGACCGAATTTCCTTGTGATCCTGCAACTTTGATTATTCCGCCGCCTTATGTTTCGGGTTTGTACATTAACGAATTTATGGCTTCAAACGAAACTTCCTTTGCCGACGAAAGTGGTGATTTTGACGATTGGATCGAGATTTACAATGGTGGCACAAGCCCTGTGTGGATGGGTGATAAATATCTTACCGATAATCTGGATAATCCCGACAAATGGCAGTTCCCGGATATTACGATTCCTGAAGGTGAATTTATGGTGGTTTGGGCTGATGAAGATGAAGGCGAGGGACCTTTGCATACGAGTTTTAAACTTTCTGCCGGCGGCGAGGAAATCGGGATTTTCGACAATGCCGCATCTGGTTTTGCAACCATCGATACCTACATTTATTCGGGACAAACAACCGATGTTTCGGAAGGCCGGAATCCGGATGGTGGCGGTGAATGGAAATTTTACGAATTTCCGACTCCCGGAAAAAGCAATTTATTAAGCAGTCTGGACGAAAACCCTGCTACAAAAAGTCCTTTAGTGGTTTTCCCAAATCCTGCATCCGGCGGGTTCGTGCATTTTAACAAAACCATCGGTTGCACTGTTTACAATAGTTTAGGCGCAAGTGTCATTGAATTACAAAACACAAGACAAATCGAAGTTAAATCATTATTTCCGGGAGTTTATTTTATCTCAACCAGTGATGGTGAAGTTGCCAGATTCATTCTTCTTCCCAGGTAAAATCAAAAAAAAGAGATTCATCATTTTCAAAATATCATCGAAAATTAAAAATTACAGGTTATGCTCGATTTCCAGAAAAAATTATCCAATGGCTTTTATTTAGTTCTCGGCCTTCCTTCGACAGCGATGGGCTTTGGGCTTTCGATCCAGATCGCGGTTTTAAGTTGGATTTTATCCACAAAGTACAATCTTGATATTCATCACATCGGTTTTGTGTGGGCTGCCGGGCCGATTGCCGGAATCCTGGGTCAGCCATTAATCGGGCTGATCAGTGATAAAGTCTGGTTTCTGGGCGGACGCCGCCGTCCGTTTATCATTATTGGGGGTATTCTTACAGCCCTTGCTGTTCTTGCACTTCCTAATATTGGGGCGATAAACGATTTTCTGGGGCTTGGCAGTCTGATTGCCGTTGCCATCACCGTCGCCCTTACGCTTGATCTGGCCATCAACATCAGTTTTAATCCTACCCGCGCCATCATCGCCGACGTTACGCCAGATGGTAACCCGCGAACCAAAGGTTACACCTGGATGCAGTCGATCTCAAATCTTTTCGGAAGTCTGGCCTACCTCACAGGTGCACTTTTGGGAAATTACACGCTGATTTATGCCGGGGCATTTGTAATCCTTGGCTTTTCGATTATTCCGATGTTTTTTATCGAAGAACCGCGTCATCTGGTTCAGAAAAAAGATGAGGTAACTGCCGAAGCTACGCCCACACAATGGGGGCAGCTTTTCAGGATTTATGGTGCACATTTCTTTTCCTGGCTTGGCGTACAGACCATGTTCGTTTACATCATCGCCTTCCTGCAGCAAAAAATGTTCAGCCCGGATGTGGTACAGAAATATGCCATCGTTCAGGAACTGAAGCAAAAAGGTGAACTGCTGACCGAAGAGTTGTTGAAGATCGAAAAACTCGTTTCAGACGAAACCGGTCAAATGATTGGGATTGCTTTCTTTCTGCTTAATGCCGTAAGTTTTTTAATGCCTGCATTTTTGCTCGAACCACTTTCACGAAAAATCGGACGGGTCAGGGTTCATGTGGCTTCGCTCACCATCATGGCGCTTGGCTACTTCACCATTGCCATGTTTGTACACACCCCACTGATGCTTTATATCATGATTGCTGTGATTTGTGTTGGCTGGGCTGCCATTGTAAGTCTGCCATTTGCCATCATGTCCGAAAAAGTGGATAAAAGCCGGATGGGTTATTTTATGGGAATTTTCAACCTTTCGGTGGTTTTGCCACAGTTGGTTGCAAGTTTATTTTTAGGAACCGTAATCCAGAGTGCCGGAAACAAGAGCATCGTTTTCCTGATTAGCGCCGTTTCATTGGCTATTTCGGCATTTTTATGGGTTTTTGTGAGCGATAAAAGTTCATCACAACCCCAAAATCTTAAAAAATGATCGGAGCGACCATACCTTTCGAAGGTAAGGATTATTTGGTCGAAACCCTTTTGGGTAAAGGAAAATCGGCTTTTTCGTATCTTATTGCACATGAAACCGAAAAGCTGGTTTTAAAGGTTATTCACGATGAACCTTGCCCGTATTATGAATTTCAGGATAAGTATAAATCTGAAATTGCAGCTTACAACCGACTCATAAATTTAGGAGTGAATGTGCCCGGATTGAAAGGCGTGAATGAAGAGAAGCGCTGGATTTTCAAAGATTTTATTGATGGCGATACTGCGGCTCAACACATTGCCACCAACCAGTTGACAGATTATCACTTTGCGGAATTATTTAAAATGGCTGAAACAGCTAAAGAAGCCGGACTTAACCTGGATTTTTTTCCAACCAATTTTGTGTTGGGCTGCGATAAGCTATATTACGTCGATTATGAGACAAATCCGTATCACGAGGATTGGAATCTCGAAAACTGGGGTTTGTTTTATTGGGTCAATAACGAAGGGATGAAAAAATTCCTGGAAACCGGTGATGCCGCTGCCATTAATGCCGATCAGGAAAAAGGAATCCCGATAAAAGAACCTTTCGTATCAGAGGTAAAAAGGATCATTCAAAAATTTTCTAAAATCTGATGAAACAGAAACATTGCCTCTTTTGTCCTTTTTTCTCACCAATAGATGAAGTTGATTAATTTTGTTTTATGAAAACAATTATCGTAAATATTGATAATGAATCAAATGCAAAGACTTTATCAGATTTCCTTAAAAGTCTGAATTACGTGAAGTCGGTAAAATATTATAGCGAGATTGATTCAGAATCTGGAACAATTGCGGAAGAAGATTGGATTAAACCCGGTCGGCCTGCAACAGACGAGGAATTTGATGATTTGATTAAAAAAGCAGAGGCAAGTAAAAGTATTCCTGCCGAAGATTCAAAAAGTCAAAATCTGAAAAAATTGGATGAATGGGCAATGATGAATCTTTCGTAGTTTTTATTGAATGCGATATTTGAAAAGACAATTCCTGACAGTCCGATAATTGGGGAATGTTAGGTTTAGAATCAATACGTTATAAAATTTTACTATCCTCAATAATTCACAGATTTTTTTTGATTCATGAAACAAAAACTCCTTCCTTACTTTTTTCTCATCTTCTTTTTCCTGGCGATCTTTTTTTTGTACTACCTCTTTACAGGTATCGAAATCCGGGGTTCGGGGCGGACTAATCAATATTTGTCCCACCAGCTTACGGGCAATTTTTTGGTTGTGAAGACAAACCTCGGAACCAGCAGCATCAGGTTTTTGAACGACGAAATTGCCGAAGTAAGCTTTTCTGACCAAGAATCACCTTTTGTTGATTCATCGCATGCTGTAATTCTAAAAGCCGACAATCATGCCGTTTCGTTGATTTCGGAAGATAACAGGATTGTTTTTAAAAGAAAAAGCCTGGAAATACATATTTCAAAAAATCCTTACCGGCTTTGTTTTATAAAAGATGGCGACACCATTTTGCAGGAAAAGAACGGGTTTTTCCGCAACGATTCGACCAGCGGTTTTCGGTTTGCCCTGTCGAAAGAGGAAAAGATTTACGGAACCGGATTTCGAACAATTCCTACAAACCGCCGCGGCTACAGGGTTGATCTTTACAATAAAGCGCAGTACGGCTACAGCCTCGATTCTCCAAACCTGAATTTTTCGGTGCCGCTCGTGGTTTCTTCAGGCGGTTACGCCATTTTGTTCGATAATCCGCAAAAAGGCTTTTTGGATATTGGAAAAACACAAACCGATATTTTGGAATTTGGTTCGATGGGAGGGAAGATGGCCTATTATGTGATGGCTTCAAAAAATCCCCCTTCGCTGATGCTGAATTATGGCCTGCTTACCGGCTTTCAGCCGATGCCACCGCGCTGGGCTTTGGGAAATCTGCAATCGCGTTTTGGCTATAAAACGCAAAAAGAAGCCGAAGAAATTGTAGCCAAAATGATTGCGGCAGGTTATCCGCTCGATGCGATAATCATTGACCTTTACTGGTTTGGACAAGGTGTAAAAGATAGTTTTTACATGGGCGACCTTGCCTGGCATAAGCAAAACTGGCCCGATCCGGCAGGAATGATTTCGAAGTTTAAGACGAAAGGCGTGAAAACTATCCTCATCACCGAGCCGTATATTTTGGAGGAATCCAGCAATTTTGAATCACTCAGCAAGGCTGGCCTTTTGGCCAAAGATAGCACCGGACAAACTTACATTTTAAAAGATTTTTGGTTTGGAAAAGGTGGTTTGCTCGATATTTTTAATCCAAAAACAAGGGATTGGTTTTGGGAAAAATACAACGATCAGATAAAAATTGGCGCTGCCGGCTGGTGGGGCGATCTTGGTGAGCCAGAAACTGCCCATCCGGATATGTTTTATGCGGCAGGCTCCGGCGATGAAGTTCACAACATTTACGCGCATTACTGGAATAAAATGCTCTCGGATGGTTATGCGCAGCGTTATCCCAACGAAAGGCTTTTTCATTTAAATCGGGCTGGATTTGCCGGATCTCAAAGGTTTTCGGTTTTTCCGTGGTCTGGCGATGTTTCGCGGAGCTGGCAAGGTTTGCAGGCACAGCCGCGCGCCGTCCTGGGCATGACTTTAAGCGGGTTTTCGTACATGCACAGCGACCTGGGGGGTTTTGCCGGTGGCGAAAAAGACGAAGAACTTTACCTGCGCTGGCTTCAGTACGGGACTTTTAATCCGGTTTTTCGGGTTCACGGCGATGATAAAGCTCCGGTTGAACCGATATTCTACTCGGAAAATGCGCAGATGATCCTGAAAAAATTCATCAATCTGCGTTACCGGATGCTGCCCTACAATTACACGCTGGCCTGGCTAAATTCATCCAAAGGTGAACCCATTACGCGGCCTTTGTTTTTTGAAGAACCCAATAACCCCGAAATTGCCGGAATAGACGATACCTACCTTTGGGGGCCGAATTTGCTGGTCGCGCCCATTCTCGAGAAAGGACAAAAAAGCCGGAAAATCTATCTTCCAAAAGGCAACTGGTACGACTTTTTTACAGATGAAAAATTTGAAGGAAACCGTTGGATCGAAAAGCCGGTAACCCTCGAAAACATTCCTGTTTTTGCCCGTGGCGGAAGTTTTATCCCTATGATCGAACCGATCCAAAACACCGAAAAGTATTCTTCCGAAAACCTGATTTTACATTATTATTTTGATGAAACTGTAAAACAATCCGGTTTTACGATGTACGAAGATGATGGAAAAACAAAAGATGCTTACGAAAAAGGGCTTTTTGAGTTGCTCGGTTTTAAGGTAAATAGTCTGGATGATTTGCTGATTTTTTCATTTATCCGTGAAAAACACACCGCTTATTCCGGAATGCCCAAAACCCGCACCATCGAACTTGTGATTCACAATATCAAAAGCCTTCCCGGTAGGGTTTTGGTTGATGAAAAAGAAGTTAAAATTTCTCAGGGCAACACCCATCAAAAATTATCTAAATTAGCCTCATCTTACAATTCCGAAAGTAAAATTTTGAGGATAAAATTTGGTTGGATGGCTGATAAAACGAGTGTGCAGGTTTCGTGGTGATGATTATTTTGTTGCTGCCCCGCGCTGAGCGGTCCGCCAACTGGCGGGCCGCTCAAAACATTGGACAATTTGCAATTGTCCGGATAAAACTTAATTGTGGAAGTACAGTGTTTTTTGGGTCTTACCAAAAAGGTTTCACCTTTTTAAAAGGTGAAACCTTTAACACGCCAGCAGCAGCGCCGCGAAATGTTTGTAGAATTTTGCCTGTCTCAGATTTTTCGATGTGCAGCGCACCGGAATATCTGTTGTTGAAATATTACGGTGCGCTGCACCTTTTGGAGGGGTTTGGTTACATGGTTTCTACAAACATTACCGGTGCGCTGCACCTGGCTTCCTTTGTTAATTTCGGATCATCGGGATCAAAAATGTTTCACCTTTTTAAAAGGTGAAACCTGTATAAACCGACCCAAGAATTAAAGTTTTAAGGTTTGAGAATGGGGCTTCCCGCACCTGGGCTTAGCCAAACCATGGTCAAAAAGAGGAAAGATCTTTTCATCGGGGAATGAATTTAGTTTTTAAAAGAGAGGTTTGAATATTTTTCAATTTTCAGGTCCATGTCACAATGGCTAAAATAGTCGGGTTTTTATTATTTTTGGAAATGAAACAGTAATCACAAAAGGAAAAAAAATTGAGCAAAGTCGTTGTTTATTAGTAAATAAATTTATGAATTCCAGTCAATTATCAGAAGTTTTAAAGCAAACCAACGAGAGGTTGTATCAAAAAGCTGTTAAAGCCATTAATGTGAGCCTCACTATCCGCAACTGGTTGTTTGGTTTTTATATTGTCGAATTTGAGCAAAATGGTGAAGACAGGGCTAAATATGGGAAGAAATTGTTACAAAATCTCGCCGAAGAATTGGCGATTAAAGGTCTTTCGGCTCCCGAACTTTCACGTTGCAGGCAGTTTTATCAGACCTATCCAGAGATTCTTGGGTTGGCAACCCAAAAAACGCTGGAAAGCATTTTCGGTGATGTTTTTCCTGCTCAATTTCTAACAAATTTTCAGATGCCAATTCTTGGGACACCGTCCCAAGAATTGACCAATATTTCTGATGTAAACATTCTTGGGACAGTGTCCCAAGAATTTGGAATTGGTAGTTATCATACTGATTCAAAGCATATTTACAATCTGATTACAAAATGTCCATATTCCCATTTTGTTGAATTACTCAAATTTGAGGAACCGATTAAAAGACAGTTTTATGAACTTTTGATATTGAAAACCCAACCCTCAATCAGAGAACTAAAGCGACAAATTAATTCGCTCACCTTTGAGAGGTTTGGCCTATCGGGCAATAAAGATTTGGCTTTTGAACAATTGCAACAAAAAATTATACCTGGAAGTAGTGCCGATTTGGTAAAATCACACTACTTCTTTGAGTTTTTAAAAATCAGCCAACCTCAACTTGTCGAAGAAACCGAATTGGAGCAGTCCCTCATTACTCATTTGCAGGATTTTATAATCGAATTGGGAAATGGCTTTTGCTTTGAAGCACGGCAAAAACGAATTTTAATTGATGACGAATATTTTTTCATAGACCTGGTTTTTTATCACCGATTATTAAAATGCCACGTACTTATTGAACTAAAAACCGAAAAAGCAAAACATGAACATATTGGTCAGTTGAAAGTGTATTTGCAGCATTACAAAAGGAAAGAAATGGCTTTGGATGACAACCCGCCTGTTGGGATTCTGTTGGTTACCGATAAAAATAAAACCCTTGTCGAATACGCCATTGCTGATTCTGACCTTGAAATATTTGTTAGTAAATATCAATTGCAATTACCTGATAAAAAACAACTTGAGCAATTTATTCAACAGGAATTGAAAAAGCTGTAACTCCTGGATTTTTTAATGACACCTTAAATGAATCCCTTCTGAAAAAGTACAGGTTCAATATCTTTCCCTCACAAGGAGACGATTACTTTTTCTTTGCCGGATTACCGATTTTTCCAAATAAACCGATAATTTTGCTGACCATCATCCGGCCTGAATGCTGGATTTTATTAATTGTAAAAAGAATATCCAATGAAAGAAATCGAAACAATCAAATCGGCCTGGCAGGAGTTGTACGGCGATGGATACAACCTTATGCTGGATGAGTTCGTTAAATTCCTGAACGATTTTAAAAATCAGCATCTGATCAAGCCTCAGGAACCCGAATGGTACAAAGATGCCATCGTGTATTCGCTGTATGTTGATTTGTTTAACAAGACTTTCGATGGCCTCAACGAAAAACTGGATTACATTCAAAACCTCGGCATGAACTGCCTCTGGCTGTTGCCAATCCTCGATTCGCCTATGCGCGACGCAGGTTTCGACATCCGGCAATACGACAAAGTGCGCGACGAATTGCTCGGACTTCCGACAAATGCCACCGACGAAGAAAAACAAAAGGCTTTCCGCGATTTCCTGGATGAAGCCCACAAACGGAATATCAAAGTTATTTTCGATATCGCGATGAACCATACCTCCGACCAGCATCCATGGTTCCTCGAATCCCGCAAAGGAGTTGATAACCCGTACCACGATTTTTATATCTGGAATAAAGACACAAACCGCTACACCGCCACCCGCCTGCTTTTTAAAGGCATGGAAGACAGCAACTGGGAAAAAGACGGCGACTGCTATTTTTTCCACCGGTTTTTTAATTTCCAGCCCGATCTGAATTACCGCAACCCACAGGTTTTGACCGAGATGTCGAAAAACCTGCTTTTCTGGCTGAGCCAGGGCGTTGATGGTTTCCGCGCCGACGCCATTCCTTACATCTGGAAAGAGGAGGGGACGGATTGCGAAAACCTACCGAAAACCCACACTGTCGTTCGTTTTTTCAGGGCTGTGGTTGATTATATCAGGCCGCACACGTTGTTGCTGGCCGAAGCTTGCCAGAAGCCAGTTGAAGTGGTTAAATATTTCGGAAACGGCGACGAATGTAACGCTGGCTATCATTTCCCATTGATGCCTCAAATGTTCAAAGCCCTTGCCATGCAAAGCAAAGAGCCGGTTCAGAAAACGCTGAGCAGGGCCATTACGCCCGAGATTCCCGAAAATGTGCAATGGTTTACTTTTTTAAGATGTCACGATGAGTTGAGTCTTGAGCTGGTGTATGTTTCCGAAGAAGACCGCGCTTACATCCATAAAAATTATTGTCACCAGCCCGAATGGAATTTCAGGGTAGGAGAGGGCGTTTCGGCCCGCCTGGCGGAACTGATGCAGCGAAATCCCGACAAAATCGCGCTTGCATATTCAGTCATGCTCACGCTTCCCGGAACACCGATTATTTATTACGGCGATGAATTCGGGAAACTGAATGACGAGGCCTATTACCGCGAAAAAATTGTCGAAATCGGCAAGGATGACACCCGCTTTTTGGTGCGTGGAAAAATTGACTGGCAGCAGCTTGAAAAAGATTTGCAAAATAAGGATTCTTTTTCCAGCCAGGTTTTCAATACGATTTCACAACTTGTAAAAACCCGGAAACAGTACGCCGCTTTTGGTCGCGGAAGCATCAAATGGCTGGAAGTGACCGATAAAAATGGTCTGGCCAACGATTACATCATGGCTTACCTACGGGAGTGGGAAGCAGAGAAGTTGCTGATTCTTCACAATCTTTCGGATAAGCCACAGACTTTTCATCTTGATTTAAAGGATGAAATGGGCCAGGTTGACCTTTTCGGCAAAAAGATAATTTTCGACAAAGAATCTGGTGAAATGAGGATGAAACCTTTTGATTATCTTTGGATTAAATTATAAGAAATATTTTTAAGGAGGAAACCTAACAGGTTTTCAAAACCTGTTAGGTTTTACCGGTAAAAACAAGACATTTTTTTGAAAATAAAAATTATCATTATTGACTGAATAAAATTATTTAATCGTTTTGGAAACCTTAATTTGTTTAACCTCTACGAGGTATTTAGAAAGATGGGGCATTCATTTTACTACAATACTTTATCGCCTACGGCGAATTCCGCGTAGCGGATAAAGTATTGTAGAATAGATAGATACAATAACACTTGATTCCCCGTAGGGGATAAACAATTTACCCGGTTACCAGTGAAAAATCTTAATTAAATAAAACTCTCAGCACTGCTGAGAGAAATTAACACGAATTTTTTCAACCCGTACAAAATTGAAATTATTTAGATAAAAATTCAAATATGAAAACACTAAACTTCGATGCCGTTATTTTCGATCTCGATGGCGTGATCACCCAAACTGCCCTTGTTCACAGTTCGGCCTGGAAAAATATGTTCGACGACTTTATGAAAAGCTGGTCGGAAAAAAACAACCAGCCTTTCCGCGAATTCGACCATGAGCGCGACTATCTGCCTTATGTCGATGGCAAACCACGCTACAAAGGCGTTCAGTCGTTTTTGGAGCATCGCGGCATCGGGATTCCTTTTGGCGACCCGTCGGATTCGCCTAAAGCAGAAACCGTTTGTGGTCTTGGCAACCGCAAAAATGAGGTTTTTAACGAAGTGCTCGAGCGTGACGGCGTGCAGGTTTATCCAACCACAGTTGCGCTCATCCACGAACTTATCGAAAATAATATCAGAGTTGGGGTAGCTTCTTCCAGCAAAAATTGCAAGGTAGTTTTAAAAGCCGCCGGAATTTTGGATTTGTTCGAAACCCGCGTGGATGGAGAAGTTTCGGCCGAATTAGGCCTTCACGGAAAACCGGAACCCGATATTTTTACTGTTGCAGCCGATAATCTCGGCGTAACTTACGACCGTTCGGTGGTTGTCGAAGATGCAGTTTCGGGTGTTCAGGCTGGTAAGAAAGGAAATTTTGGTTTGGTACTCGGGATTGCCCGCGAAGAAAATGAAAAGGAGCTCCGCCACAATGGCGCCGACATCGTCGTAAAAGACATAGCTGACATAGGTTTGCAGGGAATCGATGATTGGTTTGTAAAAGGTTTGGAAGAAGAAAAATGGCAGCTCACGTATCTGGAATATGATTCCAAAAAGGAGCGTTCGCGCGAAGCCTTGCTTGCTGTGGGAAATGGCTATTTTGGAACCCGTGGTGCCATGGAAGAAACCAGTGAAAACCCGGCAAATTATCCGGGAACTTACGTTGCCGGATTGTACAACCGCCTGATTTCTCAAGTTGGCGGCAGGGATGTCGAAAATGAGGATTTCGTAAATATCCCAAACTGGCTGCCCATCACTTTTAAAATTGATGATGGCGAATGGTTTGATCCAAATCAAACCGGAATCGTTGATTTTTCCAGGAACCTCGATTTAAAAACCGGCTTGCTTACACGCGTTTTGACAGTTAATGATAAAAAGGGCCACGAAACTTTAATCCAGTCGCGCAGGGTTGCTAGCATGGAAAACCCGCACCTGGCGGCCATGAGTTATGAAATCACGCCGTTGAATTATTCGGGCAAAATCACCATAAAATCAAGCCTCGACGGAAATATCATCAATGCTGGCGTTGAGCGCTACAAACAGCTAAATCAGCAGCATTTGTCACCGGTCGACACCGGTGGCGAAGGCGCCGAATCATTTTTGGTTTCAATGACAACGCAATCCAAAATCGAAATTGCCGAAGCTGCAAAGCTCAAAATATTTAATGATGGAAAAGAAATTCATCCCGAAATCTCCATCCAAAACCAAACCGGTCGAGTGGATTCGCAGTTTAGTGCCGATGTTATTATAAACGACATCTTAAAAGTCGAAAAAGCGGTGGCTATTTTTACTTCCGCAGATCATCAAAACCAACCAGCGCTTGAGTTTGCAAAAAAAGCCGTTGCGGCGGCTCCTTCGTTTTCCGAAATTTTCAAAGCAAGCTCGAAAAAGTGGGAAGAAATCTGGAACAAAATTGACCTTGTCATCGAAGGCGACCGCATGGGTCAAAAGTTGATGCGCCTGCATTTGTACCATCTCATGGTTTCATTTTCTGATCACAACAAAAATATTGATGCCAGCATAACCGCACGTGGTCTGCACGGGGAAGCATACCGCGGCCACATTTTCTGGGATGAACTTTTCATCCTGCCATTTTATGCCCTGCATTTTCCCGAAGCTGCAAAAGCGATGCTGATGTACCGTTACCGCAGGTTGGACAAGGCCCGCGAATACGCCAAAGAATACGGCTACAAAGGAGCCATGTTCCCCTGGCAAAGTGGAAGTGATGGGCGCGAAGAAACGCAGGTTATCCACCTCAACCCGCTAACGGGCGAATGGGGCGACGATTACAGCTCACTGCAACGCCATGTTTCGCTGGCAGTGGCTTACAACATTTACGAATATTTTACCATCACCGGCGACCATGATTTTATCAGCGAATTTGGGGCTGAGATGTTTCTCGAAATCTGCCGGTTCTGGGCAAGTAAAACATCAAAAGATCATGCGACTGGCCGCTATTCCATCAAAAATGTGATGGGTCCTGACGAATTTCACGAAGCCTACCAATACTCCACCGAAGGCGGTCTTACCGACAACACTTACACCAATCTGATGGTAGCCTGGGTCATGGAAAAAGCGGCTGATTTGTGGGAAAGTTTAAGTAAGGACGATCAGAAAGATCTGAGTTCAAAAATTAATCTTGGAGACGATGAACTTGCTAGCTGGAAAGATATTTCGAGCCATCTAAACATTGTCATCAAAGATGAAATCCTGGCTCAGTATGATGGTTATTTTGAACTTAAAGAGCTGGACTGGAATTATTTCCGTGAAAAATATGGCAACATTTACCGGATGGACCGCCTCTTAAAAGCCGAAGGAAAAACAGCAGACGAATACAAGGTTGCCAAGCAGGCCGACACGTTGATGACTTTTTATAATTTGCCCGAGGATGAGGTTACCAAAATCCTCAATAAGTTGGGTTACAACCTCAAAGCAGATTATTTGCGCCGAAATATGGAATATTACCTCCAACGGACTTCGCATGGTTCGACGCTTTCGAGGGTAGTTCATGCGCAGTTGGCCAACATGATCGGTGATAAAAAGTTGAGCTGGGAGCTTTACAGCGATGCACTTTCGAGCGATTACAACGATATTCAGGGCGGCACCACCGGTGAAGGAATTCATGCCGGCGTAATGGCCGGAACCGTTTTGGTAGCTTTGCAAACTTACGCAGGCGTTGATGTCCGTTCCGGGAAACTGGTAATCAATCCAAACCTGCCGGATGCCTGGCGAAAACTGAGTTTCAACTTTAATTTAAAAGAAGATCATTTTGAAATTTCGGTACAGCACGATCGTTTGGATGTCAG
Organism: uncultured Bacteroidota bacterium; assembly: GCA_903944895.1. Lineage (GTDB taxonomy): Bacteria > Bacteroidota > Bacteroidia > Bacteroidales > 4484-276 > CAJATL01. The sequence continues at coordinate 35,613 of CAJATL010000101.1, forward strand.
ATTCACAGGGCCGTCGCGCGAGCTCGAAATCGTTGTAAACGGAGCCACTGATTTGCTGCCCGAGGGCATCGCCACAATTTACACCCTGCAATAAATTTTGGTTGCGTGTGTTTTGATAATTAAAAATAGATATTTGAAAAGAAAATATGTTAAACGACTTAATAACAGTAACGCCGCGGCATGAAAACGCGGCAAAATTGATTTTGGACAGAATTTTGGAAATACGAAAAGATTCGCCAAAAGATAAAATGATTGTAACCATTTCCGGTGAAGTAGGATCCGGGAAATCAACCGTTTCGGTGGTGCTTGCCCGAATCTTGAAACGCCAGGCAATTCGCGCCAAAATTATTGATCTGGACGATTATTATAAAATCCCACCACTCCAACGCCGTGAATGGCGGGTTAAAAATGGCATAAACAGCATTGGATACGACGAATACGACTGGGCCAGGGTTAAACAGAATATTCAGGATTTTAAAGAAAACAAAACCTCGGCAATGCCTTGTGTTGATTTGATTACAGGCTATGTTGACGAATTGAAAACCAACTTCGAAGGCGTGGATATGTTGATCATCAACGGCCTTTATTCGTTAAAAATCGAAGAAGCCGACTTTAAGGTTTTTATCGAGCTTACCTACGACGAAACCCGCGATGCACAACGATACAGTCAGAAGGAAAATATCGACGCCTACCGCCTTCAGGTTTTGCAACGCGAGCACGAAGTGGTTCAATCGTTAAAATCAAACGCCGAATATTACATCGACTTCGATCAGAGTTTGTATCATTTGTAAGACAGGAAGAATTCGACAATTCGACAATTCGACAATTCGAGAATTTGAAAATGGAAAGATGGAATGTTGGAATATTGGAAGAATCAGTAAATAAGCGAATACTATGCGCTGTGCCCCCGATAGCTATCGGGGTGCGCTTTGCAAAAAAAATCTTAAATCTTAAATCACAAATCATAAATCATCATGTTAGGAGACATACTTTTAATCACCGAAAAGCATAAAAATGCTGCTGAAGTCATTTTTAAATACATTATGGCCCGGCGAACAGACAAAATGATCATCGCAATTTCCGGCGAATCAGGATCGGGAAAAAGCGAACTAACCCACACACTGGCAAAACGCCTGCGTCGTGAAGACATCTTTGCAAAACCTTTGCACACCGACAATTATTACACTTCAGATCCGCTTGTGCGCAAGGAATGGCGGGTAAGTCAGGGCATCGAAAACGTGGTTGGTTATAGCGAATACGACTGGGCCACCATCCACAAAAACATCGACGATTTCAGGCATGGACGTAAATCGGAAATGCCCTGTGTTGATCTGGTCACCGAGCAGGTTGACAGGCTCATCACCGATTTCTCAACTGTGGATATGCTCATTGTTGACGGTCTTTATGCCATGAAAGCCGAAGGTGTTGACCTCAAAATATTTATCGAGCTTACCTATCTGCAGACCAAAGACAAGCACACCAAAGATTCGCGCGGCAAGGAAATGATGGACGAAGCCCGTTGGGCCATCCTCCACCAGGAACACAACATGGTTCAGGCACTAAAACCCATGGCCGATTTGCTCATCAACCTCGATTACCAGGTTGTGGAAGTGCAGAAGTAGGCTAGTGGCCGTCAGGAAGGTAAGTAAATCCACAAAATATTGGAAAGTATTAAGTACCAGGTTGTTCCTGGTATTTGCTAATTGTACCCAAGCCATAAAACTCAACTTTGAGTTCATGTTTAAACAATTTGCAAAATTAAATTGTTATCTATCGGATTTTGTTGTCAAATTAATTTAGTTTTATGGAAACACCAATCATTTTTTGGCTATTTTTTAATGTCTTTGTTCTTCTCATGTTGGCGCTTGACTTGGGCGTTTTTCATCGGAAAAGTCATGAAGTTTCAGTTAAAGAAGCATTAACATGGACTTTTGTATGGATTTTCCTTTCGTTGATATTTAATGTAATCATTTATTTCTGGAAAGGACAGCAGCAGGCTTTGGAGTATTTTACCGGATACCTCGTCGAAAAGGCCTTAAGTGTTGATAATATCTTTGTATTTATCATGATTTTTACCTACTTCCAAATTCCCACAAAATATCAGCATAAAGTTCTTTTCTGGGGTATTATCGGGGCATTAATCATGCGTGTGATTTTTATTTTTGCTGGTGTTGCGCTTCTTGAAAGGTTTCATTTTACGATTTATATTTTCGGAGCATTGCTTATTTTTACCGGGATTAAAATGTTTAATCATAACAGTTCAAAAATTGATCCCAATAAAAATCCGGTTTTAAAATTCTTTAAGAAGTTTATGCCTGTAACACAGACTTTGCATGATGATAAATTCTTTACCAAAATTGATGGCCGACGATTTGCCACTCCATTGTTTTTAGTTTTGATCCTCATCGAAACCACTGACCTGATTTTTGCTGTTGACAGCATTCCGGCAATTCTTGCAATTACGCAGGACCAGTTTATTGTTTACACATCCAACGTTTTTGCGATACTTGGATTACGTTCGTTGTATTTTGCCCTGGCCGGAGTTATTCACCGTTTCTGGCTTTTAAGCTATGGTTTAGCGGTTGTCCTAATTTTTGTTGGTATTAAAATGACGCTGATCGATTTTTATAAAATACCCATCGAATGGTCGCTTTTGTTTATCGCCGCAATAATTACCGCAAGCATTTTCTTATCATTGAAATTTGAAAAGAAATAGGCAGTTTTTCCAAAATTGTAAAATCATGAATGGGTTCATCGAAATACCACGAAAGATAGTCGATAGCAGACTCTTCAATTATTTTATTTTCTTACTTATCCTTCTATCGGCTGTTATTATTGGGTTGGAGACTTATCCCAATTTGGCAAATCAATACCACGATATTCTCTCTTTAATTGACCGGATTATAATCGCGCTGTTTACAATAGAAATAGCTTTAAAAATAATTTCAAACGGCAAACGACCCTGGATTTATTTTTCAGACCCATGGAATGTTTTTGATTTCATAATTGTAGCAATATGCCTGATTCCATCGAACGATACGCACTATTTTGCGGTCTTCCGGATATTAAGGATTTTGCGGATTTTACGGATGATAAGCGTTTTCCCCAAATTAAAGTTGATAGTTAGTGCATTACTTAAAAGCATTCCTTCGATGGGCTATGTCATTATGCTTATCGGAATACTTTTTTATGTATATGCAATTGTAGGTGTATTTGTTTTTGGAGGCAAGGATCCAATGCACTTTGGCGATTTGCACCACGCGTTTGTTACCCTTTTCAAGGTGTTAACACTCGAAGGCTGGACAGATATTATGAATGTTCATATTTTTGGAGATGCTGATAATGAAAAGATGCAGATAATATCCTTATGGCCATTTTTTTATTTTGCAAGTTTTATATTAATCGGAGCCATGATAATTATGAATCTTTTTATTGGTGTAATCATGAACAGCATGGAAGAAAGCCAAAAAGAATTGACCCAGGAACTTAATGAGGCTAAGTATAAAGATAAGAATGCAGATGAGCTTTTTAAGCATATTATTACCCGATTAGATGATTTAAAAGATGAAATCAAAAGTTTAAGAAAGTAATCGAAAAGGCCAGCGCTTAACATCGATTGGAGACAAATACCGGTAAAGTAGGTTATTGAAACGTTGTAACCAGCTTTCCCCGATAGCTATCAGGGTTTGTGCCTTGACCGGAAATCGCCCGCAATCCTCCTCTGCGGGTAGCTTCCTGCGTTGGTTGCTATTTTCCTCGAGAAAAACTTCCCTTTCTTTTTCAAGTTAATCTTTAGCAAAAATAATTGTGATAATTTGGCTTTGAATTTTGTAATTTCGTAACCTCTCGAATTTAAAACTTGCATTTGTTTTGGTCAAGATTTTGATAAACAGGAATAGATAACGCGTAATTTTATGGAGATTTTGGTCTTAACAATATTGATTTTAGTAAATGGTTTTTTTGCACTATCAGAGATCGCATTAGTTTCAAGCAAAAGGATGCGATTGGAGCAAAGAAAAAATGAAGGGAGTAAAGGGGCAAAAGTTGCACTGAACTACTTGATAATTCCGAAAACTTTTTGTCTGCAATTCAAGTTGGGATTACATTAATTGGGATAATAACCGGAGTTTACGGAGGCATGAATATTGCCGATGATGTTGCTCCATTTTTTGAAAGAATTGTTATTTTCCGGAACTATGCAGATCAGATCGCATTGTCGGTAACTGTTGTAATTATTACCTACTTTTCTATTGTAATAGGAGAATTAGTTCCCAAAACCATAGCATTAAATAACCCCGAGAAAATTGCAATTCGGGTTGCACCCATTATTTTTTATTTCAATGGTATTTTTTATCCTTTTGTAAGGCTTTTATCCATTTCAACGAATTTTGTTAAAAGGATAATTGGGATAAAGAAACAAACAGAACAAATAACCGAGGCTGAATTACGTCAGATGATAAAAATTGCTTCAGTAGAAGGTGTTATTGCAAAAGAACAAAACATAATTCACGAAAAAGTCTTCTATTTTGCTGATAAAAAGGCGAAACATATTATGACCCACAGGACTGATGTGAAATGGATTGATACTGACAAAGAAAATGCAGAAATAAAAAAGGAATTACTTGAAACTCAATTTAGCAAGTTAGTTTGCGGTAGCGGTAGCCTTGATAATTTTAAAGGTATAATATTTTTAAGAGATTTTTATAAATTGATTTCTGAAACAGAGAACTTTAATATTAATACAATAATCATCGAACCATTAGTTGTTCCAGACAGCATAGACGCCCAAAAAGTTTTGGAATTATTCCGTCAGAAGAAAGTTCACATTTGTTGTGTTGTGAATGAATACGGAGGTTTTGAAGGATTAATAACATTGCATGATATTGTCGAGAATATTGTTGGTCAAATTCCAGATGAAGGTGATGCTTATGAACCAGATATTTTTATTCGGGATGATAATTCTATTTTAGTAAGTGGCGATGCGCCAATCGAAACACTTAGTGAAATAGTTGAAGGTTTTACCGGGTCAAGTTAATTTTATGGGGAGAAGGGTATCTTTGCGGAAAAAAAGGCATGATGGAAATAGAGCTTGTTAGGTATTTTTTACCTGAAGAACTGTTAGAAAATTTTGATGTTGTTTTGGTACAAGAGTTAGGGGAGTTA
>CAJATL010000102.1 GCA_903944895.1 uncultured Bacteroidota bacterium
GCCATAAACGGAAAGGCTTAATGTTGAAGATGAAATTTCGGCATTACAACCACCCATGCCGTAAGCATTCATGGTAAGTAAAACCGTATTTCCCTCGTCGCCAGCCGCCGGCGTGTAAGTCGGACTGACAGCAGTGCTGTTCTCGAGTGTCCCAAAACCGCTGGTCACTACCCAGCTAATCATGGATGCGTTCTGTGCAGAAGCTTCTGCCACGGTGAAGGCCTCATTTAAACAGGTTTCGCCGTCCGGACCTGCAAAAGCCACCGGAGGAGGATCAACCAGGATAATATCAGGGCTGGTAATGGTGTTGTTGGCAGTCCCGTTTGAAACGGTAAGCGAAACATTCCAGGTTCCTGCGGTATTGTAGGTAACCAAAGGATTTTGTAAAGTTGAAGTAGCCGGAGTACCGCCTTCGAAGGTCCATGCCCAGGAAGTTGGGTTACCTGTGGTAGCATCAGAAAACTGGACCTGCATAGCCTGGCAAATCGTGTAATCATCGGCTGTAAAGCTTGCTGTAAGCGTACTTCCGCAGGGAGCTGCCTGGATACCATGCGACTGAAAATAGTTTTTAAAAGTCTGAACGCTGGCAATCGGCCACATGTCTTGCTCGACTATGGTGTGGTCGGGAGCGATTAAAATGTAGGTTGGATAGGCGGCAATACCATAAGTGTTGTTTACGGCGGTACCTCCGCCTTCGATTCCACTCAGGCACGGAAATTCGATTCCGTAGGTTTCATCAAATTGGATACATGCAGCATTGTTCTCACCGCGATTAACGCTGATAACAAACACATCCGCTGTGTTGCATCCAAAGTATTCGTAAGCCTCGCTTAGCATAGGAGCGGTGCTTATGCACGAACTTCATGTGGTATAAAAGAAGTCAACACAAACGTATTGACCTCCTGCAAGTGTCTCAAACAAATCAAACGAAGCCCCTTCGGTGGTTGTCCCCGAAAAATTAACCGCAACGGTGAGTGGTGTCTGAGAAAATGCAATCGACGTAGCAATGAGCATTGCTGCAAGTAGAATTGTTTTTCGCATAATAAATGAATTTGATTAGTAAATAAGCAGAACTTCAATGTTAAAAACATTTGAGGTGTAAAAATATGAATAATTCGATGCATGGAACCAAAAGATTTCATTGGTTGGCTCTTTTTGAACATCCGGGAACAACGCTTCAAAATAACGACTTGTTTCGATGCTTCAGATTACAATGAAGCAAAAAACGGGAAATTAGAAGCTGCTGAATAAATAAGTAAACCATCGTATGAAAGGATATTTCGGTGCTCATGTCTTACTGACAAGGCAGGCTGCACCTTAATTACCCGAACGATAACATTATGACTATTAATATTACGAGGCTGTCTCAAAATGAAATATTTAACCGCAGAGAACCGCAGAGTTGTATCGCAGAGAACCGCAAAGATTATTATTTCAACGTGTTGTCTTTGCGGCCCTTTGCGTCTTTCTTTGCGTTCTTTGCGTTTTAAAAACATTCGAGACAACATCTTTTCCCTGATACATTAACTATTATTGAATCACCAATTTCTTAACCACACCTCCCTCCACAGTTTTAACCTGAATCATGTAAATTCCTTTATTAATACCCGAGGTATTTACCTGGACGGAGTTGCTTTCAAAATCACCACTAAAAACCACCTGGCCAAAGCTGTTAATGATCGAAATTTGAATTATTGAATGTTGAGATTTGATATTTACAAGGTTGGTAGCTGGGTTTGGGAAAATGGTTATCCCGCGGTTTTCCTTTTCGGAAAGGTTGGTGATGACCAGCGAAATGGTGTCGGAGGAGGCTTCGCATTCGGGATAAACTGCCGTGATGAAATAAAAATACTGTGATGGGTTGGTCAGGCTATCCTCGTAAAACAGGTTGGTAACAATTTCCGGATTGATTTTTTGATTGTTCCGGTAAATATTGTAGCCCAACAAATCACCTGACGGCTCGGGAACCTGCCACGAAAGATAAGCAATGTTGGGAAGGATTTCGTAGCCTTCAATATTCAAAGGGGGAGGCAAGGGACATTGGCCGACGAGGAGCGTTACGGGAATATCCCACACCTGCGCATTGCCTGAATTGTTGGTAATTCTCAGGTTTCCAATATAACTTCCCTCAAAAAGCTCCGTTGCGTCAAAATGAAGCGGAACATTTGCTGTAGCTCCCGGAAATACTGTACCTACAGGAGTTGGAACCATTATCCAGTTTGGTTGACCACCGGCAACTTTTATGGTGTAATCCTCGACCTCGCCATACTGTGAACTACAACAGGGATGAGGAGGTATGCTATAGGTCATCCGGATCCTCAACCGGTAATCACCGTTTAGTTGCCCTGCTGGAACTGTAATGAGGCCGGTAAATGTTGCACCGGCTCCCCCAACATTGGTCAGAAAATAGGCTTCATTGTTTACATCAAATTCATTATCCAGATTCCAGTCAACCCAGGCGTAAACAATGTCGGCTGCCCAGGGATTGCCGTTAGTAACTTTAATTTCCTGTGAAGCGCCGGCCTGCGTGGTTGTTGAAATTGCTGTGTAATCAGCTACATCATTCTGCCAGCCACTGCTGTTGTTTATAGAACCCATCAAGACATTGGCAATGTATTCGTCTTCGGTTGTGGTTGAAGCCGGGCAGTATTCAGGCAGTAAATTTGTAACCTGTGGATGATGGCAATCATTTGTTACATTTTCGTCACCCGATAGCGCTGTACAAGTGAGGAATAAATAAGTCTGGCCAGGATTTCCCAGGTTAACGGTTCCTTCGAAAGTAAAGTCGGTAGTTTCGCCGGGTGCAATGGGGCCAGGCACAGTGTCGGCCACTGCTGCACCGCCATCCAGCGTATAAAAAACAGGAATATTGCTTTGCTGGGCTGTCCCATAATTTTTAATTTGGATTTTTACAACCTCATCGCCAAGATTTGTTCCGTTATGAGGCGATAAATACGCTTGAACACCCACATCATTGGTTTCCTCAGGGTTGGTTTCGACGAGGTATCCTGCAAGGTTCCAGTTATATTTGAAGCCACAATTGGAAAGTGGAGCCCAGGTAGTATTATTAAAAGAAATCATATCGCCAAATCCAGCTATAGCGGGACCATCATCGCAGCCTGCCGGGTTTGTACCTGCCTGATGCGTTAATTCCAGGCCAAGCCAAAGGTCTTCACCGGTAATCAAAACTGCATCACTTAGGGTGAAAATATTCCATGAAGAACCTGTTGGATAAACGATTTCCTCGTAACGTAACTCACCGGGTATTATTGAAGTACCTTCACCATAAATCTTTATTTTGCATATTTCGGGAACCTGATCAATGTAAAATCCCAATTGAGAAAGTGACCAGCCTTCGTAGCGGGTAAGGGTAGCTGCTGGATAATAGGTCGAAATCCCGAATGTTCCGCCTGTTGTAAGTCCGATAGCACTGAAGTTTTTTCCGTCATCATACCTGATGGTTTCATTATTCTTTTGGTCGGGCAATATTCCACCAGGTTTATCAAGGGCCAGGCTGACCAAATCAGCACTGATTCCATCGGCAGCCATTCTTTCAGCAAGCCTGTTGGCGGCTTCGATGGCATCATAAGGTTCCGACTGAATTCTTGCAACAGTTGGATATGTAATGGCGATGATGTAGGTTAGTGCCTGGCCTCCGGTATTTGAAATTGCCAGCGTGGATTGGGCTGTTCCTCCCAATGGTACATTTTGAATGATGGAAGTTGGGTTTACTAAAATTTCAGCTTCCGGAGGAACGATAATGGTTACAGGCCCTGCCGGCATTGATTCACCTTCTTCATATAATGCTGTTACCAAATAACTGTAAGGTCCGGGCTCGAGGTCGTAATCGTCGTAAAAGTTCCAGGTGTTAAAGCCAATATAGGTACCATCACGATAAATGTTGTAACAAAGCAGTTCGCGTAAATTTTTCAATTTATCACCTTCCGAACTAAACCAGTGTAAATACACGTCATTATCGGTGATGGTGGCGTGAAGGTCAGTTGGAGGAGGAAGAGAAACATTTCCAAGAATGATTGTATAATCCTCAACTTCGCCATAATCAGCATTTCCACAGGGGGTTGGTTCATCCAAATATGTCAAACGAATTCTTACACGGTAGTGCCCATCGGGAGTTCCTTCCGGAACAACAATAAAACCGTTAAAAGTGGTGCCTGACCCGCCAACGACGGATAAAACGAATTCCTCATTCGTGCCAATATTAAAAATGGAATCTTTATTCCAATCAATCCAGGTGGTAACTTTTTCTGATTCCCATGGATTTCCAACTGTGACATCAATTGCCTGAGGGACACCGGTAACGATTGTTGTGCAAATGGTTGTGTAATCAGCAACCCCACTCTGCCAATCACTTATGTTGTCTATTTCACCACAAATTACTCTGTAAATGTAATCAGAATAAAGTTTGGTAAAAGGCATACAATATGCAGGTGATGTATTGGAAATATCGGCAGTTTTGCAGTTATTGGCGGCAATTTCATCACCTGGAAGTGAGGTGCAGGCATTGAATAAATAATGCTGAAAATTTGAAAGATTAACTATGCCTTCAAAGGAATAGTCAACAGTAACACCTTCGGCTAACGGACCAGCAATTATGCCGTTAACTTCAGTTCCACCATCCACGGAATAGGAAACGGGAATTCCTGTCTGTGACGCAAAACCGTAGTTTTTAACCCTCACTGTAACAACTTCGTTGGCCAGATTAGTTCCGGATACAGGTGATAAAATAGCTTGTATGCCAACATCTCTCGCGGCTTGATCAATCACAATTATCGTATAGTCTTCAACTTCGCCATAATCAGCATTCTCACACGCTTCAGGAGGAATAAGGTAAGTCATGCGGATTCTCATCCTGTATTCGCCAGGTGCCGTAGCATCAGGAACTGTAATTGTGCCGGTAAATGTGTCACCATTTCCGCCAACGTTGGTTAAAATCAATTCTTCCTCTCCCGAACCAAAAATTAAATCTTTATTCCAGTCAATCCATAAATATGTCAGGTCTTCTTGATATGGAGTTCCATTTGTAACGGTAATAGCTTCTGAACCAGCAGAAATGATGGTTGTTGAAATGGAAGTATAATCGGCTACTCTATCCTGCCAGCCGCTGCTATTGTTGATCGAACCACACAAAACATTGGCAATGTACTCATCAATAATGGAAGTAGAAGCATCACAATAACCCGGAATTAGATGGGTAACGTTTGAAGTTTTGCAATTGTTTTCAGGATTTTCATCGTTATCTAAAGCAGTACAGCCAACAAAAATGTATGTTTGACCGGCATTGCTCAAATTAACAGTTCCCGGAAAAGTGAAATCAGCGGATGTGCCGGGTGAAAGAGGATTTGTTATGACACCGTTTACCGGTGCACCACCATTGATAGTGTATGAAACCGGGATATTGTTTTGAGTATTATTACCAAAGTTATAGATTCGTATTGTCACTATTTCGTTTCCTAAATCAGGCCCTGAAACTGGCGAAATAAATGATTGAACACCAACATCGTTCATTTGAATTGTTGATGCACCCATTTCGATTCCCCACAAACACACATTTTGAACTAAGCCACCAAGTGTCCATGTTCCCTGGATCAAATCCGGATACATGTACAAACCACCGGCAACATCAACTGCTGGAATAGGTAAGCTTAGAATAGAACACATATCGAATTCTTCGATAATATTTCCTTCCGGAAGCGCCATTTTATAAAGCATATTCTGACTGGTTCCTGATTTCTGGCTAAATCCCCACAAAAACGGTCCTTGTGGATCGAACGCAAAACCATAATAATATTCATTTCCTACGGTTGGAATAGTCTTAAGGGTTGTTCCTGAACGATTAAAAAGATAGATATATGTTGACCAATTGTTCACCCAGAAAGCATCCTCAAATTCGTCATACGCAATAGCGCGAACTGTATTAGGCGCAGTAATTGTACCAATAAGGGTTTGGTTGCTAAAGTCCATCTGAAAAACGGTAGTATTTGCGGCAGCTCCATAGAAATAAGTTCCATCGTAAGCCAGGTCGCGCACTAAAGCAGCACCGGGAACCGAGAATAACCCGATGAATGTACCATCGGTTTCATATCTACAGAATTGATTTCCATTAAACATCGTCGTGTAAAAAAAGCTTCCATCAGTTTCGATACCGGTTTCTCCAGATCCTTGGCCGCAGGGATACTCAAACTGAAGGTCAAACTCATCATCCGAAAACTGGATTGCACCGGGCTTTGTATTTGGTGCAATATCATTAAATTCATGAGTTTTGGATGAAATCAAACCATTTGGTGGATAAGGCTTTTTGTTAGTTTTATCTTGCGAAAAAACACTTGCCGATGCAAGGAAAAACATCAGCAGCAAAAGGGTTGCAAATTTTTTCATGGTAAAGATTTTTTCATTTCATTCTAAAAATAGTAAAAGGATAATCCGCTTTCTTGGGCAAACCTAACCACGCCAAATGCGTGGGTAGGTTTTTCCCTGATACAAAAAAATGTTATTTAATTACCAGTTTCTTAACAATACTTCCCTCCAAAGTTTTAACCTGAACAATGTAAATGCCTTTATTAAAACCCGAGGTATTTACGTGGGCGGAGTTGCTATCAAAATTACCACTAAAAACCATCTGTCCAAAGTTGTTGATAATCGAAATTTGATTTATTGAATGTTGAGATTTGATATTTACAAGGTTGGTGGCCGGGTTTGGGAAAATGGTTATCCCGTGGTTTTCCTTTTCGGGAAGGTTGGTGATGACCAGCGAAATGGTGTCGGAAGAGGCTTCACATTCGGGATAAACTGCTGTGATGTGATAAAAATATTGCGATGGGTTGGTCAGGCTATCTTCATAAAACAGGTTGGTAACAATGTCGGGATTAATTTTTTGATTGTTCCGGTAAATGTTGTAGCCCAACAAATTGCCCGGTATTCCGGGAGCTTCCCACGAAAGGTAAGCAACATTTGGAAGTATTTCGTAACCCCACAAATTTTGAGGAGGTGGCAAATTACAAGGTGGTATTAAACAACAGGTTAAAATAGCCGGAACGGTAATTACAGGATTAACCGGATCGTTGCTGTTGAAAACTATCGTACCGGCATATTCTCCGCCAGTCATTCCTTCAGAATTGAAAGTAACATTGATGGTTGTTGACTGGCCGGGCGCAAGCGAACCTGTGATTGGATCGGCCGATAGCCAGGAATTTACCGGGCTTGAAGGGACTTTTATCGTATAATCTTCAATTTCGCCGTAAGAAGCGCTTCCGCAAGGTTGGGGTGCAGCGCTGTAAGTCATGCGGATTCTCATCCTGTAAAATCCGGGAGGAGTTTCGAGCGGAACATTGATGGAACCGTTAAATATGGCACCGGTTCCGCCAACATTGGTCAGAATAAACTCTTCGTTAGTTCCCATGTCGAACTCATAGTTCATATTCCAGTCAACCCAAACGGTAACTTTATCCGAAGTCCAGGGTGTTCCGTTGGTAATGGTTATTTCTTCGGATTCGCCGGAATTGATCGTTGCCGAAATTGCTGTGTAATCAGCAACCCCACCCTGCCAACCGCTGCTATTATTAATTTCTCCACATAAAACATTGGCAATGTATTCGTCTTCGGTTGTGGTTGAAGCGTCGCAATAGGATGGCACAATATTGCTTACGTTTACCGTTTTGCAGTTATTGTTAGGATTTAAATCGCCTTCCAAGGCTGTACAACCAACAAATACATAAGTCTGACCTGTTTGGCTTAAATTTACGGTTCCCGGAAAAGTAAATTCAGCCGTTTCACCCAAAGCGATGGGCCCTGGCACAATGCCGGTAACCGGTGTGCCGCCATCAAGGGTATAGGAAACCGGGATGTTAGCCAGTGTAACACCTCCATAGTTCTTAACAATGATGGTTACAATTTCCTCTCCGAGGTTTGGACCGGAGGTTGGTGATAAGAATGCCGTTACGGCAACGTCTGGAATAGCTCCTGCTATCCCCATTTCGATACCCCAGATACAAATATTCTGCACAAGCCCACCAAGTGTAAAGGTACCAGGTACCAAATCAGGATACAAAAACAGGCCACCTGCTATGTCATTGCCAGGCTGAGGCATGGTAAGAATGCTCAGCATGTCGAATTCCTCAACAATGGTTCCATTGGGTAGCGAAATCCTATAAAGCATGTTCAGGCTGGTTCCGGTTTTCTGGCTGTAGCCCCACAAATATGGAGGATAATAATTTGCAGGTTGATAAGCAAAACCATAATAGAGTTCGTCACCTGCAGTTTGAATGGTATTTATGGTAAGCCCCGACCGATCGAAAAGAACAATTGGCGTTGACCAGTTATTCGCCCAAAAACCATCCTGCTCATCATCATAAGCGATGGCGCGCACTGAAGTTGGTGCATTGATCGTTCCAATAAGCGAATTCGTATTAAAATCCATCTGGAAAACGGTGGTATTTGCGGCGGCTCCATAAAAATAGGTTCCGTCGTAAGCAAGGTCACGGCAAGCCGAAGCACCAGGAACAGAGAATAAACCAACGAAAGAACCGTCGGTATTATATTTACAGAATTGGGTTCCATTCCACAATGTGGTGTAAATATAGTTACCATCAGTTTCAATACCTGCTTCACCGCTTGCAACTGCGCAGGGATACTCAAACTGAAGGTCGTATTCCGCATCAGCATATTGGATTTCTCCAAAAACCGAACCCGGCGCCCGCTCAACATCGTTCGAAATCAATCCATCGGCTTTCATCCTTTCGAAAAGACGTGCAAAGTCTTCCGGAGTATTGACCGGTTTTTGCCGCACAGTTGCAGTCGTATTTACCACCACATCAAAATCAACAGTTGTGTTTCCATTGTTTGTAACCGTTAACTGCTGTGTTGTTAACATGGGTGGGATTGGATGGTTTTCGGTTAATGACATCGGTTCAACCACCAGGCCAACTTCGGAAACAACATTCATCGTAACCGGAACATCCAAAACCGGGGAATTGCCGGAGTTGTTTGTAATTTTCAGATTGGCAGCATAGCTTCCTAATTCCAGCCCGTAGGCATAAAAATAAAGCGGGACATTTGCTGTAGCTCCGGGAGCCACGGTTCCTGACGGATTTGGAACGGACAGCCAATCATTGGGGCAACAGCCAGGAACTTCAATCGTATAATCTTCAATTTCACCATAAGTTGCATTTCCGCAAGGCGTTGGAGCATTGCTATACATCATGCGGATTCTCATCCGGTAACTGCCATTGGCCTGATCTGCAGAAACTGCAACAGCGCCGGTAAATGAAGCGCCGGTTCCGCCAACATTGGTTAAAATAAATTCCTCATTAGTTCCCGTGTCAAAACTAAAATCATTATTCCAATCAACCCAAATGGTAATACGGTCGCTGGCCCAGGGATTTCCATTTGTAATGGTAACAGCTTCTGAACTGCCGGGTTCGATGGTTGTAGTAAGCATCGTATAATCTGCTACCCCACCCTGCCAGCCACTGCTGTTGTTGATGTCGCCACAGGAAACATTGGCGATGTATTCGTCTTCGGTGGTTGTTGAAGCAGCACAATAACCTGGAAGCATATTTGTAATACTGACAGTTTTGCAATCATTTCCCGGATTTTCCTCTCCAACCAAAGCAGTGCAACCCATAAAAACGTACACTTGGCCGGGGTTGCTCAGGTTTACAGTTCCCGGAAATGTAAAATCTTCTGTTCGACCCGCGGCAATTGGGCCGGGAACAATACCGGTAACCGGTGTTCCACCATCAAGCGTGTATGAAACCGGGATATTGTTTTGGGTAAGAGATCCATAATTTTTCACTCTGACCGTTACAATTTCTTCCCCTAAATCCGGTCCTGAAACTGGTGAAATAAAAGAATTAACACCAACATCATATTCTGGCGGTCCGCAATGGTAAAGTTCAATCCCCCACAAGCAAATGTCCTGTACAATACCACCTAAAATCCAATAATTATTTATTAAATCAGCACTAAAATATAATCCACCTGCAATGTCGGTTCCCGGCGTGGGAAGGGATAGAATGGTAAGCATGTCGAAGCTTTCAGCAATAGTTCCTGCCGGGAGATTGATTTTGTAAAGCATGTTCTGGCTGGTTCCGACTTTCTGGCTGTAGGCCCACAAATAACTTTCAAATGGAACATTAGCAAAGCCATAATAGCTTTCGTCGCCGGCAGTCGGGATGGTGGTAAGGGTTGCACCAGTACGATCGTAAAGAACGATAGGCGTTGACCAGTTGTTTCCATAAAATCCATCCTCCAGTTCGTCGTACGCAATGGCACGGGTGGCGGTTGGGGCAACAAAGGTACTTATCAGCGTTTGTGTCGTAAAATCCATTTCAAAAACCGTGGTATTGGCGGCAGCGCCATAAAAATAGGTGCCGTGGTACGCCATATCGCGCACAGCAGAAACTCCCGGAATTGAAAATGTTCCGAGATACGTGCCATCAGGAGCATATTTGCAAAATTCTGTCCCATTCCATAAACTGGTGTAAATGAAATTTCCATCGGTTTCAACACCGGCTTCACCGGTTGTATTGCCGCAGGGATACTCGAATAGTAAATCGAATTGATCATCTGATTGCTGGATTCCTCCAAAAACCGAACCCGGGGCTAATTCAACATTTGCAGAAACCAATCCATCAGCCGCCATTCGTGCCGCAAGCCTTGCCTCAGCTTCGACGGCATTGTAAGGTTCCGGCTGAACTTTCGCAGCCATTGGGTATTCAACTTCGATATTGTAGCTTAGGTCGTAGTTGCCAATGTTTGTAATTTCCAGCATTGATTCGGCACCACCGCCAAACGAAACATACTGGGTTACCGAAGTTGGGTTTACAGCAATTACCGGAATGTTTCCAACCACAATGGTGTAATCTTCAACCTCGCCCCTGGGTGAATTTCCACAGGGTAAAGGTTCAGCCGTCAAAGTCATGCGGATTCTCATGCGGTATTCTCCATCAGGAGTGCCGGCCTGAGCAATAATTAAACCATTAAAAGTTTCTCCTGAGTTGTAAATATTGGGGAGGATAAATTGCTCATCGCCGGTTCCAAAAGTATAATCTTTGTTCCAGTCAACCCAAACGTAAACCTTGTCTGTCGGGTTAGCCAATCCATTTTGAACGGTAATTTCGATGGAAGTACCCGCCGCCATTGGAGTTGACATTGCGGTGTAATCAGCCACCCCACCTTGCCAGCCGCTGCTGTTATTAATATTCCCGCACAAAACAGAGGCGATGTATTCGTTTTCGTAAGAAGTTGTAGCATCGCAGTAAAAGCAGCAATTGCCAAAAATACTCTCTGTGATGCAGTTGTTTCCGGGAACTTCATCATTTGCAAGTGCTGTGCAGCTATGCAAAATGTAGGTATGACCAAATTCGCTCATATTAACTGTCCCGGCAAAAGTATAATCAACAGTTGCGCCGCTTGCCAATGGGCCGGCAATTGTTCCGGTAATCGGTGTACCACCATCTACAGTAAAAAAAACAGGAATATTGCTTTGTGAGGCAGTTCCGAAATTCTTAACCTCGATTGTTACAACCTCCTCACCCAGATTTGTCCCCGAAACCGGTGATAAAATATCAATAACTCCCACATCATTTACATGAGGCTGACTACCTTCGTTGAGGTAACCAACAAGATTCCAGTTTAAGCCGTAACCCCAGCCTGATAATGATTGCCACGTTACACCATCTAATGAAACCAAATCCCCAAACCCGGCCACTCCAGGACCA
>CAJATL010000103.1 GCA_903944895.1 uncultured Bacteroidota bacterium
AGGTTGCATTTTTTTGCCATCATCTGCCGCAGCATGGGCATATTGTAAGGTTGGCCTTTGATAACGTGCGAAAAGAAAACGTAGGTTTTTCCTTCTTCAAAAAAAGTATTTGGCATTTCCTTAACGCCAAAAATCACAGGACATTCGGTCAGGCTATCGGTGATAATTGCACCGGCATCTTTGAATTCGTTTTCGGTGAAAACCCTTTTTGGTGAATTTTCGACATAAACCTGAATTCCGTGATCGATAAGTTTTTTAACATCCACAGGAGGTATGGCCACGCGGCGCTCCATTAAATATTTGTCCTCGTGCCGTATCCCGATTTTATAGTTCATAAATTATAGATTTTATAGTAAAATATTGTTTTTGTGTTTTTCGATTTGTTGAGGCTTTGGCAAACCAGATGATTTTGTCCGGTTGGACATCAAGATTTGGCTGTAAACCTGATTTTCGCAATTTTATTAAAATGATTTGTACAATGGAATTTCTTTAATAATTGAGTTTACCTGGCTTTGCTTAACCTGCAAAAAATTTAAATGCATCATAAACTAAAAATGCCGGCCATAACATCGCCTTTAAGAGGCCAAGCACGCCAATCCAAAAGCTTGTTGCATGCGAAATAAAATAAACCGCAGCACCCACGAAACCTAAGCCATAAACCGCACCAGCCGGTGCGTTTCCTTGAATTTCTTTTTTCATTTTTTTAATTTTAGATATTCAATACCAGTTATTTAAATAATTACCGGGTGATTTTCTTACAATTTTAGTCCAAGTTAAAAACAACCTGTTAATCGTTTCACAAATAAGTGCCCAAAATTAAACATTTTGAAACATCCTGTTAAGGAATAGCTAATAAAAACCGAGTATAAATTATCGATGCTTCCAACCTGATGAGCGCGCTGTTTTTTTGGACCTTAAAGGCATTTTGGCCGATTTAAAACAGAATTAACATGTGTGTTTCTTAAAATACATATTTTTGTGCCTTCAAATTTTTAAAACTGAATTTGTCCAATTTGAGGTTAAAAGCATATTTTGAGATGAAAATCCGCGATATTCTTTTGCCGGTTGAAATAGAATTTAACTTAATAATTTTAGAATGAAAAGATGTTTGATTGTGACTGGTGGCGGCGATTGCCCGGGATTGAATGCAGTAATCAGGGCTATTGTTAAACGGGCAGCACGCGAAAAAGAATGGGAAATAATTGGAAGTATCGAAGCCTTTAACGGGATACTCCGCGAACCTACCGAAATTGTAATTCTCGACGAAAAAGCCGTTTCCGGAATTCATTACCGTGGCGGTACAATACTTCAAACCACCAATAAAGGAGGCCCTTTTGCATGGCCTATCAAAGAAAAGGACGGCTCCTGGTCGTCGGTTGACCGTTCGGACGAAATGTTGCGGAAAATGCAATACCTCGGCATCGAAGCCGTGATTAACATTGGTGGCGACGGCTCACAACGAATCTCACAGAAATTATTCGAAAAAGGCTGTAACATCATTGGTGTTCCAAAAACCATTGATAACGATCTTACCGCCACCGACTCAACATTCGGTTTTCAGACTGCAGTGCAGATTGCAACCGAAGCCGTTGATAAACTTGTAACCACCGCAGCCAGCCATAACAGAGTTCTGATCCTCGAAGTGATGGGACGCTACGCCGGCTGGATTGCATTAAACGCCGCTGTGGCTGGAGGCGCCGAAATCTGCCTGCTCCCCGAATTCCCTTATGATGTAAATAAAGTCCTTGAGCGCGTAAACAGACGTTTTGAACGCGACCGTGGGTTTGTAATCATTGTCATTTCGGAAGGTGCGCGTGCGATTGGAAAGGATTTTTCGATCCTGAGCGAGGTTGAAATCGGGAATGAAAACCGTCGGCTTGGCGGCGTTGCCAACGTTTTGATGCACCAGCTTAAAGAAGCAGGTTGCGACCATAGTATGCGAACCACTGTTTTAGGCCATCTTCAGCGTGGTGGTGTGCCGATTGCTTACGATCGGGTTTTGGCTACGCAATTTGGTGTTAAAGCTTTTGAAATGGTTTTGGATAAGGAATTCGGACGCATGGTTTCATACCGCCATCCAAAAATTACCTCAGTTTCGCTTCAGGAAGCCATTCGGGAGCCAAATCTTGTGGATGATGAGACAGCTTTGATGAACACCGCACGAGGAATTGATATCAGCTTTGGCGATTAGCCCTCATGGATTCCGTATCCAAAATATATAAAATAGGGTATGGCCCCTCAAGCAGCCATACTATGGGACCACGCAAGGCTGCCGGAATTTTTAAACAAAGATACCCCAACGCCGATCATTTCAGGGTATATCTTTACGGAAGCCTTGCTGCCACCGGAAAAGGCCATCTTTCTGATGTTGCTGTTGCTGAAGAATTAAAGCCTGTTCCTTCCGAAATTTTTTTTGAGCCAGATACAGTTTTGGAACTTCACCCCAATGCTTTAAAATTTGAAGCCCTGGATGAATCCGGCAAAATTTTGGGCAACTGGACGGCTTACAGCATCGGGGGTGGCGATATTATTGACGACGAAAATCCTGGACGTTCCGAAAACACCGTTTATCCACATACGCGCATGAAGGAAATCCTGGAATGGTGTGATGAAAATGGCAGGCAATTTTGGGAATATATAAACGAATTCGACGACCCGGAACTATGGCCTCACCTTACCGAGGTCTGGAATGTGATGACCGAGGCTTTAAAACACGGCCTCGAAAATGAGGGCGTGCTCCCGGGTTCTATCCAGCTTCCGCGAAAAGCGTCGTCGTACCTTGTAAAAGCTGGTGGGTTAAAAGATTCGCTCAGGCACAGGAGTCAGGTTTTTGCCTATGCTTTGGCTGTTTCCGAAGAAAATGCTGCCGGCGGGAAAGTGGTGACTGCCCCAACCTGTGGTTCTTGTGGTGTATTGCCGGCTGTGCTTTACCTCTTACAGGAAAGTAATGGTTTTTCAGAAATAAAAATACAGCGGGCATTGGCCACGGCTGGTCTGATTGGTAATCTGGTAAAGGAAAACGCTTCCATTTCGGGTGCTGAAGTTGGCTGTCAGGGCGAAATCGGAACGGCGTGTGCGATGGCCGCCGCCGCTGCAACCCAGCTTTTTGGTGGTACTCCTGCTCAAATCGAATATGCCGCCGAAATGGGACTTGAACATCACCTCGGCCTCACCTGCGACCCAATCGCCGGCCTGGTACAGATTCCTTGTATCGAACGAAATGCTTTTGCCGCAGCCCGCGCACTCGACGCCAATAATTTCGCCATTTTATCCGATGGCCGTCACCAGGTTTCGTTTGACAAGGTAGTGTTAACCATGAAACAAACCGGAAAAGACCTTCCCAGCCTCTACCGTGAAACTTCAGGTGGAGGTTTGGCTGTGGAGAATGAGGGGTAAAAGAAACGAGTTTTTTCAAAAGGAATAAATTTTGGTTATCACAAGTAACCGACAAAATTATTTATCCCCTACAGAGAATTCAAAAACTTATTGCATCTTGATTTTCTACAATACTTTATCGCCTGCGGCGAATTCCGCGTAGCGGATAAAGTATTGTAGAAAAAAGCACACCCCCAATTTAATAATATCCGCCAGCCGGCGGATTAAAGAAATCAAGTGTTTCAGGATGATTAAAACGTTTTACTTGGTTAGTGGTGATAAATATTACCCTGATTTCAAATCCTCACAATAATAAAGCAAAGTTAAACCTACCCGTTTTTACTAATCTTTTCCAGCCTGTTTTTATCAACAATAAAAATATCCTTGTCGTGAAGATTGATAATTGCTTCCTGCTCAAAGGATTTAAGCAGTTTTACGGCACTTTCGGTGGAGATACCCGCAAAGTCGGCCAAATTCTTCCTCGTCAAAAGGAGAAAAACATCCGGGTATGCTGTTTTTAGGGTATCGAGATAAAGTAATGATTCAGCCAGCCTGCCCGTCATTTGCTTAAACAGCATCGTGCTGAGCGTTTCGGTCATGCCTGCGTTTTGTTCGGAATAACGCCTGAAGAGGTTAAAAGCAAATTCACCATTTTGCTTCACAACATGAGCAATGGTTTCTTTTTCGACCAAAATAACCTGGCAGTCGGTGAGTGCAACGGTTGAATAATTAAAAATGTTTTTCGTAAACACCGATGACAAACCGACGAACTCTCCAGGCTTAACAACTCTCAGGTTAAAACTCCTGTTCATTTCGCCTTCGATGTATTGCAAGGCCAATCCTTTTATCACAAAAAGAATATATGATGCAAAAGCTCCCTGCTTGGTCAGGTTGTCGCCTTTCCGAAAAAGAACCTGTGTTTTACTTGCCCGCACCAATTCGGCCTCTTCGGTCGAAAGTAGCTCAAAACACAAGGCATTTATGTCGCAAAAAAATTCGTTGTCGGTATCCAGAATGGTTTTCATGTTTTAGATGCTATGAATTATTTCGGGCAAAGTTATCCTAAATCAATTAAAAAGTTGTGCCAATTCAACTTTAAGCCTGGTGAGGTCGAACCCAAAACACTTCCTACCATTTTATATGTTGGTAATTTTGTATCATCAATTTTTCATGGAACAAATGTTTAAAACACAAATTCAAGTCATGGAAAGTTTGTAAAAATAACATCGGAATATTAACAATAAAACTTAAAAATAATGTTGTACACAAATTTAAAACACATCGAATCAGCGGCGGAACACGCCAAAATACTCGGCGAAAACGGAAACGTCATGGTAATTTGCGGCCGGATGGGACCTATGTGCATCCCGGTTTACGGCATCGCCGAAGACCTTGAGGATGAATACAAACACGTAAAATTCTGTGACCTGGAATTCGACAACCCGGCATCAAGCGTCATCCGCAGCTTACCCGAAGTTCGTGGTTTTATGGGTATTCCTTTTACCATTTATTACAAAAACGGCAAGGTTGTAAAAGCCACTTCAAGCATTCAATCCAGACCACAGGTCACAACAATTTTGGACCAGGTTTTTGGAGTTCCGGTAAACGCATAATCAAAAATGGAGTCAAAAAATCATTTCGATACCATTGTGATAGGAGCAGGCCCTGCCGGATTAACGGCAGGAATCTACCTTTCACGGGCCAGGCTTAAAACGCTCATTTTAAATGAAGGTACTGTTGGCGGGCAAATGGTGCTAACTCACGAGATAGCCAATTATCCCGGTGTCGAAAGCATCAGTGGCTATCAGTTGGCCAATATTATGAAAAAGCAGGCCAAAAACTTTGGTTGCAACATCATCGCCAATATTGTCATCGAAAATATCGAGATTGAAGGCGAGGTTAAAAGTGTAACGCTGAGCGATGGCCGCAGTTTTACTGCCGAAAGCGTCATTCTTACTCCCGGTGGCCGGTCCCGGACGCTGGGAATGCCAGGTGAAGACATCTTTAAAGGAAAAGGAATTTCGTACTGCGCAACCTGCGACGGTGATTTTTTTACTGATAAAGAAATTGTAGTTGTTGGCGGTGGAAATTCAGCCCTCGAAGAGGCTGTTTCGCTCACCAAATATGCCAGCAAAGTCACAATCGTTCACCAGTTCGACCATTTCCAGGCTTTTGAATTTGCCATCGAAGAAGCCCGCAATCATCCGAAGATCAATTTTATCATGGAATCGACCATAACGTCTTTTTATGGTAGCGAAAATCTCGGAAGTGTTGATATAAAAAACCTGAAAACCGGCCTGACCACGAATTTCAAAACTGATGGTGTGTTTATTTTTATCGGATACATCCCCAACATCGAATTCATCAGTGGCCTGATCGAAATGAACAAATGGGGCGAAATTCTGGTTAAACCGGATATGTCGACAAATATCGAAGGAGTTTATGCCGCCGGCGACAGCATTGCAAAACGCTATCGCCAGGTTACCACAGCAGTCGCCGATGGAACCGTGGCAGCACTCGCGGCTTCTAACTTTGTTCACGAAATAAAAACTAAACGTAAAAATTTAATACCCGCATAACATGGAAATCGTATTTATGGTAATTGGTGGTGTGCTGATAGGCATTGTGGCTTTATTGTTTATCGCAAGGGCAAAGATGAAAAGTACCCCGATGGTTGATGACAACGAAAAAATCCTGACCCTGACCGACAAAAACTTCCAGCAACTCACAAAAAACAAACTTGTACTGGTTGATTTCTGGGCAAGCTGGTGCGCACCCTGCCGCATGATGGCGCCAGTGCTTAATGATGTTGCTGCCGAATTATCCGGCAACTCACAAGTGGGGAAAGTGAACATCGAAGAGTTTCAATCGCTTGCGCAGAAATACCGGGTGCGCAGCATTCCGACCTTAATTTTGTTTAAAAACGGCGTTGAGGTCAACCGCTTTGTAGGCATAAAGCCGAAAGAATTTTTGCTCAAACAAATTCAGAATTACCGGTAAATTGTCGTTTTTAACCCGGTTTCGGATTAAAAAATTCATTTGTAATAACTGATCGATTTAAAACCTAATCTTGCTTTTGCAGGCTTAGGTTTTTGCTTTTTTGGGGGAACCGCTTTATTCAGGTCAGTCAACAGTTTTAACAGGAGTCTCCATCAGAATATTTTATGCTAAAATAGTAACCGTTCCTTCCGAAGAAAAGTATTCCTTTATACTAACCTCCTGCAATCTTAAAACTGCTTCATCAATTTCCAGATGTACTTGAAATAGCTGCATCATCCCGGACATGTAAAATTTTGTAATACAGGAATCCGGTTTTCCAGCATTATAAATTTCTACTTTTACAGCAAAAAGTATTTCTATACAAACATGGAGTCCGGAAACCATTAAAAACGGGGCGTATTCCGAAAAGCCTGAAGAGTAGGAGAATAATCAAAAAAAAGCATTTAATGAAAAAATTAGTTTTTGTTTTATTTATCGTGCTGGCAATCACTGCCGGAAGTTATGCACAGGAGTTTAAAGTTGTAACCATTGTCGAATCCATTGTTCCGGGTGGTGCAGGCCGTTCGCGGATTATCGAAAACCAAACCGACATTAATGCTGTCGACTTCACCACCGAACGCACGGATGGCAAGGATAGCAAGCAAAAAGAGGTTGACCGGTCGGATGCCAAGGTTGAAGCTTTTGCTGAAACCAAGTTACTCAACTTTTATAGCATGGCCGGCATTAATTTTCAAAACATCGCATCAAACGATGCATTGATCGAATCGAAAATTAATGAACTTCTCAAAGGGGGCTGGAAACTGACGTTTGTTACAAGTGGTGTGGAGAGCGATGCAGGAAGAGAAGACGGCCAGGGAATTTTCATTACCCGCCTGTTTTTCTTTAAATAGTTGCCGGCAAGCCACAGCGTGGCGTAATATTGATAGCCAAAAATGATAATCGTGGTTTTAGAGGTGCAGAGCACCGGAATATCGAAGAAGGTTAGAGTTATAGAATCATCCATTTGATTTACTTTCTTTTGTCTTGACTCAA
>CAJATL010000104.1 GCA_903944895.1 uncultured Bacteroidota bacterium
CGTTGTTTTCGAGGGAAGGCTTATCGGAAGGGCCTTCTAAAGCGATACAGAAGCCAGCGTTGGCCAGTGTGATGGCGCGGCTTGTATCGCGTGGCTAAGCCGACCCGTAGAAAACAGGAAATTTTTATATAGTCTTGACTTTTTCTTTGTTACTTTCTTTTGTGGCAAGACAAAAGAAAGTAAATCAAATGGATAATTCCATACTTCCAACCTTCCTGGGTATTCCGGTTATTATGGGCTTTCCCGATGAAATCGAAAACCTTATTGTTAAAGAAAAACCTTAGTACAATAGCCACATCACTCCGCCAACAAACCTTATTACCTTATTTTCATGGGGTTTTGGCAATTCGGCTGAAATAAGCTAATAAGGTTGAAAAATCAGGGATTTCAGATTTGTACTAAGGTTGAGGCAGGTGATAAGGTTTTTCCGATTTAACTAACAAACTTTTATTTTTTGGAAGTGCACCGCCATATTGGCTGCACCAAAACCACCACACCACCTGATTCCCATAACTATGCTTGCTTCTCCCGACAGCCATAGCTAAGCGGCATTTGTAATGCCGTTTTGAATCCCGATCCCGATAGCTATCGAGATCGGGATTGAATTTGTAATTCAATAAAATTATAAACTGCCAATTAATTTCATCTGTTTTCCAACCTGGCATCGGTGGTATTTTTGAGCGGTCAGCCCGCTGGTGGTCAGCTCAGCGTTATTATTTTCAAAGGATCAATAAAATACCATTTCATATTTCGGTGAGCTGCACCTCCAAAACCATGATCAACATTTTAAGCTATCAATATTACCCCACGCTGTGGCTTACCTTGCGGTTTTCCATCATTCCACCATTCCATCATTCCACCATTCCATTGTTCCATTGTTCCATTCTTCCATTTTTCCATCATTCCATTATTCCATTATTCCCAAAAAAATGATCAATAGGTGCAGCGCACCGTAATATCGTAAATGAAAAATGATGAAGTAAAACCCATACCTTCAACTACACCGATTTCTCAACCCAACTCCACCTCCCCACACCAGCAGCTATCCGAAATATGCTCAACCTTCATTTTGGCACCGATGAACTCTTGAGTGATAAAGCTAACGTACCCCACCACAGTATTACCCTTCTGTTCCTCCGGTAATTTGATGGTTACCATGCCATCCGAACGTCTTCTCGCATCCCACGACCAGGAACAATAACCGGTTAATGGGAAAAACAATAAAACAGCCACCACATCATCCCCTCTTGCTTTACTCATGCTCTTAATTCCATCCCATTGCAAACAAATCGTATCCTTACCCGATTTCTCTATCGTTGCTGTCAATGCTCCGGGTAATTTCCCGATACTGACCCGAAATTTCTCATAATCAATTTCTATGTCAGGGTATTCTCCCTTAAATCCATGTTTTAAGTTGTACGACATAGCCATACCTAATGGGGAGGCACCCGGTAATTGTCTTCCAAACCCGATTTTTATGAATGAATAAATGCGATGAATAAACTCACTGCTTAGCTTAAACTTCATCTTTTGTGCTAATTGCTTTTCAGTATTGGGTTGGTTTACCCTTTCAGGAATTGCTCTTACAAATTGTTTACCGGAGCGTTGGTAAAAAACAACATCCCCAATCCGGCCTGAAGCCTTCAACAAGTTACCGCCAATTACTCTTGCCATAATAGTTTTGGATTAATATTTAAACACCATCAAAATTAAGAAGAAAAAACCTTATTCAGTATCCAAATTCACGGTTGTTCAGTAAATGATCCTTACCTCTTCAACTTTAAATCAGTCGCCACCGGTTAACCTGTCAGTAACGGTTAACCTGTCAGCGTCGTTAGACCTGACAGCGTTAAAACGACACCATTTTAAAATTCATCCCACTCTTATCAAGCCAGGCACAACATTATTCATAACCCTGCTCACACTCCACTTAAAACGACTGTATTAACTTACGCGCAAAAATAACGATTGCACCACAACGATCACCATTTTTTACCCAATTGTTTTTACACCAAGAAAACATTAACTCATTCATTTCAAGTACTATTAAGCCATTTATTCACATTTCCCAAACAATACTTGCTATTCCCAAAAATCAAACATAGCTTTGCTACTTCTTTAAAATGACGCTCACTAAATTTCTTGTTCCCCTAATGCTCACAGTTCATCAAATGCCGCTTAAAAACCAGTTCCTTACCGGGATCAGTTCCGGGTATGATAAAATCTCTGACCAAAACGAGCTACAACTTGTTACGAGGCTTGGTTTTACCAGCGATTACCTGAGTGATGATTGCCTTAAGCCATACAGTAACTTTGAGAATCAAAAAATAGTTTTACTTGGAATCATACATTGTTATAATACAATCAAATAGCGCGAAATGACAGAAAGTAATAAAATAAACACTGGCTACATATCACGCTTTGACATCCAAAGACAATTTGGCTTCATTGAGACCGAAAACGAAAATTCTTACTTTTTCTTCTTTGACAAGACAGAACTTATTCAACTGAAAAGAAAGGGACTTATTGATAAAATTCATAAGTTTTGTTCAGGAGACGAAGTGGAATTTGAATTAGGACCTTCAAAAAAAGATGCAAATAAAATTGAAGCCTACAACCTCAAATTTATTAAAAATGAAAGGAGACAAAACTAATTGACGAAGCAATCCAATTTGATATGCTATCAGGCTTCCTAAAACTTATTGACGAAGATAAATTTTTTGTAAAGCATATATCTTCTTACATTTTTGTACCATTAGTCATTTCTGCATGGGAAACTGACCTTGATGAGATATACAACAATAGAATAAATTGTCTTGTAAATTTTAAACTAACGCCGACACAAAAGAATAATAAGCTAAAGGCTGTATTGACTGATGTCAAGTTTTGTGATGAGTATTATGAATTGCTGGCTGCAATTGACAATGAGACGGAATTTCCAGCATTACTAACGGGAAAGAATACACAAGGGCTTTTTGCAACAATATTTAATGGACGTATTGAAGGATTTATTCCAATTTCAAAATATCCAGACAATTTAGAATTATTGAAATTTGAAAAACTAAAAAAAGGAAACATTACAAATGTGAGAGTTAAGCAAATACTCAACAACAAAACGGTATCATTAACTTAGGCAGACGATGAATAATTTTTACGAAATATCGAAGAATACAGCAAAAGCCTGACATCCACACTAGCACCCACACCAATAATGAAAACAAAACCCATTACAACCTTTCCTAAAACCAAAAGAAACACTTTTTGCCTGACAAAAATGACGGTTTAAACAGCAATAAAACTACTTTTACCAATCGAAAAAGAAATTTAATTTGGCAGGTTAAGACAATAAATAATGGCAATTAAAAAATCAGAATTATACAGCTCGCTTTGGACAAGCTGCGACGAGCTGCGTGGCAGCATGGATGCAAGCCAATACAAAGACTATGTGCTGGTAATGTTGTTCCTGAAATATGTTTCCGACAAGAAAGACCCGCTGGTAGAACTTCGCGAAGGAACCACTTTTTACGATATGCTTCATCACCGGGGTAAATCAGATATTGGCGACCAAATCAATAAAATCATTGGCGAGTTTGCCAAAAACAACAACCTTTCGGGGATTATTACGGAAGCCGATTTTAACGACGATGCCAAACTCGGAACAGGCAAGGAGAAGGTTGACCGGCTCACCAACCTGCTCAACATCTTCAACAAACCCGAACTTAACTTTTCCTCCAACCGTGCCGAGGGCGACGACCTTTTGGGCGATGCCTACGAATACCTCATGCGCCACTTCGCTACCGAAAGCGGAAAAAGCAAAGGACAATTCCTCACTCCTTCAGAAGTATCGCGTGTTATGGCCAAGGTTGTTGGTATCGCCAATTCCATAAGTCAGTCGCAATCATTGTACGACCCCACATCCGGTACTGGTTCTTTGCTGCTTAAAGCTGCCGACTTAGCACCTTACGGAATTACCATTTACGGGCAGGAAAACGACAATGCCACCCGTGCTTTGGCGGTTATGAATATGTGGCTCCACAACTTTGCCGATGCCGAAATTAAGCAGGGCAACACAATGGCAACTCCATTATTCACCAACGACCTGACCGGTGAACTCAAACAATTCGATTATGCCGTATCCAATCCTCCTTTCAGCTACAAGGCATGGATGAACGGGCTTGACCCCAAAAACGACATCTACAAACGATTTGAAGGTTACGATGCAGTTCCACCAAACAAAAATGGTGATTACGCTTTTTTGTTGCACCTCATTAAATCTCTCAAATCGAAAGGTAAAGGTTGCATCGTAATGCCTTTGGGTGTTTTATTCCGAGGCAATGCAGAGGCCGATATCCGCAAAAAGATTATAAAAAAAGGCTACATAAAAGGCATCATCGGGCTACCCCCCAACTTGTTCTACGGAACAGGTATCGCTGCCTCCCTCATCATCATCGACAAGGAAAATGCTGTACAGACGTTGCATGCAACGTCTCCACAAGGCATCTTTATGATTGATGCCAGCAAAGGCTTTATCAAAGACGGGAACAAAAACCGCTTACGTGAACAGGACATCCATAAAATTGTAGATACTTTTAACAACCAAATCGAAATACCAAAATATTCGAGGCTTATCCCCATCACCGAAATTGCCGACCCTAAAAACGATTACAACCTGAACATTCCCCGTTACATCGACAGTCAGGAACCTGAAGATATTCAGGACATCGAAGCACATTTGCTTGGTGGTATTCCCAAACGGGACATTGAAGCTCTTGAAAATTACTGGAAAGTATATCCATCCCTCAAAAACCATCTGTACGAAACCGTTGCAAACCGCCCCGAATATTACCAGCTCAACATTGCCAACGACGAAATTAAAAACGCAATCTTCAACCATCCCGAATTTACGGCCTTTGGAAAACTGATGGATGAAGTATTTACCCAGTGGAAAACCGAAACCATTGCCTACACCAAGGCATTGGATAAAGGTTTGCGCCCCAGGCACGAAATACATATCATTTCCGAAAACCTGCTTAAACATTACGACCCTGATGTACAGACGTTGCACGCAACGTCTCTTACCGACAAATACACCATTTTCCAGCACCTGATGGACTACTGGGCCGAAACCATGCAGGACGATTTTTACGAACTTGCTGCCGATGGCTGGATAGCAGGTAATGAAGTGAAACGCATTGAGAAGAAAACCAAAAAGGGCGACAAGGAAATCGTAAAACAAATTGCAGGTATTGAAGGGCTCGAAGGCCGCCTGATACCGCCAACCCTGATGATACAGGAATATTTTGCCACGGAACAAAAAGCCATCGAAGACCTGGAAGCACAGTCCGAAACGCTGAATGCCAGTATGGAAGAACTGCGTGACGAACACGGTGGCGAAGAAGGACTGCTTACCAACGCAATGGACGACAAAGGCAAAATAAGCAAAGCCAATTTAGCCAAAGCCATCAAGGAAGTACAGACGTTGCATGCAACGTCTCCCTTGTCCGCACCTACCTTGCAAGTACAGACGTTGCAAGTACAGACGTTGCATGCAACGTCTCCCTTGCACCCCTCCTCTCCCAATGAAGATAATGAAGAATACCCCCTGCTAAAAACCTACAAAAAACTGATGGACGATGAAGCTGATATACAAACAAAGATAAAAACAGCCAAAGCCGAACTCGAAAAGAAAGTAATTGCCCAATACCCGAAGTTAACCATTAACGAAATAAAAACAGTGGTGGTGGAAAAGAAATGGATGGCAAACATGGAGCAGCGCATACGCACCGAAATGGATAACATCAGCCACCGGCTAACGGGACGCATTAAAGAATTAGCCGACCGCTACGAAACACCCATGCCACAACTCACCATTGATGTGGATGCCTTAACCGCCAAAGTAGAAAACCATTTAAAACAAATGAATTTCAAATGGTAAAAGGATTTAAAAATACAGAAGTTGGGGTAATACCGAATGATTGGGTTGTAAAAAAGATTGGGCAATGTCTTTTGAAAAATCCTGACTATGGAATTAATGCAGCAGCAGTTCCGTTCAACGAGAATTTGCCTGTTTATCTAAGAATTACGGATATAAACGAAGATGGGAATTACTCAAAAAAGAATTTAGTTTCAGTTAACAATATTTCTTCAACTTCATATTATTTGCAAGAGGGAGATTTGGTTTTTGCAAGAACTGGTGCAAGTGTTGGTAAAACATATTTGTATAATCCAAAGGATGGAAAACTTGTATTTGCAGGGTTCTTAATTCGTGTTAGGGCTAATGAAGAAATTCTTTTACCTAATTATCTAAAATACTTCACACAAACGAAACAGTATTGGGATTGGATTGCTGCAAATTCAATGAGGACAGGGCAACCAGGCATTAATGGGAACGAATACAAAGAAATATCGTTGCCCCTTCCCCCCACCAAAGCCGAGCAAACCGCCATTGCCACCGCCTTAAACGATGCCGATGCACTCATCAACCAATTAGAACAACTCCTCACCAAAAAGCAAAACATCAAAACCGGCGCAATGCAGGAGGTGCTAAAACCGAAAGATGGGTGGGAAGTGAAGAAGTTAGGGGAAGTGGTTGATATAAATATGGGGCAGTCACCTGACAGTAAAAACTATAATTCAAATCAAGAGGGTTTACCCCTGCTACAAGGAAATGCAGATTTAGATAATAGAAAACAACTAATAAGATTTTGGACAAGTCAAATCACAAAAGTATGTGATGATGGAGATATAATATTAACGGTGAGAGCACCTGTTGGTTCTATTGGCATTGCAATTCAAAAATCTTGCATTGGTAGGGGTGTTTGTTCTCTTAAACCTAAATCAGTTTCTAAGGAATTTATATACCACCTTCTTATTTTTAAAGAAAAAGATTGGAAAATTCTTGAGCAAGGAAGCACATTTACTTCTGCAAATTCAAATCAGATTTATGGTTTTGAAATACCAATTCCGAAAGACAGAGTAGACCAAACCCGTATCGCCCAAATCCTTTCCGATATGGACAATGAAATACAGGAATTGGAAAAGAAAATAGAGAAATACAAAATGATAAAACAAGGCATGATGCAAAATTTATTAACCGGAAAAATAAGATTGATGTAGTAACTCAAAATTTTGCATCCCTGAAAAGAGAAACAAAATGACCGAAAAATACCAAAATAAATTCCGCATTCCATCGGCCCGGGCACGCTGGTGGAATTATGGCTGGGAAGGGGCATATTTTATTACCATCTGTACAGCCAGCCACCAACATTATTTCGGCGAAATTCGCAAAGGCAAAATGCATTTATCGCACACAGGTGTTTTGGCAGATGTGTTTTGGTACGAAATCATCCACCATGTCCAAAATGTCGAATTAGGCGCATTTGTGGTGATGCCCAACCATATTCATGGGATATTGATATTGGATAATCCCGGCACACCCACGTTGCCTGTAGAGACGTTGCATGCAACGTCTACACCCGAACAGGCGTTGCATGCGCCTGCATTGCATGTAGAGACGTTGCATGCAACGTCTCTACGATCATCATCATCATCACCACCAACCGCCAAAAACGAAAAAATGGCACAAATTTCACCGAAATCCCACACGGTTTCATCGGTAGTGCGTTCGTATAAATCAGCCGTAACAAAACACGCCAACCGGTTGGGATTTGTTTTTGGTTGGCAAACACGATTCCACGACCACATTATTCGCAATGATGACGAATACCAACGCATTAACGATTATATCGAATCGAACCCATCGAAATGGGAAAACGACAAATTCTTTAAAAACGACGAACAACCATGAATGAAATCGGCAAAAAAGAACGCGAAACCCAGAATCGGGTAATTGCCCTATTCAGCCATGAATTAGGCTATCGCTATCTCGGTAACTGGGAAGAACGCGACAACAACAGCAATGTCGAATTAGACATTTTGAAAGCATGGCTGTTGCAACGCTACGATGAAAACCTGACCAAAAAAGCCATTTACGATTTTACAAAAGCCACAGCTAACCAAAGCAAATCGCTTTACGATGTAAACAAAGATGTATATTCGATGCTTCGTTATGGTGTTACGGTGCAGCCCGAAATCGGGCAAAACAAAAAAACCGTTTGGCTCATTGATTGGAAAAACCCGCTAAACAACGATTTTGCAATAGCCGAGGAAGTTACAATAAAAGGTATGCACAAAAAGCGTCCCGACATTGTGCTGTATGTAAACGGTATTGCCCTGGGCGTTTTGGAACTCAAACGCAGCACGGTTTCCATTTCAGAAGGGATAAGGCAGAACGAAGATAATCAGAAACATATTTTTATTAAATCCTTTTTCAATACCATCCAGTTGGTGTTAGCAGGTAATGATGTGGAAGGTTTGGTGTACGCCGCAATTGATACCAAAGAAAAATACTTTGTGAAGTGGAAAGAGGTAAATGAAGAAAAGGACAAAGACTATCCATATTTACTCGAAATTTCAAAATCAATAAGAGTAAAAGCAGCGCGTTACGCTTATCCGCTTGATAAGAACATTATCGAAATGCTCAACAAGGAACGTCTTATCGAAATCCTGCACGATTTTGTAGTTTACGACAGAGGACAAAAGAAATTCTGCCGTCCCAATCAGTACTTTGGTGTAAAATCGGCACAGGACTTTGTAAAACACAACGAAGGCGGAATTATCTGGCATACTCAAGGCAGCGGAAAAAGCTTAACAATGGTGTGGCTCACCAAATGGTTACGTGAGTTTAACCACAATGCAAGGGTGCTGATTATTACCGACCGTGAAGAACTCGACGAACAGATCGAAAAAGTTTACAAAGGCATTCAGGAGGATATTTACCGTACCAAAAGCGGGAAAGATTTACTGCACAAACTGAACGACACTTCACCCTGGCTGATGTGTTCGCTCATTCATAAGTTTGGTGGCAAAGAAGAAACCACCGACGATGATATGGAAAAATATGTTCAGGAACTGCGGAGCAATATCCCTACCGACTACAAAGCCAAGGGCGATATTTACGTGTTTGTGGATGAGTGCCACCGCACCCAATCGGGCAAACTGCACGATGCTATGAAACTGTTTATTCCCGATGCATTGTTTGTTGGTTTTACCGGAACGCCTTTGCTGAAAAGCGACAAACAAACCAGTTTGGAAGTGTTCGGCAGGTACATTCATACCTACAAATTCAACGAAGCTGTATTTGATAAAGTCGTGTTGGATTTACGCTACGAAGCAAGAGATATTGAGCAAAATATAACTTCCATCGAAAAAATTGACGAATGGTTTGAACTCAAAACCCGTGGGTTGACCGATTTTGCCAAAGCCGAATTAAAACAGCGTTGGGGTACACTAAAAAAAGTGTTCAGCAGCAAATCACGTTTGGAGAAAATCGTGATTGACATTGTGATGGACATGGAGAAAAAGGAACGATTGCAAAACGGCAGAGGAAATGCCATGCTGGTATCGGATAGTATTTACAATGCCTGTCGCTACTTTGAGCTATTTCAAAATGCTGGATTAAAGAATTGTGCCATCATTACATCATTTGTTCCCAATACAGCCGACATCAAAGGCGAAGGCGACAACTTCACGGAGAAATTGCAGCGTTTTGAGATTTACCGAAGAATGCTTGCAAACTATTTCAACGAAGATGCCGAAACGGCCATCACTAAAGTGGAGCAATTCGAAAGCGAGGTAAAGAAAAAGTTTGTCGAAGAACCGGCTCAAATGAAATTACTGATTGTGGTAAATAAGCTGCTTACTGGTTTCGATGCACCAAGCGCTACTTATTTATACATTGATAAAAAGCTAAGAGACCACAATTTATTCCAGGCCGTTTGCCGTGTAAACCGTTTAGACGGTGATGATAAGGATTACGGTTACATTGTTGATTACATGGATTTGTTCAGGAGTTTAGAACAAGCGTTCAACGACTACACTTCCGAGGCATTTAGCGGTTACGAAAAATCAGATATTGAAGGACTTTTGAAGAATCGTTTGCACCAGGCCAAGGAACGGCTGGACGAAGCATTGGAAGCCATCAAAGCATTAGTCGAAGCAGTTGAATTACCCAAAGATACCCTGGCGCATATTCATTATTTCTGTGGTAGGAACACCGAAAATCCAGACGACCTGAAAGACAGCGAACCGAAAAGGGTTTTGCTTTATAAATTGACAATTGCGCTCATTCGGGCTTACGCCAATATAGCCGACGAAATGAAAGAAGCTGGTTATACTACAAAAGAAATCGAAGAAATTAAAGCCGACATCAAACATTTTGAAAGCCTGCGTAAAGAAATTCAACTGGCGAGTGGCGATTACATTGATTTAAAGCAATACGAGCCTGCCATGCGGCATTTGATTGATAGCTACATTGGAGCCGAAGAGAGCAGGATTCTGGCCAACTTCGACGACATGAGCCTGGTTGAACTCTTGGTTGACAAGGGAAAAGATGCAATTGATAAAATGCCAAAAAGCTTCAAGGACAACCCAGAGGCAATGGCAGAAGCCATTGAAAATAATTTACGAAAAGTAATCATTGAGGAAAGTCCGACCAACCCGATGTATTACGAGAAAATGAGTGTGCTTTTGGATGAACTCATTAAAATGAGAAAAGAAGCCACCCTGGAATACGAAAAGTATTTGAATAATATCATTGCTCTTTCCATCAAAGTTAAAAAGCCAGGTACCACAACCGACTATCCTTCATCAATTAACACAAATGCCAGGCGGGCTTTATACGACAACTTGAACAAGAATGATCAATTGGCCATAGAATTGGACAATAAAATTCGAAAAACTAAAAAAGACGCATGGAAAGGCCATCCCATAAAGGAAAAGGGGGTGAAGTATGTCATCGAAGAAACGCTTCAGAAATTCGAAGTAAAAGAGCCTGATGCAGACTATATTCTCAACATTGCACGTAATCAGGGCGAGTATTAATGAGCAAGATCACCATTAGCGATACCGAGATTGAGGTAGTTCGAAAAGACATAAAGAACATACATCTTGCTGTTTATCCGCCAACAGGCAGGGTTCGTATTGCTGCACCATTAAATGTTGATGAAGATGCCATCCGTTTGTTTGCCATTTCAAAATTGGGTTGGATAAAGCGTAACCAACGGAAATTTGAAGGTCAGGTTCGTATTCCGCAACGTGATTACAAACAACGCGAAAGTCACTACTTCCGGGGTAGAAGATATTTACTTAATGTAATCGAACACGATGCTCCACCAAAAGTAGTTTTAAGGACAAAAACCTACATCGACTTTTATATCCGTCCCGGGACAATTACCGAAAAACGCCATGAGATCATGAATGAATGGTATCGTGGGGAATTAAAAAAACAAATTCCTTCCATCATCGAAAAATGGGAAAAAATCCTGAATTTAAGCGTCTCCGAATGGCAGGTAAAGCAAATGAAAACAAAATGGGGTTCATGTAATATCGAAAAAAGAAGAATATGGATAAATCTTGAATTGGCAAAAAAGCCTGAACAATGCCTTGAATACATTATTATGCACGAAATGGTTCACTTACTCGAAAGGCATCATAACGAAAGGTTTTTGTTTTATATGGACACCTTTTTGCCAAACTGGAAGCAACTAAAAACCGAATTGAATAAAATACCCGTAAGTCATGCCGGTTGGAGTTACTGAAATAATACCTACTAACCCTAAGTAACCTCCTGGCTAACCCAATCACCATCAATCCCATTTCATATTACGGTGCGCTGCACCTCTAAGATTTCCAGGGTTCACCATTTTCTACAAACATTTCGCCACGCTGTGGCTTGTCTTGCGTTTTCATTATGAAACACATTGCTGGTGCAGCGCACCAAAATGGAAGTAGCACGAAAACCGGGAAATCACATGTCTATCACAGACTATTATTGTTTCCCCGAAAGCCTGATGACCTCATAAAAATTTCCGTTGTTTTCGAGGGAAGGCTTATTGGAGGGGCCTTTGAAAGCGATACAGAAGCCAGCGTTGGCCGGTGTGATGGCGCGGCTTGTATCGCGTGGATAAGCCGACCCGTAGAAAACAGGAAATTTTTATGAAGTCTTGACCTTTTCTTTGTTACTTTCTTTTGTGTCAAGACAAAAGAAAGTAAATCAAATGGATAATTCCATACTTCCAACCTTCTTTGAAATTCCGGTGCGCTGCACCTCCAAACTCTACGCTGTCATGTAATTCTACAAACATTTCGCCACGCTGTGGCTTGCCTTGCGTTTTTATGATGCAACAAGTTAAAGGTGGATCGCACCGGCATTATGGTAGAAAAGCAGCGGCAAGATGATTTCAAAGGTGCAGCGCACCATAATGTTTGTAGCAACTAAGCCGCACACCTTTTAAAAGCTGCATCAACTCCACATCAAAAATATTTGCAGTATATTTGGACGGTGATAAGAAAGTTTTTAATGGATTGCATTCTTCTTTCGAAATTCAATGTTTTTTAAACAAGAGTCACCTATTATGTAATAAATACTCAATTTTTAAACCAAAACAAATCAACACTTTATGAACAGAACATTAAACATCACAGGAAAAGGTAACGTATCGGTAAAACCGGATATAATAATCCTGAGCTTTGAGATTGATCTTATCGAAATGGAATATGACGCAGCCGTTGATAAATTGAATGAGCGCGTTGAATCCCTTCGGAAAATAATTGTCGGTAATGGCATTCCAAAAGACAATATTAAAACAAAAGTATTCAGCATTAGCACCGAAACAGAATGGGATAAAAAGAAGGAAACCCGTGTGTTTGTAGGCTTCAGAGCAAGGCATGATCTTGAATTGGAAATTCCGTTCGACAACGTATTAACAAACACGATTATCAGGGGTATTGCCAGGTTAAATGAAAATATCGAATTCAGAGTCAGTTTTGGAGTAAAAGATAAAGACAAATACCAAAGCCAGTTAATCGAAAATGCGATCGA
>CAJATL010000105.1 GCA_903944895.1 uncultured Bacteroidota bacterium
ACCCGTGCTGGAAATCTGATGAACCATATTACGACGATTATTACGCCATTTGGGATACTTACCGTACTGTGAATCCTTTACTGATCCTTATTCAACCCGACAGGGAGCGTGATATCATCCGTTCGCTGATTGATATTTATCGCCACGAAGGTTACATGCCCGATGCCCGTTCGGGTAACATTAACGGACGCACACAAGGTGGAAGCAATTGCGATATAATTGTTGCCGAAGCCTTTTTAAAAGGAATTTCAGGGATTGATTACAAAACCGCTTACCAGGCTATGATTACAAATGCGACAATCCCACCGGGAGGATCGCAGGAACAGGAAGGCAGAGGCGGCATCAATGAATATATTAATCTGGGCTACGTGCCAACCGGTTTTGAGCCTCTGGAGTTAGAATGGCAGTCTTCAAATCCAAAAAACTACGATCGCGGAGGCTCCAGAACACTCGAATATGCCGCCAATGACTGGGCTATTGCGCAATTTGCCAAAGGTTTGGGTTATAATGATGATTTCGACAATTACAAAAAGAGAGCATCAAATTGGGCAAACCTTTGGCAAAGGGTTAACGACCACGATGCAACCGGTTTCATCTGGCCAAAGAAAGCTAATGGAACCTGGCTGGAAGATTTTTCGGTATTTAAAAATGGTGGATGGGCAAACGTTTTTTACGAAAGCAATTCATGGGAGTATTCGTTTTATGTCCCTCACGATGTACAATCGCTCATTGATAGTTGCGGCGGAAAACAGGAATTTGTCAGTCGGCTCGACACCTTTTTTGCAAATGGATATTTCCAGGTAAATAACGAGCCGGGATTTCTGTCGCCGTGCCTTTACATTTATGCCGGCAGACCCGACAAAACAACGTTCCGGATAAAACAAATCCTGAACAATCACTATTCTTCCGGAAGAGGAGGCTTACCCGGAAACGATGATTCCGGCGCCATGTCGGCATGGTATGTTTTTAATGCCATGGGATTTTTTCCTAATGCCGGTCAGGATGTTTATCTTATCACATCCCCGGTTTTTGAAGAAACAACCATCCAACTATCACTGGAAAAAACATTTACCATCAAAGTTAAAGATCTCGCCACAGAAAATCCATACATCATATCGGCCAAACTCGACGGAAAAACATGGGACAAGGCATGGTTCACACACGGTGACATCATAAACGGCGGTACTCTTGAACTTTTGATGGGAAACAAACCAGGAAGTTGGGGAATTACAACTCCTCCACCATCCATGAGCCAATTTAAATATTAATTACAAATTAATTTTGGATTATTGTAAAATGAAAAGTATTGATAAATCAGTGTTAATAAGGGTATTACCAGTAGTAATTATTCCTTTGGTATTTGTTTTAATGTGTATTTCTTTCACAAAAAAGGAAACTGCAATTTACGTTTCTTTAGCAGGAAATGACTCATGGTCGGGGATGATAAAAGAGCCGAATTCGAGCAAAACAGACGGTCCTTTTGCCACATTTGAAAGAGCAAAGGAAAAAGCCCGGGAAATGAAAAAGACCGGAGATCTGCCTGATGGAGGCTTACATATTTATATCAGGGAAGGAAATTACTGTATCAAAAAATCCTTTGTCCTGTTAGCCGAAGATTCCGGGCTTGACGGCAAACCCATTATCTGGGGAGCGTATCCTGGAGAAAAAGTAAGATTTATTGGCGGTACTGTAATATCAGGCTTTCAGAAAATATCTGACGAAAAAATCAGGGCAAAATTTCAAACCGAATTAAGGGATAAAATCGTGCAGACCAATTTAAAAGCCTTGGGAATAACTTATTACGGCCACATTGCCGAAGGTGAAGACTTCAGGTTTCGGAATATCGGCATGGAGTTATTCTTTAACGATAAACCAATGACTATGGCCCGCTGGCCAAATTCAGGCTTTGTCAGAATAAAAGATGTACCCCAGTATGGTTGTCCCGAATATCACGACACCATTGTTTATATTGGCGACCGGAATTTTGTTAGGGACGGCTTACCTGTTGGCAGGCATTATGGCCGTTTCACCTATGATGATCCACGGCCAAAGAAATGGGATTTGAAGGATGATTTGTTCATGCATGGATACTTCCAATGGGACTGGAGAGATATTCACAAAAGAATTAAAATGATTGATACGGTTAAAAATGAAATTTATCCCGATCTTAAATATTCCGACTGTGGTTATCATATCAGGCAGCGATATTATTATTTCAACATCATCGAAGAACTGGATTCCATCGGCGAATACTATATTGACAGGCAAAACGGGATTCTCTTCTTTTATCCGCCGTCACCCGTCAGCGATGGAATTGCTTATGTATCCGACCTCGAAGAACCGGGAATAATCCTGGAGAATGCCTCAAACATCACTTTTGAAAATATTTTTATAGAAGGGCTTATCGGTGATGCCGTAAGGATGATAAATTGTAAAAACTGCCTCCTGGCCGGATGTACGATAAGAAATATTGCCGGAATAGGCGTTCTGATTGATAATGGAATTGACAAGGATACAAAAAACGGTGTTTTGAGTTGTGATATTTATGATGTTAAATGGGGTGCCAGAATTATAGGCGGAAATAGAAAAACCCTGGAGGGAGCTGGCAATTTCATTAAAAATTGTGACATCCATCATTTTGGAAGGGTTGTTAAAACCTATACACCGGCAGTTGAAATTCTGGGTGTGGGCAACCTGCTTGCAAACAATCATATTCATCATGGCCCCCATCAGGGAGTTCAGATTAAGGGAAATGAAAATATTCTTGAATACAACGAAATTGATAACCTGGCGCTTGAAACCGGAGATGTTGGTGCTTTTTATGCCCACTCAGGCTGGTGCCAGCGAAATAATAAATACAGATTTAATTATTTTCACGATTTGTTGGGGCCAGGTGATCAGGGCGTAAATGCCATGTATTGTGATGACTATATCAGCGGAGAATTTATTTACGGCAATATTTTTGTTAATGCCGGGCACAACGTCTATTTAGGCGGTGGAAGAGACAACCACATCGAAAACAATATTTTTATTTACGGCAGCCCTGGTGTTTTTATTAACGGGCAGGGACGGTCGTGGGCATATCGCTCTTTTGAAGGGAGAACAGGACTTCAAAATGAACTCGATACCTTTGATTACAAAAATCCACCCTACAGCGTGAAATATCCGGAATTATTAACCCTTTATGACGAAGTACCTGATCTCCCAAAAAATAATAAAATCCTTCGAAATATCTCTTATGGTGGTAGATTTCTTGACCTTTATGATGGATTTGATATTTCGATAACCACCATAAAAAACAATCTGATTGCAGATACGATGATCTTAAAATGGCAAAAAGTATTGGTTGATCCGGTAATGAGAAAGCAAGGCATTCAGAGAGAATTTACTTATTACAAAAACGGAAATGAGGAAATCAGGCAAATTCTCGAAAATGACAGTAATGTAATCATAAAAGAAAATCCATTTGAAGATATCGAAAACGGAAAATTCAATCCCCCAAAAGGATCTGTCGCTTACCAGCTTGGCTTCAAACAAATTCCCCTTGAAAAAATCGGCTTGTTCAAAGACAAATACAGGAATGACATACCCACAACGACGCCTTGATATTAATGATCATGCATCTATCTATTTAATGTGGGGGAAAATTCAGACATCAGAAGATTTACAGGTTGATCACTTAAGTATTCATATTTAAGAAAATGAATAATAAACAGTATTTTAATCATGATTTTACTATCATATCTTACAAATTAATGATTTAGTAAAATGACAATTAATTGTGCTAATTATTTAATATGTAAATACATACACAATAAACATTAGAATTATCATTTTCAATAACATTTGTCGCATTTTATACAAACATAGTGAAATCATTAATGTTATTTTTGTACAAATTATTCTTTAATAGAAAAGGAAGATTGCAAATTTTTGAAAATTATGAATTGTTTGAAAAACAATGATTTACTGCGATAATAAATGGGAGGTTTTGCAAAAAACGGGAATTCAAAAATTGCCGAAATATAAACATGTGAATGAATTTAACTTTTTTCATGAGGTAATAGGTTTTAATTAGTAAGTTGATGATGATAAAGGGGCAGAGTTGTAACTCACTTTGCTCCTTTTTTTCTGTCATTTAAAAGACAATTTATGAGAATTTAAAAACATCTACTCTTAGTAATAAATTGATTCAAGTTATTAATTTGTAAATAATTAATAGCATTTTTAGATAATTCTTTCATCAGTTGATTAAGTATGAATGAAAATTTTTAGGTAAGCATTTTTCAACGTTATGAAGTAAA
>CAJATL010000106.1 GCA_903944895.1 uncultured Bacteroidota bacterium
AGGGTAACCTTCCGGATTCACAGGAAATCGACCTGAGTGCCCAACCAAAAGGCATATACTTTATTAAGTTTATTGGAGACAATCTTCTGCGCATCGAAAAAGTTGTAGTGAAATAAGCCCTTTTGAAGATAAATCGAAAAGCCCCGCCGATGAGTGGGGCTTTTTTTTAAGGACTAAGTAAAATGTCCCGAATAGGATTTAGTTTGGCTGTAAAACTCCTACGCCGATAAGATTATCAGGCGAAACCCATTAGATTGATTCTATCAATCAATTGGATAGATGCTATTTAAAAAATAAACCGGAATTAATTTTTCTTCCAAAACAGTATAGCAATCAAAGTAATTATTCTGACACGTTGGTTTTAATCTTTGTGATAATTTGAGCTAAATCTTCTTTCATTTGCTGCTTAATTTTCAGTTCATTTTCA
The DNA here is from genome assembly GCA_903944895.1 of uncultured Bacteroidota bacterium. GTDB lineage: Bacteria > Bacteroidota > Bacteroidia > Bacteroidales > 4484-276 > CAJATL01. The sequence continues at coordinate 428 of CAJATL010000106.1, forward strand.
TAATTCAAACGAAAACGAGTTACATCGTTTGATAAGGATTTGTTATCATCTAGCAAATTTTGATAGGATTTCATCTGGTCGGAAATATTTAGTAAACTATGATTTTCAGGCTGTAAAAAGCCTGCTTTCTCAAGTTGAGCGATTAAAGCATTCAACAAATCTTCAGCATTTTTGCGAATAAGTACCTCGTTTTCCAAAGTATTAATAGCCATTTTTAATGCACGCTTGACTTCCTCATTTTCGATTTCCAAAACCCTGATTTTATCATCCTTCTTTTCTTCAGCATCACGATTTTCGATTAAAAGGCTTTGCTGGTTTGATAAAATCATTTGCGATTCGATTTCCTTGCGTTTTACAACTTCAAAATCATAAGCTTTTTTAACCTCAATAAGCTGGTTTTCGAGCAATACTTTCCCATCTTCAATAGAAGATTTCTCTTTAAGGAGCATCCTCATTTTTTCATGATGGCCCGATTCCAGTAGGTTCAATTTATGAGCCAGATCCCCTTCTGTGGTTTGCATTTTTTCGATTTCATCGCGGGCGTCATTGAGTTCAGCAAGATAACCTCGCGACTCCTCATCCCGAATGGCTGCTTTTCGCCTTGCGGCGGTATAGCCAAAAAATAGGATTACAAAAAGAATAAGAAATATTGCAGCCACTAAAATGGAAAAGAGAAATGTTGTGTTTTCGAAGGAAGTATTGTGCTTCAAGATTTTAGACTGGGCTTGAATGTCCTGATTTTCTTTAGTGAGTTTGTCGACTTCCTCTTGCAGATCATTAACCATCTGGTAGGTTTTATCGACTGAAGCGTTTTTGCCTGATAAAAGTATTGAGTCAGTTCTTCTGATCTCTTCAAGAAATTTATTTGAAGTAATAACATTTACCCAGGTTCGCACTGTAACGGTATCGCGGTGCGCAAAATATGCTTCCAGTAAACTATCCCGTTTAAGCTGAATCGTGTTAAAAGATTCCTGACCTGAAAGGAAAAGGCCGGAGAAGAACAAAAACAATAGTAATACATTAGTTTTCATCAAATTACCTGGTTTGAACATGTTGCCCACAAAATTACTGGTTTTATTACGCTTTGAGATATCCTTAAAAGATGTTGCAATAAAAAAAGGGGACCAGTGGCCCCCTTTTTCATTACCCAAAACTACTTATTAATTAATAGTAAGTCTTTTGGTTATTACGGTTCCATCAACGCTTTGGATTTGTACAACGTACATACCCGGGCCGAAGCTGGATGTATTGATCTGGATGTTCATCTGATCAACAGCACGATCAAATACTACCTGACCTACATAGTTAATAACTTTCAAACTCGAAATTTCGAAGTTTGTCTGGATGTTAACAACGTTTTTAGCAGGATTCGGGAATATTTGAGCATTAAGATTTGAAGTAACCTCATTAATTGAAGTAGCGCTCAATTTTAATCCATTAATTACTGAAATACCTTCTACATTAAAGATGTTGGTATTCGGCATTGAAGCATCAAAAGAAGCAGTAGCATCAATCTCTTCACCATTACGGTAAACTTTAAATGTCATCATGTCGCCGTTTACGAAGCCTTCGATTTCTTCTGTAAAGCTATTGTCAGCATAAACACTAACAAAAACATTATCATTCAGATTATCGAGTTCTACCATACCAGCGATGGTACCATTCTGGTTGAAAATACCAATAACATCACGTCTTTCCAACTGAGCAAAAGCATCAGTAGTAATGGCGATTGCATGCATTGTACCAGTCATTTCAACATTATTCCATGTGGTGTTGTTTACAGCTAACACTTCATCAGTTGTAGCTTTATCAACAATCGGAACGTCGAAATCGAGGGTTGCTGAGGCAACAAGGTTAACTAAATAAGCGCGACCAGGAACAAGATTTACTAAAGTATAGATGTTCTTGGCAGGCCAGTAAGCATTTGCATAAGTAACACCCATTGCAAGTACAAGATTTGATCCCAAAGGTCCAAATACGTCTGCAGCACTAACAACACCCTGGCTCCAAACTGGAACTAATGACCAGCCTGCAGGTAAAGTTACCTGTTTTCCAAGTGTTGGCCATCCAACAACATTGATAGAGGTTGGCCATGTTGTTTTAAGACCAAGTTTTGCACCTCTTTCTTCGGTCCATGGGAATGATACTCCACCAGGTACGTAGGTTTGATCAGGTCTCATGAATGAGAAGTACTGTAAATTAGTTCCAAGAGGAGCAACATTACTTGCAACACCATTATCAATTAAATCAAGGTATGTCGAAACACCATTGACTTTTGAAGGAAGTGTAATTGTCTGAGTCCATGGAAGAACATCAAGTGTAACAACATCACTGTTTATAGTTTCGCATTCATTGGTAACTGCAACATAATATTCGCCTTCATTATCAAGCGTAATATCGAAAATCATGAGAGCAGTGCCAATTTCACCAGCGATTATGCCATCAGGGCCATACCATTGATAGCTATCAGCAAATTGTGCGCCTACAGTAAATACTGCAACACCACCATAAAGTTCGGAAACACTTTCAGGTTCAGCAACAATTACCGGAATTGGAAGAACAGTGATAGTAAATGAACATTGATCGGTACAACCAAATGCATTGCCTACAACCTTTGTAAACATGTATTCTCCAGCTCCTACAGAAGGATCAAACGAAGCTACAGGTTCATCATTATAGAAGAATTCAACATACTGAATTGCCGGGAATTCGTAAACTCCAGCATTTTCACAAAGATCAAAGTCTTCACAAACAGCAACTGGTAATGGATTTACAACAATAGTAAATTCACAGGATGCTGAACAACCAAATTCATTGGTTTCGGTGTAAACAAATGTGAATGTACCAACAGTGTATGGATCCCAACCTTCAACTACTATTCCTTCGTATGTAAACACACCTTCTTCGGTAAAAGTAACTGCATCATCACCTAAACAGAATGGTCCGTAAGCCGGGCAATCGAACACTGGTAATGGATTAACGGTTATCGTAAATTCTATTTCAGGATAAGCTATACAACCTTTTGAACTTGTAACACTAACAATAGCAAAATTATATTCTCCTACTGCCGGTGCTGTAAATTGCATTACTCCAAGAGGTCCATTAAGAGTCATCGGCTGTTGGTTTCCATTAACAGAAACCACAATTGCAAATGGGTAATCTCCATCTTCAGGTCCAACAGTTGTAATAGTAACATCTTCGCCAAAACATACTTCAGTTGGATCAGGTGTTACTTGAATCGAAGGTAATGGATTTACTACAATTGTACTTGGCTGATCAACACTTACCGTGCAACCATTAGCATCAGTGACAGCAAACGGTACATAAACACTGGTTTCGTATAAAACCTCAGTAGTAATACTTGGATTTTCGGATGTTGTGAATGTTTCCAGTTCACCATTCCAGTAATATTCAACTGTCCATGGAGCTGTACCTGTAAAGTATTCGGTGTAAGTTACCTCTTCACCGTAACAAAGTTCGGTATCAGATAATTCATAAGAATAGGTAGGTAATGGATGGACAATAATAGTATGGCTTACATTTACCGTATTTGTACAGCCATTAGCATCAGTTACAGAAACCACCTGGTTAGTTGTAGTTTCGGTATAGGTGGGGGTATAGTAATTTGGACTGGCCAAAATAATCGTAGTGTAAGGAACTCCATTTTCAATAACATCAATAGTCCATGGTGCTGTTCCAGTTAAAATATCTGTAAATGTTACACTTTCGCCTAAGCAAACTTCCGTAGCTGAAACTCCTCCTGAAGTAAACGTTGGTAAAGGATTTACAGTAATTGTAAATGTACAAGATGCAGAACAACCAAATTCATTGGTAACAGTATACATGAATGGGTATGTACCAGCTTCTTCGGGATTAAATCCTTCAGTAACAAATCCCCACGAAGTATATACACCTTCGCCTTCAAATGTGATGGCTTCATCGCCTGCACAGAAAGGACCATAAGCCGGGCATTCAAATACTGGCAATGGATTTACAACGATAGCAAATTCACAACTTGCAGCGCATCCTGCTTGGTTGGTTTCTGAATAGGTAAATACAAAATTACCTACTGTTGCTGGATCAAAGCCGGTTACAATTTCATTTCCCAATTTAAATTCACCTGGCTCAGAAAATGTAACTGCGCCATCGCCAGCACAGAATGGTCCGTAAGCCGGACAATCAAACACCGGTATTGGGTTAATAACAACAACAAATTCACAACTTGCAGAGCATCCAAATGTATTGGTAAGGCTATAGCCAAAAGTGAAGGAGCCTGGACCAAACTTCTTAGGATTAAAACCTATTACAACGTCACCTTCGAATGTATAAACTCCTTCGCCTTCAAAAAGAACATACCCTTCATCCTGACAATACGGGCCATAAGCCGGGCAATTAAATACTGGTAAAGGATTAAATGTAAGTACCATACAATCAAATGCCGGATCACACAATTGATCAGATGGTAATGCTGTAAAGCATAATTCAACTGAACCAGCGAGTAAATCTAAAGTACCTGGAGTATAGGTCGGATTAAGCAATGTTTCATCATCAAATGTACCATCACCTGTTAAAGTGTACCATTGAACGGCGGCATAATTTGTGGCTGTAGCATCGGTAATTAAATAATTGGCATCAGCACAAATTGCAGCATCAGCACCTGCAAAAGCAGTAGGTGGATTAATACAGCCAACAGGAGGTTCAACTGTTAAAACACCAGATACATTAGTAATACCATCCCAGAAGCCACCCTGGAAACCGCCATAAACGGTTGGGCAATTATTATAAACGAAGCGGCTTGCATAGTAATAAACTCCTGGGGCAGGAATAACTGCACCTAAGTTAAGGAAGAATTCATCGTTATTTCCAACATTTGCTAATGCATTATGATCTGCAACTACCCAGTTTGTCCATAAAGCTGGATTTGTATTTTCGGTGCTATAACCAATCGAAGCCACAAGTCCTGCAGGAGCTCCTGGAAGTTCGGTAACACCATCAATCCAAATCTGAGCATAAACGTCATAATTACCACCCACTGTAATTGTGCCACTTGGAGGCCATTGTAAGTTAGCCCAACCCGGACATACCGGAGGAACTACAGGATTAACAACAATGGAGAACTCACAACTTGCTGAACAACCATTTTCGGTTACAGTATAAGTAAACAGGTATTCACCAGCTGTTTCGGGATTAAAACCTAAAACAACTTCATTTTCAAATGTGAAAACACCAGTTTCTGCAAATACTATTGCCGGATCGCCAGCAAAATATGGGCCGTAAGCCGGGCAATCAAATACTGGTAATGGATTTACAACAATTGTAAAGCCAACAGCATCAAAACAGCCAAATTCATTGGTCACTGTGAGGACAAAATTATAAGTTCCTGCAGCAACCGGATCAAATCCTGGTACTGGCTCACCATTATAAGAATAAACATAACCTACTGGTCCGCTGAATGCAATATAGTCCGATCCTTCGCAAACAGAACCATAATCAGGAGCAAAAGCTTCTGGTGTTGGATTTACAATAATGGTAAATTCGCATGTCGCTGAACATCCATTTTCGGTTACAGTGTAAACAAACAAGTAAGAACCAGCTTGTGCAGGATTAAATCCTGTTACAACAGCACCATCTAATGTGTAAACACCAACGCCTGTAAATACAACAGCGTCATCACCAGCACAGAATGGCCCGTAAGCAGGACAGTCAAAAACTGGTAATGCATTTACATCAATAGTAAATTCACAACTTGCTGAACAACCATTTTCGGTTACAGTGTAAACAAACAAATAAGAACCAGCTTCTGCCGGATCAAATCCTGTTACAACAGCACCATCTAATGTGTAAACACCAACGCCTGTAAATACAACAGCGTCATCACCAGCACAGAATGGTCCGTAAGCTGGGCAATTAAACGTTGGTAATGGATTTACAACAATAGTAAATTCGCAGGAATTGGAACAACCATTACCATCAGTAACAGATAAAGTTATTGTCGAAGTCCCAAATTCGGCTACTAAGAATTGAGTAATTTCCATGCCATTTAACCAATAGCTACCACCTTCTACCTCTGGTAACATAAAATCAGGGGCATCAGCGCATAATGGTTCGTATGATGGGCATTGAACAACTGGTAAAGCATTCACTGTAATGTTAAAAGTACATGCATTTGTACAGGTTGTTTCAACATCAGTGTAGGTGTAAGTAATTTCGTGAACACCAACGCCAGCTAGAGCCGGATCGTAATTAACTCCATCAACTACGCCAACACCTGTAAAAGTACCGCCTGCTGGTGACATTCCCCAGATTTCCCATGGTTGGTCATTGATACAAACAGCAAAATCATTAGGACATGTAACTACTGGTAACGGATAAACCTCAAAAGTAATGGTTTCGGTAGCATCCAAACATGGAGGAGTTGCATAACCAACATAAGTAATGGTAACAACACCTACATAATTAGTATTAAGGACAAATACTGAATTTGCCCATCCACCAGCTTCAACAGGTGAACTATCAAACCAAACAGAAGCAGCATTTTCAGCCACAACATTTGTGAAATCAACAGATACCGCAGTTCCCACACAAACATTTTCAGGAGTGGCAGGGAAGTTGGTGATAACAACGTCTTCACATGGAGGAACATCTGGTGCTAACGCAATGTTTACAACAGCAGAAGGAGGTGTCGTAACTGTTCCAGGAGCACATTCATCAATGTAACCAACAGTAGCTAAAGTTACTCCAGTGCAAACGGTGTAAGTTCCATCAGCAATATTATCAAAAATATAATATCCATTTGCATCGGTAGTTGTTGTAATAACAACAGGTGCAGGGGCACCAACTAAAGTAATATCAACCATCTGGAAATCATCAGAAACCATTACACCAGTTTGATTTACGTCGTAAATGATGTTATTTTCCGAATTCCAGACTTTATAATAGAATGTATTTCCTGCTTCGCTCGAATTAAATCCAACTGTAAGAATTACCTGACCTGCACCAGCACCACCATCGAAGAATTCTTCAAGTGCACGGCATTGCCCGGTTAATGTATGGAAAGCAGCAACCTTACCAGTTTGAACAGGTACACCGGCTAAAGTAGCTGATGTAACATAAACGCTCATATTGGTTTCCATACCAGGTGTGATTGCCCAGTCCGGAGGACCATAAGTTGGTGGAGTGCCTGATGATGCAGATACCTGAACACCGGCAATTGGAAGCGAAGTAGCTTCATCTGTTACAGTACCGTTAATATTAGTAGCTATAACCTGTGGAATCAAAGTCAGATCAACCATCTGGAAGTCATCAGATACCATAACACCGGTCTCATTAACTTCGTAAACAACGTCATTATCAGAATTCCATACTTTATAATAGAATGTGTTACCAGCTTCAGGAGAATTAAAACCAACCGTAAGAATTACCTGACCAACGCCATTTCCATCATCAAAAAATTCTTCCAAAGCACGGCATTGATTGGTTAATGTATGGAAAGCAGCAACTTTACCATGAAGCAAAGGTACTCCGGCTAAAGTGGCTGAAGTGACATAAACGCTCATATTGGTTTCCATACCAGGTGTAATAGCCCAACCCGGATCGCCAGCAACGGCTTTTGGTGTGGTCGAAAAAATTGGAGCAGCAGCAGATCCGTCTGATGGAGGATAAGTAAGCGTATTACCAGGTGTACGTTGGTATTTCAATTTGTATCCACTTCCAGGGTTCAATCTAAAAGTTCCTGGCTGCCACAGATTCGTTGCTGAAAAATAAACCGCTTGTGAGGTTTGATTTTTTACCAGATCCTGATTTGTAAATGTTCCTGCCATAGAAACAAAGGCAGCAGCAGCTGTTAGCTGCACTCTTGGTTTATAACCAATCCATGTCCAACCAGCAGCATTAATTGTAATTGGATCATTAACCATAACGTAATTACCAGCAGTATTAGTAACTACAAATGAGCCTGCAGGTTTTGCGGTTTTTAACAAATATGCTTTGTCAGGATCAATTGTCAAATTGGGATTCCAAACAGTTCCACTATAAATCATAGTTTGTGTTTGATTTTTTAAAACATCACCAGATTGTGGAACAAAGCCAGCTAAGGTATTATTTACAGTAGGTGTAACAGGCAAAACGTTAAAAGAAATCCAATTCCAGCCCGTATTGTAATTTACAGTTTGTGTAACGGAGCCAGAAACTACCTGAATAGTAAATGTACAGAAATTTGAACAGCCATTGCCATCAGTAAAGGTGTAAGTAATGGTGTGGGTGCCAACACCTGCTGTTGCAGGAGTAAATGTTCCGCCAGCTACACCAGGACCAGAATAAACGCCACCAGTTGGCGAACCACCTGTCAAAGCAAATGCAGGAGCTGTTAAAACTATTCCAGTCATATTTGCAGGGCAAGTTACAATTGGAAGGGCAACAACTGTAATCGGGAATGAACAAGAACCTGAACAACCATAAACATTAGTGTAGGTATAGGTAATTGTATGAACCCCAACGCCAGCAGTTGCAGGAGTAAAAATACCACCGGCAACTCCGGGGCCTGAATATGTACCACCTGCAGGAGTACCACCTGCTAATGCAAATGCGGCAGCATTAACACAGAATGGGGTTGCGTAAGTAGGACAATTTACAACCGGATTGTTTGTAAACTTAGCAACAGCGCTCATTGCGCCATTTGCCCATGAGAATTCTGCATTAGCAGCATCATAAGCTTTAGCACACAATTCGACACTTGTAGCGGTACGGTAAACTTTCCATTGAATTAATTCATTGGCCCAGAAACCGTTTTTAATGGCTTCCAGTGTATCGTTTCCAAAAGCCACTACGGCAACATTTCCGGCACCAGTCCATTGGACTGCACCAGCACATTTTAATGTACCACTTGAATTGTAAAAAGCACCAACCCAGTCGTTAGCTGCGAGTGGTGCAATACCATCAAATGTTACGGTTGTAGGAACCGCAAGTACGTGAGATGTTGGATTCTGAGTAAACCCCCAACCGGCAGGTAAACCCGGAATCTGAGCAGCTCCAAAGAATGGCAACAGCATCAGAAGCAGTATCCACACACTTGATTTGTAAACTTTTAATAACATGTAATCCTCCTTTTTTAAGATTTGTATAAATTTAGGTTAAAAAATTCTACGACTTTTCGTAAACAAATATAGAATTATTATTTAAAATCACTAACATAATTTTAACTTTTTTTATAGAAGCACACACTAATTACAAAAATGTGTCCCGATAAAAAATTCAGGTTGACCTGAAATTTTCTAGTTTACTTAATCCTTTGATCTAAAAAAATCGTTTTTAACAATTTTAATGAAATAAAATAAAAATCTATCAAACAAAAACACCAAAACACTAAAATTTCATTGGCAAACACTTCAAAAGTATTCTTAAAACCATACCAATCGATCCTCAAAGCATTTCTTTCGCAAATATAATCAAGAATCAGGAATAACTTCTTAATAAAACTTAATAATATTGAAAGAAGATACCATCCGGATACTTAATTTTAATCCCGCAAAACTATGAATTTACCTTCGGTAATATGATAACTGTTGAATACTTTTAATAAATAAATGCCATCCTCGATGTCAGGCACGCTTACAGTCAATGGAAAGCCATCATTATTATACTCAGCACCGGTTTTCGTTTCGTAAATTAATGCTCCATGCATCGACAATATTTGCAGAATAAAATTATCCTCAAAAAGGCCTGATATTCTGATTTTAAATTTTCCATCATTAGGATTAGGGAATATTTCCAAACTCGCCAGTTTATCGAATTGACTAACAGAAGTAATTCGATTAATTGTTAATAATAAACTATCAGTAGTATTTTGAGAACATGGAAAATTTGCAATTGCAGTTAAACTAAGCACAACACTGGTATTTATGGTATCCTGAATTCCAGGAGAGTAAACAGGGTTCAGGATTCCAGGATTATCAAAAAGGCCATCTCCGGAAGTATTCCAAACAATAGCTGAGTAATTCATTGCCAATCCGTTTAACTGAAAGACTTCATCACTAAAAATGGTAGCATCGGAACCGGCATTTGCTGTAGGTATCTTCGAAATTTCAAGAAGCATCGTATCTTCATCAATTACTGAACATGGAAATTGTGGTAGTGCAGAAAGGGTAAGGTGAGCAATGCCATTTGCAATATCAGTATTCCCGGGAAAGTAAATTGTACTCAACAGCGAAGGATCAGAAAATGCTCCATCCCCATCGGTTGACCATTGAACACCTGCACTATTTAGGGCATTGCCCACTAAATCTGCATTTTCACCTTCACAAATGATTTGATCTGTTCCGGCGTTGGCAAGCGGTGCACGAATTATATTTAACAATGTTTCATCTTCTACGGCTAAATCACAAGGGAACTCAGGAAACGCAGTCAACTTTAAAATAACAGTTCCGACAATAATATCATTAAATCCGGGTGTGTAGGTAGTACTTAAAAGATTTGGATTCCCAAATATTCCATCACCGGAAGAACTCCAAAAGACTTCATCAAAATTTTGTGAAACCCCAGTGACCTGATGTATGCCGTTTTCACAAATAACTGCATCAGCTCCGGCAAATACTTCCGGTAAAGAAACAATACTTACTACCATTTGATCACTAACCGGTAAAGTACAAGGAACAACAGAAAACGCTGTCAGGGAAATTGTAACTGAACCTGTCACTATATCAAGATTTCCAGGATAATAATTAGTCGAAATTTGATCCGGGTTGTCAAAAACTCCATCTCCCATCGTTTCCCAAAGCAGGCCGGAATTATTAATTACCTGGCCAACCAAAGTAACGTTGGCGGTTTCACAAATTAATCTATCATCACCAGCGCTGACCAGCGGCAATCGCTGAATTTCCAATACCAAAAAATCACTACTTGCCACTACACATGGCTGAATAGGTGAAACCGTCGCTGCAATTTCAACTGATTCGATCAAAATATCACTGCTTCCCGGAGAATATACAGGGTTTAAAACAGTAGAATTATTGAAGGTTCCATCGCCATTGCTGCTCCACAAAATGCTTGTAAAATTGGTTGCAGTTGCACTAAGCTGTGCCAACGAATTTGCACAAATTAACAAATCACTCCCAACATTAACCAGCGGGTTATCATCAATATTCAGATTTAAAGAAGAACTGGTGTTTAAAGTACAGGGAGAAACCGGAGAAGCTTGTAAGGTAAGATTTACACTTCCATTTAAAATATCATTAGGTCCTATGCTGTAAACCGGGTTTAACAGGCCAGGATCAGAAAATATCCCATCGCCGGAAGAAGTCCAGTTAATCGTATTTGCATTTGTTGCAGATCCATTAAGTTGAGCAAATTGATTCTCACAAATCGTGATATTATTGCCTGCATTAACAGTTGGATTATTTACAACAACAATGATAATATCACCCATAATTGAACCAGTTCCATCATTAATGGTCACAAAATACTGCGTAGTTATTACAGGTGTAACGATTGGATTGGGCAGCGTTGATGAAAAACCTGCAGGAAGAGATGACCACAAAAACGAATAATTGCCATTTCCTCCTGAAACTGAAACACTCAGTTGCGATGATGAACCAATACATATTTCAGCAGGAACAGCAGTGATTGTTGCAAAAAAACCAACCGCATTTAAACTTGCCAATCCAGACAATCCATTTGAGGTGAAATTTGTACATGAACTTGGCAACCCCGGATTGCAGGTTACCGTTGCAGGATATTCGTGCAATACACCCCAGGAATACACCTTGTAGTGCATCAGCTCATTTGGAGAAAAACCATCTTTTTCTGGAGTAAAACTATCATCGCCAAAGGCTATCAACCCTGTATTCTGATCACCCAACCACTCCACTGCACCACCACAGGCGAAAAAACCCTGGGTATTTACATAAAATACGCCAATGTAATCGCCAGGCTGCAAAAGGACACCATTAATATTAGGATTACTGGTAAGTGGTATTGATACAATGTGAGTATTAGGTGTAGGACTATAATCCCAGCCGGGAGGTAAGCCTTGTGTAAAAGCTAAAAATGGTACAATGGTAAACCAGAAAATTACCAAAAAAGAAACAATGCGGATTAATACTGTCATTTGCTTTACTAAAATGTGTGTGTTCGATTAATTTCGGGATGTAAAAATACTACATTCAATCAAAAAAATCCAGACCAAAGGTTAAAAAAAGTGTAAAAAAAAGAGGCTCCCCACAGGAGAGCCTCTTTTAAGTATTCAATTTAATGATTATTTAACAGTAATGCGTTTTGTAATAATTGAACCATCAATGGTTTCAATACGTACAACATACATACCTGTTCCTAAACCGGAAACATTAACCTGGAAGCTATTTCCGTTAACATTCTGGTTGTAAACCATCTGGCCAACATAGTTAACCAATGTAATGTTCTTAACATTCAAGTCAGAAACAACATTGATAACATCTTTTGCAGGGTTAGGATAAACCTGAACGTTGTTGTCGACAACTTCGTTGATCGAAGTAATACTCATTGTCATTCCAACAACATTAGATACTCCGTAGGTTGCAAAAGTACCATCATAGTTAGGATAATTTGGATCATACGTAAAGGCAACGTCAAAAATTTCTTCGGTCGATGGACGATAGAGTCTGAAGCTCATTGCTTCGCCTTCTTCGTATCCATCAATTTCTGAAGTTAAAAGATCATCGCCATTGGCAACAAGTTTATATAAACTTTCAGAGCCAACGTAAGTTTCCATACCTACACAATTACCATTCTGGTCAAATGCGG
>CAJATL010000107.1 GCA_903944895.1 uncultured Bacteroidota bacterium
ATTATTGGTGCTGAAAGCAATTCCATAATCTTCAACCTCACCATCGTTTGCCGTTCCGGTATAAGTTAAACCACCTGCGGTACTAAAACGGTAACGGGCACTGAAAGGAAATGGAGTAAATGCAACAGAAGCATTCCGTGGCAAAACAAAGCTCAGATAATTGTCGCCGGCACTGAGTGGAACCGAAACGAAAATATTTTCAAAAGCGTCATTCCAGTCGCCATCAGCATTAAAATCCATCCAGGCATCAAGTTTTCCGCTTGTTGAAGCATTTACTTTGATATTCATCGGGAAACCGGTAACCATATTATTGGGCCAGTTGTAGAGAACACCATCTTCATCAGCCAGGTTGGAAACATCATCGCCGGTAGCATACGACCCGGGCTGGCCATCAGGTTCAGCATCGATTAAATTTCCAAGTTGCATGCCCTGAACAATCACATGAGAAGCGCCGTTGTTGGCCGCAAGTGTGGGGTAATTAAAGGTTGGTGGACTGTAAGGTGCATCACCCCAATCTGATTGACTACCAATAATATTTACCATGTAATCTTCGACTTCACCAGGATACCCTCCACCATAAAAGATAACAGTTTGTAACTGGTTAACAAACCTGAACCTTGCATAAGTATTTCCACCAACAGCATTTGCAGGAACAGCAAATGTTAAATTATTTGCTCCGGCAGTCAGCGAAGTTGCCGTGAAAATATGCTCCTGTGGATAATCGTTCCAGTCGCCATCCTGGTTAAAATCCATCCATGCAAATAAATATCCCTGTACCGAAGCTGTAACAGTTACTGTTGTATTTGATCCGGCGGTCAACGTACTTGTAAATACCACACCGTCCTCATCATCAACTCCATTCAGGTCATCGCCGGTTGCAGTTGCATCAGGCTGGCCATCGGTTTCATAATCAACACCAGCACCAAGATAGGTTATACCGTCAATTGCATGATAAGCACCGTTTTGAGCGATGATTGTTGGGAATGGTGCTGGAGCATCACCATAATCAGGTGGCATGACAATCGTAACCCGGTAATCTTCAACTTCGCCCCCAGGTGAATAGCCATTATAATTAATCCCGGTTACATTACTATAGCGTATTCTTGAGAATGTATTCCCTGCAGTGGCATTGGCAGGAACAGTAAAATTAAAGGTATTGCTTCCTGCAAATGGACTGATATCACTAATGATTTTTTCTCCTGCATCATTCCAATCTCCGTCTGCATTCCAATCAATCCAGGCATTAATAAATCCGCCGGTTTTTGAGGCTACGATAGTTGCAGTAGCACTTTGTCCGGGGTAAAGCTGTGTGAAAGTTACGCCATCCTCATCATCCGAATTATTGTTGTCATCCCCGGTGGCATTAGTATTAGGAAGACCATTGATTTCATAATCTTTTAAACTGCCCATATAATAACCCGTAGGATTATTTCCGTGACGGGCACCATTTGAGGCTTCAAGCGTTGGATAAGGTGTGTCGGGAGCATCGCCCCAGTCGTTCATGCTCTTATTTTCGATGGCCACCATGTAGTCTTCCACTTCACCATCGCTTGCAGATCCAGTGTAACTCAAAGTGGATGTGCTGCTCAGCCGGAATCTTGCAAAGGTGAAACCCGTGGTTGCACCTGATGGCACCGTAAAAGTGAGCGTGTTGCTGCCAACCGAAAGAAGCGTATTAAAATAAATCTGTTCTCCGTTATCTGCCCAATCGCCATCCTTATTAAAATCAACCCAACCTTGCAGATAAGCATTTCCTGATCCACCGGTCCTGACAACTTTAATTGTTGCAATCTGACCGATATAAAGTGGTGTGTTGAATAAGACTCCTTCTTCATCATCGAGCATATTATTATCATCACCAAGAGCATTTGACGAAGTCAATCCGTCTCCTTCAAAATCAATCACACTGCCAAGTGTAAGGTTCCCCAGAATTAGGTGGCGTGCGCCATTTTGGGCTGTTGTAACCGGATAGGATGAAGAAGCATCACCAAAATCGAACGACCAGTTGGCCACCAGCAGCAGATAATCTTCGGTTTCGCCATCTTCAAATTGTCCGGAACCATCCCAGTTTTGAACAACCTGAGCTTCGGATATTGAAAATCTTGACCAGACATACAGCGCATTTGGGCCGATTAAAAAAGCAGGAGGATTTAATCCTGACAAAGGCCCGCTGTAACCGTTCGGGATCGGAAAATTGACCAGAACATGTTCAGGAACCGAAGAACTTTGGCATGTTGAGCTTCCAGACCATTGTCCGTCCTGATTCCAGTCGATCAACAGGTTAACAAAACCAATTGCATTATTTGGCATGTTATTGCTTACCAAAATATCGATACTCTGGCCCCAGATTGCAGTCCGGCAGGGATTTCCCAAAGGAATGTTTCCAGCATTCGGGCACGAAACAACCTGACCGTTTTGTATTGTAAAACCTGTTGGTTTAATAAGTCCGGCATCGCCATCATTGAAACACTCATCCTGATCGTAGGAATTTGGGGTAAATACGGGGCAAAGTCCGGCATTTCCATCTAATTCGAAATCAACGATGGGACCGAAGAATGCTCCAAAATTTGCATGTTGAACCCAGGTAGCCGGGCCAACAGTTTTACAGGTTGGGAATTGGCCTGAAACACCATTCGACGGATAAGCCAGAACTCCTTCGGGAGCATCACCAAAATCGAGTTCTCCGGTGCTTCCACCACCACATTCACCTTCCTTCCAGCAAACATGCTGTAAATCGCCCTGTAAAACAAAATTATAACCCCTGATATCAATCGAAAGCCACTCGGGATTATACTGCAAAATTTCATAAGGAACTGTTACAGCGATGGGTTCAAAAATATTTCCCTGCCAGATAAAGATGGGATTTGACCGTTGAATTACACTTGTTTCGTAAGTTGGATCAATTACATCCTGCGGCAGTGGTGGGCGTGCAATTTCAGGCCAGCCCACCCATTGAGGCGTTGACCAGTTGTAAACGATTTCAACATAGCTCGGAAGATCAGGCATTCTGGGCATGACCATCATATTACCGGTAATTACTTTTCGGCGGTCGGTTGCCACCGGATGATCATAAAACCAGACATTCCACCACTCAAAATTCGGATATTCGTACCAGGTTCCATTATTATAGCCTGAACCATTCATCATTTCAGGAAATCCCTGCTCATTCATTGCAAGCATGAAATTGTCGTTTCTAACCAGATATGGCAATAACGAAATCGAAGTTCCGGCCTGAGATTGCATAACAAGGTTTTCATTACCAATTGGGTCGAATTCACCTTCGATGGGCGAAAGTGTCCATGGATATGGCTCAGTGGAATTATAAGAAAGTCCGACATAACCCATACTTGCAGGATTATAAATAAATTTGTTTGCAGGATTTCCAACTTCCATAAAAGTGAAAATTGGCGTAAAGATTAATTGCTGTGTGAAAGTGCCACCATACGGACTTTCCATGGTAATATTAGCCATGCCCCCATGAGGTGCATCCAGGCTGAGTTCAGTCCAGATATCAAAGAAGGAATCGACATCTTCGTAATGAACCACAATTGGTGAAGAACTGATTAAACTCATCGAAACCTCTTCGAGCGGGAGTACTTCAGAAATGGGATAAGGCTCACTAAAGACGGCACTTGCTATACGATTTATGGTCATATCAGATGCCGGATTTGTTGACCCGTTAGAATTTTGACCTTTAAACGCTATTATTCCATCAAAAGGATCAGAACCAGGCCCGAAAAAGTCGGCAGGTAAAGCGGGGTAATCGCCATTCGGGCCAAAACTGAATGTTGCACAGGGTACCGACCACAAATCTGAGCCCTGGTTAATTGTTGTAGTAATCGTAACTTCACGGCCGTCTCCGGCTGTAACTCCCGGCAGATTAAACCCGGGATAACCGGCAGCTTGAATTTTCCTTGGAAATAATTGCTTGTCAAAAATCTGATTAAAAGTAAAAGGAATCATTATCCCATTAGAGCCAACTCCGTCAGGAGATAAATTAGCAGAACCTGAACTTTTATCAGGCACATCATAATTACCCCGGGCTTTTACCGAAATTCCAGCAAAAATTAATGCCAGCAGGATAAGCAGAAAGAAAAGATTTTTTTTCATAATCCATAATTTTGAGTGAATCAATTAATTAGGAAGTTTGTTATTTTAATGACATCTATCATTTGAAGTGTGCTTTTTTTTCATTCGTTTTTTCATTCATTTTAATAAACATGTAAAAGGTTTTTCAAAACCCGAAAGTTACGAAAAATCATAGCCAAAGTCAAGGTTTTCAACATGATAAGTACTTGTTTTATTAAGATTTAACGGTAACTGTTAATAAAAACAACCACCATTATTTTTGCTTTTTACTATCGCTCATAAAACCACCGGTGTGGTTGTTCCGGACAAAACATTTCGACAGAATATAGGAAGGAACTTTTTTGTGCCGGTCGGGCTTTAAACTTACCCTCCAGGTCAGATTCTGATCATTTTAAGATCATTCAGGTTAACTTTTCCAGCAGGTTTTTCATTTACCTCCTTTCGTTTGAAAACGATTAATTCAAACGGTGTGCCTGTTTTGACGGGATAAAAATATCAGACAAAAATCAGAAGCTAAATCCTTATCATTCAATTATTATGATACAAAAAGGCACTGAAATATTTATTGGTTGGATTTTTTGAGTCAAAAAAAATATGTAAACTTTTAACCCTTTTGGGTGAAAATGCATCATCCAAAAATTGAAAAGCCGCATGAAAATTGAGGACCTTTTAAAGTTTTCGATTCGATTCGATTCTAAGAATGAAGAATGTAGAATGAAGAATGAAGAATGAAGAATGTAGAATGTAGAATGTAGAATGAGGAATGAAGAATGAAGAATGAAGAATGAGGAATGAAGAATGTAATCCCCCTGATAGCTATCGGGGTTATTTGGATGAAATGGCCGCATGAGAAGGTAATGAAAGCGCCTAGTCGATAACTTTATGAATGGCAATGCCATGATTTTTGATGCGGTGCTTGAGGGCATCACGCGAAATACCAAGGAGTTCGGCAGCTTTAATCTGATTGCCACCGGTTTTTCTGAGTGCTTCTTCGATGATCATTTTTTCGTTTTCATCAAGATTGAGCGTTTGTAGCGCCTGTTTTTGGATTTCGGGTTTTGATTCCGAAAATTTCATCGAGAAATCATCAGGTTTCAGGCAGTTTCCATCGCATAAAATCAGCGCCCTTTCGACCATGTTGCGGAGTTCGCGCACATTTCCGGGGAAGGAATATCTCTTTAACTGCGAAATCAAGCTGTGGTCGATTTCAGGGATGTTGCGTTTCTTTTTTCTGCAAAGGTCGGCTATAAAATGCATGAGCAGTGGCTCGATGTCTTCCGGCCGTTCGCGAAGTGGCGGAATGTTGATGATAAATGTATTGATGCGATGGTACAAATCGAGGCGGAATTTCTCGTCTTCGATAAGTTTTTCGATATTTTTATTTGTTGCCGAAATGATGCGAATATCCACCGAAATTTCCCTCGAATCGCCAACACGGGTTATTTTGCGCTCTTCCATAGCCCGAAGCAGTTTGGCCTGAAGCGAAAATGGCATATCGGCAATTTCATCTAAAAATAAAGTGCCTCCGTTTGCCAGTTCAAAGAAACCTTTTTTATCTTCTTTGGCATCGGTAAAGGCACCCTTTTTATGGCCAAAAAACTCACTTTCCATCAAAGTATCGGGAATAGCTGTGCTGTTGACCGGGACAAAAATGTTTTTTTTCCGTTCGGAAGCGTAATGAATAATGCGTGCAATGATCTCTTTTCCGGTGCCGTTTTCGCCGGTAATCAAAACGCTGGCATCTTTATCGTTTGCCACTTTCAGCGCAAGCCCGATCACATTTTTTATAACTGCGCTTATGCCGATAAAATCGCGTTCGATGGTTGATTCAAGCTCCCGCGAAATGAGCGATTTCTGATCTTCGACAGATTTGAGTTTGTTGCGCAGTTGCACATATTTTCCGGTACGCTCGATGGCGAAAAGGATTTCGGTAAAATTGAATGGTTTTCGCACAAAATCTATGGCTCCCTGCCGCTGGGCTTCAATCACAATATCAATGTCTTCCTGCCCGCTGACCATGATGACCTCAGTTGTGGGATGCGTTGCCTTTATTCGTTTCAGTATTTCGATTCCGTTGAGGTCGTGGGGAATCATGAAATCGAGCAGGACAATATCGATGGTGTTTTTTTCGAGATGTTTAAAGGCTGTTCTGGAATCGTTGGCCTCAAAAACCACAAAATCATGATGCTCCAAATGACGCTTCAGTTTTTCGGTGATCCTCACCTCATCATCCAGGACAAGTACTTTTAGCGCTTCCATTAGATCATTTTTTAAAGATAGCTACAAATTTAAGAAAACCTTTAAGTTGGAAAAATGAAAATTACAAAACACCAATTCCATCAGCGCTACCCACCAACCCCAGGAATTGGGTTGGTCTCCTGCGATTCCATGTTTCTTACCCCCCAAACCCCCTGAATCGGGAGGCTTTCAAGCCAACCGGCAGCCTGAATGTGGAATCCCGGTTTAACCTTTTTTCTCAGGATGAAGGGTCTTCCTTCCCCCCATTTGGGGGGACTGAGGGGGGTCATTCATCCTGCTCCGTAAACTCAGGCTTTATTTTGATACCGTCGTACTTTTTCTCGATGCCGTTTTCGTAGGTTACGATCAAAAACAAAGTCCCATCCGAATTGTAAGTTTTCCAGTCGCCGATTTTGGTGCTCATCAGATATTCGTTTTCTTCTTTTAATTTACCATTATCCCAGTAATATTTATGGGTTCCGTTTGGATTATCCTCGATAAATTCGCCTTCAAACTGAAGTGTTCCGTCGGGATAAAAACGCTTCCAAACGCCTTGCCGCAGCCCGAAGGCATAATTTCCTTCCTCGCGGTAGCCGCCGGTTTCGTAAACCCACTGGCCTTCTTCCTGCCCTTCGATAAATTCGCCTTCGGCAATAATGCTGCCCTCTTCGGTAAATTCGGTCATCATGCCGTCGGCAAGTCCGTTCAGGAAGTTTTCTTCACGCAGGATTTCGCCTGTAGGATAATACCACACCCATTTTCCGGTGAGTTTGCCTTTGTCGTCGTATTTGCCCGTTTGTTCGGTTTTTCCGTTGGCAAAATAATAGGTCCATTTCCCAACTTTTACATCATTTTTGTAGGAGCCTTCAGCTTTGAGTTCGCCGGTAACGAAAAAATCCTTCCACGGGCCGTTTTTCAGGCCATCTTCACCGGTAATTCCTTCGCCCACTTTTTTGCCTTCTTTATAAATATAGCCGGCAACCAGTGTTCCGTCTTCGGTATATTCGCGACGAACGCCTTCCGGCAGCCCGTTTTTGTAACCCTGGAAAACTTTTACGGTGCCATCGGGGTAATATTCCTTTTCGATCTCCAGTTTAGTTAATTCGACCACATCCTGCTGCATTTCACCTTCAATCCATTTCGAGATGGTGAGTAGTTTTCCTTTATCGTCATATTCTTTAAAATAGCCATCTTTAAGGTCATTCTTGTATTTCCCCTCAGTTTTTACCAGGCCGTTGGCATGAAAAAACTTCCAGGCTCCTTGTTTCCGGCCTTCGCTGTCGAGCCGATTAATGCGCTCGCGGCTCACCACGTAGCCTTTTTTATACACGGTGAGCGTGATAACCCGGCCATCTTCGCCAAATTCCTTCGACAAACCATCCTCTTTTCCATTCACAAAATTGATGGTTTTATTGATGGTGCTGTCGGGATAAAAATAGGTTGTAAGGCCCTGTTTGATGTCGTTTTCAAAATTTTCGGCGATAAATTCCTTTTCGAGGTTGGTTACCCGGAGGCCATTTTTTAAGCCATTTTTGTAGTTGATGGTCAAAACGATTTTACCCGTTTCATCATAAAACTTCCAGGTGCTGTCGAGCAGATAATCTGCCCGGTTTCCTTCCGACTTGAGGCTACCATTTTCGAAATAGGTTTTCCAGTAGCCGTCGGGTTTACCGCTACGCATGGTCCCTTCGCTCGAAATTTTACCATTTTGATAAAAGAATTTCTGATAGCCATCGGGGGTAGTTTCGTTTTGCGAAAAAGCCACCAGCGGGGCAGACATCATGAATAAAAAAACAGCCAGATATTTTGTAAATCTTCTCATAACCTTTTAAAACAAAGCAGAACAACGAATTCGGTTTGTTGATATTTTACTATTCAACTTCTTAAAAAGCGCAAAAATGCGTCACAATCAAAATTCCGGTTAAAAGTACGGCAATTTATTTAATCTAAAATTTCACCGATAAAATCAATGGTTTTTTTACCGCAAAGCGTATTTTACCGCAGAGTAACGCAGAGAAAATAAGGCGCAGAGAGCCGCAAAGTGCTTCTTGATAAAATTCCGACAATTAGCCTAACCCATGCTTTCACCAATTGGCTTATCGCAAATTTTGAACACTTGGGAAATGAAGATATTTTAGTGGTTAAGAAAACGTGCAATTCATTTGCTATTTGAAGAAATTTGTCTTTCTTTTGCTTAGGTAATCGTTTAAAGTTTCAATTCGGTATTAGCTAATTATTCAAATAAAGAAATGATGACAGAAAATGATATTTCGGAAAGGATAATTGGTTGCGCTATCCATGTTCACAAGGCACTTGGACCAGGATTATTGGAGAATGCTTATGTTGAGTGCCTGTTTTATGAATTGCAAAAAGCAGGATTAAAAGTTGAAAAGCAGAAGGCGTTGCCATTGGTTTACAAAGAAGTTAAATTGGATGCCGGATATCGCCTGGATTTAATTGTAGAAAACAAGGTGATTATCGAGCTTAAATCTGTTGAAGCACTCAACGCAATTCACTTTGCGCAATTGCTGACCTACCTGAAACTCTCAGGTTGCAAGTTGGGTTTGTTGATGAATTTCAATGTCTTAAGAGTGGTTGAAGGAATAAAAAGAGTAGCCAATGACCTCTAATTCTTTGGCTCTTTATGGTTTTTGCCTCTGCGGCTCTCTGAGTTTAACTCATTTTTACCGCAGAGGAGCGCAAAGAAAAGAAAACGCAGAGGGACGCAAAGAAAAATGGAATAAAAAAATAAATAAAATGACTCCAAAGAAGACCTCCGCGACCTCTGCGGTTTTTCTCTCTGCGGCTCTCTGCGTTTAAATCTTCATTGGGGTTTTCTACATTTATTATTTTCAGCATCTTAGATTTTGATAATCAAAATATCAATCATTGTTAAAAATCACAATATGAATCCATTAGAAGTTTTTCAAAAGGAAGCACCCGAAGTTGCAAAGGCCTTCGATGGCTTGATTACAGCGCTGAAGGAAACCAGTGGCCTGGATGCAAAAACCAAACAACTGGTTTACATCGGCATCAAGGCTGCAATGGGCGACACCACTGCGATTTATTACCATGTTTCGATGGCCAAAAAACTTGGCGCTACCCGCGACGAAATCAAAGACACGATTCTGATAACCTTGTCGGTGGTAGGATTGAAAGGTGTTGCAAGCTGCCTGCCAGTAGCTTTGGAAGTTTATGATAAAACGGTTTAAGTACAGATTTTAATAGAACGGTATGAATAGTTTTACAATCATCGGAGTTACTGCCGAAAATGTTGCTGAGGCTGGTATTTGCTGCAACAAGGACAAAAAATCGCCTGGCTTTAAAGCAAAAGTTGAGTGGTTTAAACTGAAAATCAACCAGGGATTAAACATTAAGCTTGTGCTTGATGAGCGTGGAAAACAGATCGGGTTTACCGAGTACATTCCTGGCGAAATGGCCTGGCGGCCTGTAAATGCTGCCGGATATCTTTTTATTCACTGCATAGCGATTTTAGAAAAGGATTCGCGAAACAAAAACATTGCAACACGTTTGCTTCAGGAATGTGAAGCAGATGCAAAACTGAATCATAAATCAGGCATTTGTGCGATGTGCAGCGACGGAGTCTGGATGGCCAACAAAACAGTTTTCGAAAAAAACGGATTTGAGGTTGCCGATAAGCTTGGCCGTTTTGAACTGATGGTTAAGAAGTTCGATGATAAAAACCCCGTGCCTCAGTTTATCGACTGGACAAAAAACCAGGCAAATTACAAAGGCTGGAACCTGGTTTATTCCGATCAGTGCCCGTGGCACGAAAAGTCAGTTGCCGATCTTCAACTTACTGCCAAAAACCATGGCATCGAACTCCATGTAGCCAAACTAACGACCCCCGAAGAGGCACAACAGGCACCTTCGGGTTTTGGGACTTTCGGTCTGATTTATAATGGCAAACTCCTCGAAGATCATTACCTGAGCAAAACCAGATTTGAGAATATCCTGAAACAACAAAATCCAAAATAATGGCACCCATTCATTTTACTTCGGCTGTTTTTGTCGATTCATTGTTTGTAAAGCAAACCATACAGGAGGCTCGTGAAACTTACCCGAATCTTGAAGAACAGGATATTTCACTCGACGCCATCATGAGCCGGATTATTGAATACACCGGTTTTGAAAACTACCATGTCTTTTATTTTGAAATCCCTGCAGAACATCTCAAACCCAACCTAAACCTTGCTTCGATGGGGAAAACCAAAAAAATTCATGGCAAATCTGTAAAATTTCAACTGGTCGAAGCGGATCTTATTGCCCCTGAAATGGCTGATTTTTTTATTCAGAACCAAAGCCGGTTTGCGCACACCGTGCTGGTTGCCGACGATATTATTTACAGCACCTGGATTGGGGAAAGTGGCAATTATCCCAATTTGACCGTGTTCAGAAGAAGGGAGCCTGAAACGCGCATGCTATGGGATTTTTACGACAGATATGCCTATTTTGAGGATTTGATTCTGGAAATTTGTAAAGAAATTCCGCGATCAAATCATCAAAATCAACCGGCTTCCTGCTTTCGGAAAACGGCATTTTAGCCAAAATGAGCCGGTAAAATATTCACACCTGCCCGAAATTTATGCTTATTATTGCTAAAAAAGTCATGTCACAAAATGCCGATCAGTTTCTGAATACTTTTAATGCTGTTGAGCGTTATCTTGAAAACAAATTCAACCAGGGCAATTTTGCGCCATTCCGGTTTCTCCTGAGGCGGGCTGCAGCCAAAGATCCGGTTATCCGCCGAAACCAGGATTTGCTTTACATGTGTGGCGACCTGCGCAACGTGCTTGTTCACAACGACCGGTTTGGCGGACGAACCATAGCCGAGCCACTGGACGAAGTGGTGGAGGAATTTGAAAAAGTCCGGGAACTCATCGAAAATCCCGGCCGGGTTGATCAGTTCGAAAAAAAAGTTTTTTGCTGTTTTCTTAACGACACGCTCGACAAAGCCCTGCAACTGATGATCAGGCATAAAATCACCCAGATTCCGGTAATTGACGGGAATGCCATCATCGAAGTTCTTAACGGAAATCATATCGCTTTCTGGCTGGCTAACCAAATGTCGGTTTCTCCATCACAAATCAAAATCAGTCAGGTGTTGAACAAGGCCGAATACAAGCGTAATTTCGAAATTATTCCGCGCTCAATGTTGGTGTATGATGCTGCCGAATTGTACAGGAATTCCTTTCAGGCTGAACCTAAAAACCGGTATTTCGATGCGCTCATCATCACCCAAAATGGCAAACCTCACGAAAATTTGACGGGGATAATTGTGTTAAAAGACATCGCAAAGTATATGGCAGAGTAGACGAAGAAAACCCACTGATGTTTACTTGCCGGCTTTTAAAACAAAATTTTTCATCAACACTCACCGTTTGCATGGATTCTACTATTTTTGAAGTCTTTACTAAATTACATTTATTCGAAAAATTATGAAAAGAATACTTTTTATCCTTTGTTTAATTGCAACCGGATTCAGTCTTTATTCCCAGGAAATCGCCCAATGGCGTGGCCCAAACCGCGATGGAATTTACAATGAAACAGGTCTGTTGAAATCATGGCCAAAAAATGGCCCAACCATGCTTTGGAGCAATGAAAGTCTTGGCGACGGCCATGCAGCAGTTGCTGTGACAAAATCCAAAGTTTTTGCAGCAGGCACATTAGACGAAATGGGTTTTATCGTGGCTTTCGATCATTCCGGAAAAGTTATCTGGAAAACGGAATATGGGAAAGAATGGACTGATAGTTTTTCTGGCGTTCGTTCGGCACCACTCTTTTATATTGATAAAGTTTATACCCTCAGTAGTTTTGGCGAGTTGGTGTGCATGGATGCCGAAAAAGGAAATATCCTCTGGAAAGTTGATGTGACAAAAGCTTATGACGGAGAAAATATAAAATGGGGCTACACCGAGAACCTGCTAATTGACGACGGTAAATTATACTGCACCGCCGGAGGCAAAAATGATAATGTGCTTGCCCTCAATAAAGACACCGGAAAATTGATCTGGAAAAGCAAGGGAAACGGCGAAAAAAGCGCTTATTGCTCACCAATGGTCGTAAAACTTGCCAATCGCAAAATAGTAGTCACACACACCGAAAGCTCAATCATTGGCATTGATGCCGCCGATGGAAGATTTTTGTGGAGTTTTGAACATCCAAACGAATGGTCGGTACAGCCAAACACTCCCATTTACCAGGATGGATTTCTGTTCTGCACCAGCGGATACGGCCAGGGTGGTGTGATGCTTAAATTATCCCCCGACGGAGCAAGCGTTACCGAGGTTTGGCGCAACAAACTGCTCGACCCCAAAATGGGTGGGATGGTTTTGGTAAACGGAAGAATTTATGGCTCTGGAGATAATACCCGAGATTGGTATTGTCTGGATTGGAAAACCGGCCAATTACTCTATTCATCCGACATGATGAAGCGCGGAGATATTATTTTTTCCGATGGCTTGCTTTATTGTTATGATGACGGGGGAACAGTGGGTTTAGTTGAACCGGGTGAAAGCGATTTCAAACTGATTAGTTCATTCAAGGTGCCGCTTGGCGAAAACCAGCATTGGGCACACCCGGTAATTCACGATAAAAAACTTTACATCCGCCATGGCAGTGCTTTGATGGTTTATGATATTGGGGCGAAGTAAGAGACTTTTCATCAATCCAATTCTTAAAAAAAGAATTATTGTCAGATGCATTTGTCAACTAAAATAAATCCAGTTAGTTATGGAAAATAGACCGGATAATTCCGATAATAATTATAATGGCTTGCTGTCAAAGATTTCTGATACCTACAAACAAGGGTTCCAGCGTGCGGTTGCGGCTGTTAATACAAACATGGTAACCACCTATTGGAAAATCGGGCAGTACATTGTGGAATTTGAGCAAGGGGGACAGGTAAAGGCAGAATATGGAAAAGAATTACTAACAAGGTTATCAAAAGATTTAACTTTTGCGCATGGCAAAGGTTTTAGCTTGAGTAATGTTTATCAAATGCGGCAATTCTTTATCAGATATCCAATTTTCCAGACAGTGTCTGGAAAATCTGAAAGACTAACATGGTCGCACTTTTGCGAACTCATACCTATTGATAATCAATTAGAAAGAGAGTTTTATGAGATTCAGTGTCAAAATGAAAACTGGAATGTTCGTGAACTAAAACGTCAGAAAAAATCCTCCTTATTCCTTCGTTTAGCAGTCTCTAAAGACAAAGAGGGGATTTTACAATTGGCTAAAAATGGGCAAACATTGCAAAAACCTGCCGATATAATCAGGGAACCTTGCATTCTTGAATTTCTTAAAATCCCTGAGCCTTTCCAGTTTAATGAAACCGATTTGGAAACAAGGCTAATAGACCATTTGCAGGAGTTCCTGCTCGAATTAGGCAAAGGTTTTGCCTTTATAGGCAGGCAATACCGTATTACTTTGGGCAACACACACTATCATATTGATCTGGTTTTTTACCATCGAATACTTAAATGTTTTGTACTTATTGATCTTAAAAAAGAAAAAGCCGGATACGAAGACGTTGGACAGATGAATATGTACCTCGGCTATTTCGAAAATGAAGAAAACACCGAAGGCGATAATCCGCCAATAGGCATTGTACTGGCAAAAGAAAAGGACGATTTGCTTGTAAAATATGCCATGCACAACATCTCATCGCAGCTTTTTATAAACAAATATCAGCTTTACCTGCCTGATAAAGAAGAACTGCGCCGGGAAATTGAAAGGCAATTGAAAATTGAAAAGGAATACTTACCCCAATAATCAGATGCAAAAAAACCAAATCCAAAAATACATACTTCCGCTGCTGATTTTGTTGGCGGTTGCTGTATTTATGGCCTGGTTTTTCTATAATCCTGTGGCTGATTTTAAAGCCAATGTTCCGGGCCTCGACAACCGGCCTGCAAAAAGCGACAGCTCCAGCGAAATCATCCTGATCGGTGATAAATTCGAAACCTATTCCACCGAAACATCCGCTCTTCAAGGAAAATGGACGCGTTTCCGTGGCGCTGATTTTGACAACATCAACAAAGAAAAAATCAGACTCATCAATAAATTTCCTCCCGAAGGCCCAAAAATTAAATGGACCGTTGAATTGGGCGAAGGCCACGCTGCGCCTGTGATTTACAACGGAAAAGTTTACATCCTCGACTATCTCGAAAAGGAAAAATCGGATGCTTTGCGGTGTTTCTCGCTCGAAACAGGCACAGAATTATGGCGTCGCTGGTACAAGGTTCACATCAAGCGAAACCATGGTATGTCGCGGACTGTGCCTGCAATAACCGAAAATTTCATTGTAACCATTGGCCCCCGATGCCAGGTGATGTGCGCCGACCCCGCCACCGGAAATTATCTCTGGGGCCTTGATCTGGTTAAAGATTTCGGCACGGAAGTTCCTTTTTGGTACACCGGCCAATGCCCGCTTATTGATGAAAATGTAGCAGTAATTGCGCCGGGTGGTTCATCGCTGTTGATCGGCGTGGATTGCGCCACCGGAAATGTAGTCTGGAAAACACCAAACCCGGATAACTGGAAAATGTCACATTCATCGGTGATGCCGATGAATTTTGGCGGAAAAAAAATGTATGTGTATTTTGCCATCGGCGGCATTTGCGGCGTTTCTGCCGAAAGCGACGACATTGGAAAAATCCTCTGGAAAACAAAAAAATTCGCACCGGCAGTGGTGGCTCCATCGCCACTCATTATGGATGACGGGAAGATATTTGTTTCGGCAGGTTACGGTGCCGGCTCGATGCTGTTCCAGGTAGTCAAAGATGGTGAAGGCTTTTCGGTAAAGGAAATCCAGATTTACAAACCCAAAGATGGCCTTGCCTCCGAACAACAAACTCCGGTTTATTTTGAAGGCCATCTTTTTGCCATCCTGCCAAAAGATGCAGGTGCTGTGCGAAACCAGTTTGTTTGCTGCCAGCCCGGCGATTGCACCAAAATCCTCTGGACCAGCGGCAAAGGCGAGCGCTTTGGGCTTGGTCCATACATTCTGGCCGACGGAAAATTCTTCATCCTCGACGACGACGGCACGTTGACCATTGCAAAAGCTACCACATCAAAATTTGAATTACTCGACAAAGTAAAAATCATCGATGGGCAGGATGCCTGGGGGCCATTTGCCATCGCCGACGGTTATCTTTTGATGCGGGATTCCAAACAAATGGTCTGCCTCGATATCCGGGCGAAATAATGATCAACCAAAACAAATGAAAATCATAATTCACCTTTCCAAAAACGTGTTCTTATGCTTTAATCAAAAGTACCTGCCAATGCTATTTTTGACCATGGCAATCAGGATAACTACAAGCTGATCAGCAGGCTAACATCAGAAATCCTGACCTGTAGCAAAAGTTCCAGTCGAAATTTTCCCACTCCATTTCACAAACCGAAAAGCATTTGAATGAATTTTCTGTACTTTATTCAAGTTTTGGCGTAGTGTTAACTTTTGCAAAAGCCAAAAAAAAGGGAGCCCAAACCGGCCTCCCTTTTTTTGAATTATCAATTATGATTTTATCTGATCACAAGTTTTTGTGTAATCATGCCTTCGGAGGTGTGTATTTCGGAGAAATAACCGAATCCTGATTTTTACATAAATTACATGAATGCCCGGATTATTGTGAATTTTGTGGGTGGGAAAGGGAGTGGAGAAGGTGGTGCAGCAGGTGGAGATTGAATACTATGGGACTAAAGTACAAAAAAGCCTGATAATTTTGTGCTGCTGCTGAAAGTAAGGTTTATAGGATTTTAAGGTACCGGCAATCTATTTCCATTTTCTTTTAACATTGTATTCGTCGAATACTTCATCGGAACTTACAATTGGAATATTTTCCGTTAATCCTTGTGAAATGATTATCCGATCGAATGGATGGCGATGGAAATATACTAAAGTGCTTAATTTAATCATTTTTGGGTTTAATTCCCCGCCGCTTGCGGCGAACTTGTTTTGTGCGGCTGGTCTCTTGATACTCCGTCCGCTTGCGGCGGGGTAGTTCATTGATGTGTTCGGGAAGTATGGGCAAAATTTCGAAGCCGTTTTGATACAATTTATCAATCATCTTTTCGATGTCGCAACTCAAATTCAGTTTGCCAAGCGACATCTTTATTGCCATTTCCCACAGGGATGCGATGCTAATAATGATGGTATTATTGTGGTCTTCGAGTTCGTTTTTGATCTTTAAAGGCAGTTGTTTATCGTTCTCAACAAACCAAATAAAAGATTGTGTGTCGATTAATAATTTCATTTCATGTATTCCTTAAAATCTTCTAATGGTTCATCAAAATCGGGACTCAAAGTGAAGGTACCCTGCATGCATCCTGCTTTTGGATGCTTTTTAACTTCCATTTTACCATATTTCTGGATAATAAATTCGATGTAATCCATCACCTCTATTTGTATGGGATAAGGTAATTTTGAAATCCGGGTGAATAATGCCGTGTGTTTATTTCAACCAAAAGTAAGCCACTTCTTCAATCGAAAAGTATACCACTTAGTATTCACTTGACGGGATAAAATCTCGTTTTAAAAAGATGATAAGTATGTATGCAAAACAAGAGATAGTGATTCAATATTTTAGGG
>CAJATL010000108.1 GCA_903944895.1 uncultured Bacteroidota bacterium
GTTCAAAATCCGGATTAAAGAAATAAATATATTGTAAAATAAAATAATAAATTTTTAGTAAACAAAATTTCAGGATTTATGAAAAACTACACACTGCTCTTAATCTTGGCTTTCAGCCTTTTTTCTGCAAGGCTTTCTTCTCAAACTTTCATGGTTACCAACACCGGAAACGCAGGACCCGGCTCACTCAGGCAGGCAATTACCGACGCCAATGCTTATTCCGGCGCTCCTACAATTACATTTGAAATACCAGTTTCGAGTGTCCTCCAGTTTACTACTGATTTGCCTCAGTTGAATCATGCCGACCTTACTATTGATGGTACCACTGCACCCGGATATTCTTATCCCGAAGCAATTGTTACCCTTAACTGGACTGGCAGAGACGATTGTTTTGAACAAAAATTGAATAATGTAACAATCCGTGGTCTTGCCTTTACGAATGATTTAAATGGATCAGGAGAAGCATCCATCCGCGCCATTAGCGGAAGCAATTTACTTATTGAAAACTGCCGGGCATTTAATCAAAACCGAAGATTTGTAAGCGCTCAGGGCGGAACCGGAATACAGGTTAAAAACTGCATGGTTGAAAATTTTAATAATGATGGCAATGCAAAAGTATTTGAAGTTGCCAGCGGCGGTTTTTCATTAATAAGTGGTTGCATTATTACGAATATTCCAAGGAAAATTCTTGAAATCAATTCATCAGGTGCTGCAGTTACAACGTTTTCGGACAATATCATCACCAACGTTGGTTATGAAGACAATTCATCGTCTGGTGGCAGGGGAGCGCATGTCATCCAAACCAACGACATAACTACCCGGCTTGTGATAAAATACAATATCATAAACGGCTGCAAATCGAAGTTTATGGAAATCAGCAGAGGAACGACACTTGCTACCAGAATGGATTCGATTTACAACAACGCAGTTATCAATTGTACCGGCCAGCATGGGATTTATCTTCAGGGCAAAGCTTCATCTTATGCCTACATTGCCGACAATTATTTTGATGGCGATGGCGGAGTTTATGGGATGGATCAGGTGATTGAACTGAATATGGCACAATTTGCAAAAATCAAAGGAAATGTGATAAAAAACGCCAAATCCAGAGGTATAATGGCAAAAGATTCTGACGGAACCCTTATTAAAGGAAATGTAATGTACAATCTGAACAACAGCTCCATTATTGAGTTAAATGATGATTGCGACAACATTATTATCAGGGCAAATATCATCGGCACCGACAGTCTGAACACACCAGGTTTATCCTTATCTACGGATGATGTAATTAGATTTAATGATTGTGATGACTGCTCAATCGGTGGCGATTTTACCTTAGAATTAGGAAATCAGATTATTGCCGCTCCCGAAAAGAAAGCGATTCAAATAAGCGGCTCATGTTCCGGAATCAATACTATCCAGGGCAACGATATCAACGTAAGTTCCGATGGTCTTACAAATCTGTCAACATCTACCGAACCTGCACTTGAAATTTCGACCACAAATGTGGTTATCGGCGGCGAAAGCAATATTTATCGAAACAGGATTTCTGGCTTGGGAACTGGTATTAAGGTCACCGGACAAAATACATCAATTCAGGGCAATCTGATAGGCTGCACGCAATTTGGTTCTCCGATTTCCGGAAGCGCCATGCCTGTAGGAATTTTAGTAGAAGCAGATAATGTAACCATCGGAAGTAAAACAACGGCGGGGCTTTCAAATTTACTTGGTTATTGCGCTGAGGCCATTCGCAATAATAATAAAGCCAATGTTTTATGGTCGGGTAACAGGTTTTTTAATAATACTGGTCCTGTGGTGGTAAATAACGAAGGAGGAGGCGCGAACGGAGGAATAGCCGCTCCAGTAATTAGTGGAGGATCACTTCCTAATACAGTTTTCGGTACATCCCTGGCCAATGCACGGGTTGAAGTGTATCACTGGAATCCTGCGAAACCTGCTCAGGGTTATGAATATCTGGGATTTGCTATTGCCGATGGCAGCGGCACCTGGTCTTTTACTTCTCCTGTTGCATTAAATGACGAGGTTGCAGCTTTACAAATTGATAATTTAAACTCTTCTGAATTTTCCTCATACAGTGGATTGGGTATTTTGGCTCCAACTGCCAATCACGACAATTCATCCGGCAATGTGGTGGGTTTAAATGCTGTAATTGATATCCTGGCGAACGATTTTCTTTCTAACGGAAACCCTGCAACGGCCAGCCTTGTCGCAGTTGACCTTGACCTGAATATGGCAGGAGTTCAAAATACTTTAACCTTTGCAGGTGAAGGAATATGGGCTTACAACAATTCAAACGGTTTATTGACTTTTGATCCTCAGCCCGGTTTTACAACTGACCCATCAATTATCCAATATCAATTAACCGATAACTCTTCCGGATATTCTGATTTGGCCGTAGTTTGGGCTGGTTACAATGAAGTTCCACCTGTTGCAAATGACGATTCCAGCAATGGAAACACTCCTGGAGTGAATGCCATTGTTAATATTCTTTCCAACGATATTTTATCGGATGGAAGCCCGGCAACTCCGGAAACCGTAAACATTGATGTCAATACTGCAATACACGGAATACAGACAAGTAATATCATTCAGGGAAAAGGAACCTGGACGTACAACACGCTAACAGGTGTCATTACGTTTGATCCGCTGCCGGGTTTTTCATTTAGTCCTCCGGTTTTGAATTACAACTTATTGGAAATCTGCTCAGGATTATCTGATGTTGCAACTGTGACTGTCACCTATAACACCTCACCGCCGGTTGCCAACAATGATGTTAGCGGGAATAATTTTTTCGGTTCTGCGGCGGTGGTTCAAATCCTGGCAAACGACCATTTATCTGATGGCAGCGTTCCGGCACCAGCTTTAGTATCTGTTGATATAAATCAGGCTACACCTGGAATTCAAGCAACTTTGACTGTTCCGGGCCAGGGCGTCTGGACCTATTCTTCCGTTAATGGGGATCTTACTTTTTCACCTGAATCCGGCTTTATGGCAAACCCATTGGTTATAACCTATACTTTGATCGAAAATGCCACAACCCTTTCCGATCAGGCAACGGTTACAGTAACCTACATCTCGGGACCTGAAATAACAATAAGCCCACTATCAATAGTGGAAACCCATTCTACTCCTCCACAAATAACAACAAAACAGGTTTTGGTGACTAATACCGGATCAACAGCGCTTTCATTCAACCTTGAAGTTTTGATTAACAGCCAATTATTGAAAAACACATCACCTGAAGAAAAAATCTCACAGGAAATTGCTTCTAATCCTACCGTTATTTCAAACCTTGTTGCTTCTGGCAAAATCATTGGCGGCCACTCACCTTATCAGACAGATGATGCCTTGATAAGATATGATAACGGCGAAAATGAAATGGGAATGGGTTTGTCAGGCGCAGGCAATTTTGAAGCTGCAGCCTATTTCCCTGCTGCAACAATGGCTCAGTATTCAGGAATGCAATTGACAAAAATCGAGTTTTTTATTAATGATGCGCCGTCACAATGTATTTTAAAAGTTTACGGACAAGGAACTTCATCGGTTCCGGGCACTTTGTTACACCAACAATCGGTAACTCCAACCATTAATTCATGGAATCTGATAGAACTTACAACCCCGGTTGCTATAAGCGGTGGCGATATTTGGTTTGGATATCAGGTAATACAAACTGCAGCATATTATCCGGCTGGTGTAGATCCTGGACCCGCAATAGCAGGATTTGGCGATAGACTTAAAATAAATGGCAGCTGGACAACCCTTTCAGGCAATGGCCTCAACAATAACTGGAACCTGGCAGGACATCTTACCGGAACAAGTTGGCTTTCTGCTTCGCCACTTTCCGGTAACCTCAATGCCGGAGAATCGGTTTCTGTTGAAGTTACACTCAACTCCGCCGGTCTCAGCAATGGCATTCATGCCGGCACGCTTAATTTCACCAGCAACGATCCCACAAATCCTGTGATAAATGTGCCAGTAACCCTAAACGTTGGTGAAAACGTACTTAATCCTCCGCAGAACCTGCAGGCAGTGGTAATCAATACCAATGATGTTGACCTAAACTGGGATGCTCCAGGCGGCATCCCCGGTGAATTGCTTAACTGGGATGACGGGGTTAATAATGATGGCATCGGATTGACATCAGGGGGAACTTTCTCGGTTGCAGCACGCTGGGAACCTCAGCATCTTAGCCCTTTTGATGACTGGTACCTGACACGGGTTAATATATTCCCGAAAAGTAATGCCGGTACTACTTTCATCCTTAAAGTATGGTCAGGAGCCAATGCAGGAACCTTACTCGTATCTCAAACTCTAAATGGACTTATCCAGGATTCATGGAATGAGATCATCCTTGATAATCCTGTAGTGATTAATGCCGGTACTGAACTTTGGGTAGGTTATACGGTACAAAACCAGCCGGCAGGCGATTATCCAGCCGGTTGCGATGATGGCCCAGCAATTGCAGGCTTTGGCGATAAAATCTCACTTAACGGATCAAGCTGGGATAACCTTTCTGGTTTAGGTTTAAATTTCAACTGGAATATACAAGCTTATGTGCAGCCATCTGCTGACGGAGCAACTGCGGCAGTGCCACTGACGATTCAATCAGAAAATTTCGATAACAATAATAGTATTCCGGTTGCAGGAAATCTGAAACCTTCGGCTTCTTCTGCTATCAATAAGCAAAGAGGATTCCTGGGTTATAATGTTTATCGTAACAACATTAAAATTAATACCAGTACGGTTCTCGAAACTTCCTACCTTGATGCCGACCTTGCCAATGGAATTTATAACTACGGAGTAACTGCAGTGTACGATGAAGGAGAAAGCCTTCCTGCCGGACCCGTTCAGGTAACAGTACCTTCTGGGTCAGCACCCGAAATAGCCATAGACCCGCTATTGTTGCAGGAAACCCATTCCAATCCCCCTCAAGTAACCGAAAAAATAATTACAGTTACAAATACCGGAACTTCAAGCCTTGCCTTCGACCTTGAAGTTTTGACCGGTGGTGAATTATCAAAAAATTTATTACCTGCGTCCCAGGTTTCAATTGAAAGTTTTTCGAAACAATCCGAAATTTCAACCCTGTTGGCTTCCGCAAAAACCCATGGCGGCAAATCTCCTTATCAGACCGATGATGCAGTTATCAGGTATGATAACGGTGAAAACTACCAGGGATTAGGAACGAACGGGACTATTGAAGCATCGGCATATTTCCCGGCAACAACCATGGCGCAGTATGTTGGAATGAATCTGACACAAATTGAATTTTACATTGTGGATGCTCCAACAACATGTATTTTGAAAGTTTATGGACAGGGAACTCCATCGGTTCCCGGCCCTTTGTTACATCAGCAAGCAGTAACTCCAACCGGCAATTTCTGGAATCTGATAACACTTACAACGCCGGTTCCGATTACCGGCGAAGCCTTATGGTTTGGCTACCAGATAACAAATGCGGCAAGCACTTATCCGGCAGGAGTAGATCCGGGTCCCGCTGTCGCTGGATTTGGCGATATGCTTAAAATAAACGGAAGCTGGACAACGCTCTCGGCAAATGGTTTCGACAGCAACTGGAACCTTGCAGGATATCTTTCTGACGGCGGCACCACCCCTACATGGCTTTCAGCTGAACCACAGTCGGGAAACCTCAACCCGGGGCAATCGGCTTCAATTTCTGTTACCTTCAACAGTGCCAACCTCAATAATGGCATTTATAACGGAACCCTTCGCTTTACAAGCAACGACACTGGAAATCCACAAATTGATGTTCCCGTAATACTGAATGTTGGCGGCAGCGGATTGTATCCTCCTCAAAACTTACAGGCAAATGTGGTTAACTTCAATGATGTATCGCTAACCTGGGATTCTCCTTCAGGAATGGCTGCCGAATACCTACACTGGGATGACGGGCTAAATAATGATGGTATCGGGATTACCACAGGAGGAACTTTCACAGTTGCTGCCCGCTGGGAACCTCAGCATCTGGAATCCTTTGATGGCTGGTTCCTCACTAAGGTTAATATTTTCCCGAGAAGTGAGTTAGGAACAACCTTCATCCTAAAAGTTTGGTCAGGTGCAAATGCAGGCACACTGCTTGTTTCACAAAATCTGAGTAATCTTACTCAAAATAACTGGAATGAAATCGTGCTTGACAACCCGGTAATTATCAATGCAGGCACCGAACTATGGGTAGGCTACACGTGCCAGAATCAGCCTGCCGGCGATTATCCTGCCGGCGCTGATGCAGGTCCTGCCGTTGCTGGATTTGGGGACAAAATTACAACGAATGGTACCACCTGGAATAACCTTTCAGCTTTAGGTTTGGATTACAACTGGAATATTCAGGCATACATTCAACCTACTGCTGATGATGATGCAACACCGGCAGTGCCACTGGCGATTAAATCAGACAATTACAGCACCAACAATAACAGTATTCCGGCAGCCGGAAAACTGGAACCTTCTGCCAATTCTGCCTTCCGGAATGCAAAAGGACTTTTGGGTTATAACGTTTACCGTGATGGAACCGTCATCAACCAGAATCCAATTCCGGAAACTACCTTCCTCGATCCAGCCCTTGCAAACGGGACTTACTCCTATGATGTTACCGCAGTTTATGATGAAGGCGAGTCAACAGGTGCCGGAGCAATTGAAGTAACAATCGGCTGCCCTTTGCCTGTTCCTGCAAACCTTCTTGCTGAAGGTTCCGGTCCTGATGAAGTTTACCTCACCTGGGAGGAACCTGTAAATCCGGGAGGCATAATTCGCTGGGATGACGGAATAAACAATGATGGAATTGGTTTGACCACAGGAGGCTCATTCAAGGTAGCCGCCCGCTGGGATGCCAACCAAATTACCGATTATGATGGATTATACCTGACAATGGCCGATATTTTCCCGCGAAGTGAATTGGGAACTAATTTTACCCTGAAGGTATGGAG
The DNA here is from genome assembly GCA_903944895.1 of uncultured Bacteroidota bacterium. GTDB lineage: Bacteria > Bacteroidota > Bacteroidia > Bacteroidales > 4484-276 > CAJATL01. The sequence continues at coordinate 6,966 of CAJATL010000108.1, forward strand.
TGGAACAAATGCCTCAACTTTGCTCGTAAGCCAGCCATTAACAGGTCTTCTACCGAATGAATGGAATACAGTGATTTTAGATACTCCTGTGCCCATTGACGCTACAAAAGACCTCTGGATAGGTTATGAATTATCAAATCAGCCCGTAGGCGATTACCCTGCAGGTACCGATATAGGCCCTGCAGTAGCTGGTTATGGAGATAAGATTTCGCTAAACGGAACAAGTTGGGATAATCTTTCAGCGCTTGGCCTCGATTACAACTGGAATATTGCAGGAACTATCGGTTTGGATGCTTCCGGTAAGCCACTGGCACAACCAATTGCTCTCGGGCATCAGACCTATTCCGGAAACGGCAGTACCATTAACCAGGGTCATCTCCCAATGGCTGTCAATCCGGTAAATACTTCTGGTCTGAACCGCGATTTGCTTGGTTATAATATTTACAGGGATAATCAACAAGTAAACACTTCAATGGTTACACTCACCGAATATTCCGATACAGGAGTTCCTGGCGGTTATCATGAATATTTTGTGACAGCAATTTACACCCAATGCGAAAGCGACCCATCCAACATAGCAACAATTACTGTTGATATTGATGAGCTTCAAAAGGAAAAAATGTCACTGAACCTGCTGCCAAATCCGGCAACGACAGAGGTGGAATTTGTGTCGGACAGTAAGATGAACCGAATCACAATAATTAATAGTTTTGGAACGGAAATATTTCTGGGTAACATAAACCAGAAGTATTTTAAGTTGGGCGTTTCTTCCTTTCCCAGCGGATTGTACATTGTTGCAATAGAATTTGACGAGGGGAAAGTTTTTAAAAAATTGATAATACGGTAGTTTGTTTTTAGTTAAGGATTAGTTAATAAGAAGAAAAAGGGGGCACCTGCTCCCTTTATTCTATTAAAAAAAAAGTTTATGAAAAAGAGTTTTTTTTCTTTATTAATTGTTTTCAGCCTTTTTTCGGTTAGGTTGTTTTCTCAGTGTTACATCCCGATAACCAGCACTTCCGACAGTGGCCCGGGCTCACTAAGGCAGGCCATTATCAGCGCCAATGCCTGTTTGGGAACTCCGGTGATTACCTTTGAAATTCCATCTTCGGCTGTAATTGAACTTCTTTCAGATTTACCGGTGCTGAATTACGCCAGCCTGACTATTGATGGCTCCGTGGCGCCGGGTTATTCATATCCGGATGCATTGGTTACAATCAACTGGAGCGGCAGGGACGATTGCCTCGAACTAAATCAGGATAATGTCACCATCAGAGGAATAGCTTTCACGAATAATTTTAACGGATCAGGGTATGCCGCCATCCGGGCTTCAGGTGGCAACAATTTACTTGTCGAATATTGTTGCGCCTATAATCAAAACCGGCATTTTGTATATTCTAATGAAGGAACAGAAATCAGATTAGAGAATTGCACAGCAGAAGATTTCAGTAACGACGGCAGTGCAACAGTATTTTCATGTTATGACAACGGCGGTTTTTCATTAATAAGTTACTGTAATATCAGGAATATAGCCAGCCGTTCAATCGACATTAGCAACTCAGGTGCACCAGTTACAACTATCGAAGAAAATGTATTTACCAACGTCGGCTACGAAGATAATTCATCATTAGGAGGACGCGGTCAACACATCGTCAATTGCGAAAGTGCAGCTACACGGCTGACAATCAGGAACAACATTATAATCGGATGCAAGTCAAAATTTGTTAACATCAGCAGAGGCTCGACATTTTTAACAACGAGGGATTCGATTTTTAACAACTCGGTTGTTAATTGTACTGGTAAGCATGTCATTTATATCGAAGGAATGGCTTCATCCTTTGCGTACATTGCAGAAAACAATATTGCTGGCGATGGAGGAGTTTATAACATGGATCAGGTAATCGAACTTAATGGCGCCCAATACGGAAAAATTAAAGGAAACGTAATAAAAAATTCCAAATCCAGAGGCATCATGGCCAAAAATTCAGACGGGACCATCATCAAAGATAATATCATGTACAACCTTAGCAATAGTTCCAATATTGAACTTAATGATGACTGCGATAATGTAATTATCAGAGGAAATATCCTTGGTACCGACAGTTTAAACACACCGGGGTTATCTTTAGCAACCGATGCAACTATCAGACTGAACGATTGCGATAATTGCTATGTTGGTGGGGATGTTTCTTTGAATCTCGGCAATCAGATTATTGCTGCCGTCAACAAGTCAGCTTTAACGGTAGCCAACAGTTGCGAAGGAACAACCACCATTCAGGGCAACGATTTCAACATCAGTTCCGATGGATTGACAAACCTAACAGCCTCCAATAGTGCAGTGCTTGCTGTCTATCCAGCAAATGCAATCATTGGCGGAGAAAGTGAATTGTACAGAAACAGGATTTCAGGATTGGGAACAGGCATTCAGCTTGATGGACAAAATGCTGCAATTCAGGGTAACTTTATCGGTTGTACCCGGTTTGGTTCACCGGTAGCGGGAAGCGCGATGCCTTACGGGATTTATGTAAACGCCAACAACACAACCATCGGAAGCAAAACAACGGTTGCTTTAAGAAACAAGATTGGTTATTGTGAAGAAGCAATTCGCAACAACGATAAAGATAACGTGTTGTGGTCGGGCAATGAATTTTATAAAAATACTGCTACTGTTGTGGTGAATAATGTTGGAAGCAGTCCCAACGGCGGAATATTGCCTCCGGTAATTAGCGGCGGCACTTTGCCTTCAACGGTTTTTGGCAATTCCCAGCCCAACGCCCGCGTTGAAGTGTATCACCAGAATCCGGCGACATCTGTTCAAGGATATCAATACCTGGGATTTGCTACTGCGAATGCAAGTGGTGCCTGGACATTTACTTCTCCGGTTGCGCTAAACGACCAGGTGGCTGCTTTGCAGATTGACAATTTAAACGCTTCTGAATTCGCCACTTACACAAGCCTGCCAATTCAGGCACCCACCGCTAATTTCGACTATTCGCCAGCAAACGTGGTTGGAACAAATGCTGTAATTAACATTTTGAACAACGATCTTTTATCGAACGGGAATCCTGCTATCGCTGCTCTGGTGTCAGTTGATCTTGACCTTTCAATATCAGGGATACAAACAACACTCACAGCAGGCGGCGAAGGCACATGGACTTACAATTCCTCCAACGGAAATCTAACGTTTGATCCGCAAGCCGGTTTCACCCGCGACCCTTCAATTATTCAGTACAAATTGATCCAAAACAGCAACGGTTACTCAGATTTGGCTGTAGTTTGGGTTGGTTATACCGAAATACCACCCATCGCAAATGACGATGCAAGCAACGGAAATCTTACCGGTTGGAACACAATAATTAATATCCTTTCCAACGATTTATTATCCGATGGAAGCTCTGCATCTGCGGCAAATGTAAGCGTTGACATTAATTCCGCAATTCCCGGTATTCAGACAATCCTAACCATCCCGGGACAAGGAATCTGGATTTACAATGTTTTGACTGGTGAACTCACCTTTGATCCACAAACTGGCTTTTCTTTAAATCCACCTGTCTTAAAATACATCCTTATAGAAACCATTACCGGCTATACAGATATGGCTGAAGTAACAGTTACCTACATCCCGCCGCCACCGCCAGTTGCCAACGACGATGTGAGTAGCGGACATTTTTTTGGCACCATTGCTGAAGTTCAGATTATGGCCAACGACCATTTATCGGATGGAAGTGTTCCCTTGCCAGGATTAGTTTTGATAGATATTGATCAGGCAATACCCGGAATCCAGATTAAATTGATTGTTCCGAATGAAGGAGTTTGGAATTATTACTTTTTGACTGGGATATTATCGTTTGATCCGGTTGCGGGCTTTTTGTCCAATCCTTCGGTGATTAATTATACCCTTACCGAAAACAGCACCGGTTTCTCCGATGGAGCATCGGTTACACTAAACTACTCCCTGGGTACAGACCTTTTTCCTCCTTTAAATCTTAAGGCCGGGGTTAGAAATAATAATGATGTGCAATTATTCTGGGAACCTCCGGTAGGATTTCCCGGCCAATACATTCAATGGGACAATGGCGCAAATTTTGAAGGTATCGGGCTTACCTCCGGAGGGACTTTTTCGGTGGCTGCGCATTGGAAACCTTCACAGCTTACTCAGTATGACACCTGGTTGCTCACCCATGTTCAATTGTTTCCAAGAGATGTTTCCCAAATCGTTTTCACACTTAAAGTGTGGAGTGGCGCAGGTGGTTCAACGCTTTTGTATTCGCAACCATTAAACAACCTGGTTCCGAACCAGTGGAACACGATTATTTTGGATACCCCTGTCGAGATCATTTCTTTACAGGATTTATGGGTTGGATATTCCGTGGAAAATCATCCTGCCGGAACATATCCGGCAGGATGCGACGAAGGCCCGGCTCAGCCTGGTCATGGCGATATGATCCGGTTGGACGGTGCTAATTGGAAAGACCTGAAAGATTTTGGCTATAATTATAACTGGAATATCCATGCCGGCATTGAACCTGCCGGAGAATATAAAGTCCTGGCACAAACTTTTGATAAAGAATTGTCTTTAGAAACCAATGCTTCCGACCAAATATCAAGAAGTTTTATTGTAAGTGATGATGGAAAAAACGCTGGAATTAGAGCAAATGTAATCGAATACAATATTTTCAGGAATGAAGAATTTTTAACCTCAGTTCCGGGAAATAAAACCACCTGTTTTGACAATAACCTGCCCGTCGGCGTTTATTCGTACAAAATATCAGCGAATTATACCGGAGGCGAATCGTTGCCAGCCGGTCCTATCGAAATAAGTATTCCCGGCGGTACCGGTCCTGTAATTGTGCTGAACACAAATCCAATTGAAGAAACCCATCTTATGCCACCCCAATCATCCTCACTGCCTTTCAGCATTACAAATACAGGTTCTTCGATGTTGGATTTTAATGTCAAAGTTTTACCTCCTGAAAACAGAAAATCAATTAAACTCAGGAAAAACAACGATACAAAATCCATCCCTGCAACACGGACGGAAAACACTAAATCACCCCTGTGGAAATCAATAAAAACCGAATCAAATATTCCCACCCCCGTCAGGAGTAATGAAGTGATTATCCGTTACGATAATGGCGTGAACTATGGCGCTCTTGGTTTAAGTGACCCGGGAGGGACATTTGAAGTAGCCGCCTATTTCCCTGCATCTACCATGGCAAATTACACAGGGATGTTGCTTAAACAAATGGATGTATTTATTTTTCATGTACCAACAACTTTTAAAATTAAGGTCTATAGTGAAGGAACAGCTACCCAACCCGGAGATCTGATTTATGAACAGGAAGTTGGCGAGGTTCCGGCAGGTGATGTTTGGTCGTTGATAACCCTAAATGACGAAATTCCGATTACCGGAGATGACCTGTGGATAGGCTACGAAGTTTCGCACGGCCCGGGAGTTATGCCGGCAAGTTATGATAATGGTCCGGCAGTAGCGGGATTTGGTGACTGGGTTTATACTGATGGTGTGTGGTCATCAATGACTGATTTTGGTTTCGACCTTAACTGGAACATTGCCGGCTATCTGTTTGCCCCATCTCCTGATTATACCTGGGTTCAGGCAGTGCCTGTTCATGGTTCAGTCAGTCCGGACGAAACCTTTAATATGGAATTAACCTTCGATTCGGAGAATCTTTCGATTGGCATACATGAAGCAATTCTTCAATTTAATTCAAACGATCCGGCAAATCCTGCGGTTGACATACCTGTTTCACTCAACGTGGGTGGTGTGGTGCTTGATCCTCCAGTAAATCTGGCGGCAACGGTAACCGGCAATGACGTTTCTCTCACCTGGTATGTTCCTGTAAATGACTCCAAATCCAGTAAAATTAAGGGAAGCAGAGCCTTGTTAGGCTACAAAATTTACCGTGAAGGATTGTTTTTGGAACAGGTTGCCGAAACAAGTTATACTGATGAAAATCTGATTTCAGGAACTTATGAATATTATGTAAAAGCGGTTTATGACCTTGGAAGTTCACCTCCTTCCGATACTGCCGAAGCTATTATTTTGCCATCGGGAAGCGACCCGCACATCCTGGTTTCGCCCGGGCAGCTTTATGAAGCGCATTTTAGTCCGCCGCAAACAACATTTCGCCAGATCACTATTTCAAATGCTGGTGAAATACCGCTCGATTTCAACATTGATGTTGTGATTGATTCAAAAAAAATACCTGTAACCGGTTTTATTCCAAAACTTACTTCTGAGTCTTTTTCGGATAAAAATACGGGTAAAATACTACTCACAAAAGGCAATGCCTATCCTGGAGAATATCCATCAAAACAAAAGGATGAAGAGGTTATCAGGTATGACAATGGCGAAAATTTCAGTTGGGTTGGCCTTAGCAACGGAGGAACATTCCAGGCGGCAACTTACTTTCCGTATTCAACTATCTGGCAATACACCGGAATGGAAATTTCGCAGATTGAGTTTTTCATCAAAGAAGCGATTACTGATTGCAGGATACAGGTATTTGGCCAGGGTTCAGCAAGTATTCCAGGTCCATTGCTTTATGAGGAGGTCGTAGAAGTCACTCCGGATTCCTGGAACCTGATTGAATTGTCAACACCGGTTATCATCAGCGAAGGTGATCTTTGGATAGGCTATCAGGTGACGCATGATGCAGGTTTTTATCCGGGAGGTATTGACGCAGGTCCAGCTGTAGCAGGATTTGGTGATATGGTAAATTTTTCCGGATCATGGGCAACGCTTTCCGGCTATGGCATCAACAATAACTGGAATATTGCCGGGTATCTTACCGGAACCCCATTTTTTACCTGGCTGAAAACAGATACTACATCAGGTACGATTAACCAAAATCAGTCACAAACCATCAATATTTCCATTAACTCTTTGGGGCTGAGCCAGGGAATTCATGAAGCATCGCTGATCTTAACCAGCAACGACCCGTTAACTCCGGAAGTGATTGTACCGGTCACCCTGAATGTAGGCACAACCGAACTTAATCCTCCACAAAATTTGCAAGCTAACCTGATAAGCCTCAACGATGTGCTACTCACCTGGGATAATCCTTCAAAATCATCTTCCATCAATTCCGGAAACAATAAAAATTTTCCGGCTTCCGGGAAATCAGAATCCTTAGCCTCATTTCCCAATGATAAACAAAGAGGTTTCCTCGGTTATAATGTTTATCGTGATGGTGTGATAATTAATAACAATGCTGTTTTAGAAACCTCTTACACCGATACTGACCTGGCGATTGGAACTTACAATTACGAAGTTACTGCACTTTATGTCGAAGGGGAAAGCCTTCCTTCAGTGCCTGTTCAGATAATCATTCCTTCCGGGGCAGAAATAACAATTGATCCGACCTTCATGGAAGAAACACACACAACCCCACCCCAAATTACAACACAACAGCTTTTGGTAACAAATACCGGAACTTCTATTCTAAACTTTAATCTTGAAGTATTAATAGGAAAAGGCTCAGCTATTCCTGAGCCAGAACCTGGACTGAGAACTTCATGGCTATCCGCTCAACCATTGACAGGTAATCTTAACCCGGGACTATCGGCTACGATAACGGTTATTTACAATTCCGCTGACCTGAGTTTTGGAGTTTATAACGGAACGCTGCACTTTACCAGCAACGACCCTGTAAATCCGGTGGTGAATATCCCAGTTACACTCAATGTTACAACAGAAGAACTTAATCCACCGCAAAACCTGCAGGCAGAAGTAATCAATAGCAATGATGTTTTGCTTACATGGGAATCGCCTGCAATAAGGCCGGCAAAAAAATCAGGAAATTCAGATTTCGGCATCGGAAAAGGTTTCCTGGGCTACAACGTTTACCGTGATGGTGTTGTTATTAATCAAAATCCAATACAAGAAACCACTTTTATTGATTCCGCACTTGAAAATGGCTTTTACACTTACGATGTTACCGCCGCTTACGACGAAGGCGAATCACCAGGTGCCGGGGCAGTTGAGGTAATGATAGGATGCCCGCTTCCACCTCCACAAAATCTCCTGGCGCAAGATACCGGACCCGAAGAAGTTTACCTTACTTGGGAGGAACCTGAAATTCCGGTAATTATGTCACAACCGGATCGTGATTTACTGGGTTATAATGTTTACAGGGACAGCCTAAAGATTAACGAATCATTGGTCACCCTCACCGAATATTATGATACAAGTGTTCCGGCTGGTTATCATGAATATTATGTAACGGCATCTTATTCCCAGTGCGAAAGTGAGCCATCCAATACTGCCACGATTATTGTTGGTTTCAGCGAGCTGTCGCAGGAAAACATGTCTCTGGTCATCTTGCCAAATCCGGCAGCTACTCAGGTGGATTTTGCGTCAAACAGTAAAATGATTCGAATTACCATCAAAAACAGCATTGGCAAAAATTTTTATAAAGAAGCTATAAATCAAAGCAAGTTTCAACTGGATGTTTCTTCCTTCCCTAAGGGTTTGTATTTGGTAGAAATCGAATTTGGCGAGGGCAGGGTTATCAAAAAATTAGTAATCAAATAGTGTGGTTTTAGTAAATGATTAGTTTAATGGATGGGAAAGGGGGCATTTGCTCCCTTTACTCAAATCTTAGAAAAAATTGGTTTCAAACCTTGCAGAAAAAAGAAAGTAAAATGGATTCATTTTGAAATACGGCACACAATGCATTTTTTTATTCTGAACCCAAAATTATAATACTAATAATCATTAAACTTGTACATTAAAGTTGTTTCATCTTGAATGCAAATCTGTTATGAAGAGTTTTACAGTTACTTTCATCATTGTTCTGTCATTTTTTTCGGCATTTGCTCAAAAAAGCTGGGTTCCTTTTACAAGCAGTCAGGCGCAAACTCCACTGGTAACAATTGATCGTTCCGATCGTTCATCCATTATTTTCGATGTTACGCTAACGGGAATGTTCAGTGAATTGATCACACGGGAAGGTTTAACATTTCAGAGGATTAGCCTGAACGAGAACCAGACAACACAGGAAATTGGTAAGCCCGAATTGCCGGCGCTTCACCAACTCATTGGAATTCCTGATAACCAATTGATTTCATTTGTGGTTTCAGATATCGAAACCATGAAACTGACAGGGTTCAACATTTATCCGTTTCAAACGCCCACTACCGATAATCCCGGAGGCCAGTCAAAGGCATTTGTTATGGATAAAAGTTTTTATGGGCAAGATGTAAATTTTCCATTAGAAAATGTAAATGTGGATCAGCCGGAAATATGGCGGGATATTAGAATCAGCGGAATTCATATCACCCCTTTCACCTTCAACCCGGCTAAACAGGAGCTTACGGTGATAACCCGCATGAAAGTAAAGGTTGAATTCACAGGAAACGATACAAAAACGGCTTTAATCCGAGGCAAAGAACTTACTCCAAAGTTTTACAACATGTACAAACATGCTATCGTAAACTTTGATGACCTGGGTTATACCCAAACCCTGAAAGAAACATCTGGCATTAAATATCTTATCATTACCAATACCGAGGCTCTCAATGCCATCCAGCCTTTGGTGGACTTCAAAAACCGGCAAGGGATGAAAGTTGAAGTAAAAATTTTGGAAACCGGTTTTAATACTCCACAACTGTTCAAGAATTATATTACTCAGCTTTATAACAGCGATGGACTTGAATATGTACTTATGGTAGGTGATGCCTATCCTAATGGTGGTACAGGTGGTGGTCCTAATATTGTCCCAATGTATTGGTGGGAACCTTCCGGCGAAGACCCATCCTATTCTGATTCCTGGTACACTTGTCTTCAGGGAGACGATGACCACTTTGCCGACCTGGCCATCGGAAGATTGGTTTATGATTTTAATTCACTAAATGAACTCGAACTACAGATTCAGAAAACCATGACGCATTATCTTGCTCCGGATGTCACCAGCAACTGGGCCGAAAACGCGCTCCTTATCGCCCACAAGGAAGAATATCCTTTAAAATTCACACAATGCTGTGAAGAAATCAGAACTTACCCTTATTCAGTTCAGGTACCTATTTTTGAAAAAGCGTATGGTGGTGAGGGCGCATCAAACCAACAGGTGATAAACTTCGTGAATAATACTGCCTGTGGTATTTTTGGGTATCGGGGTCATGGAAGTTCTACCGACCTTTGGCAGTGGGGATCATCAGGCAATTTCAGTGCCTCTCATGTGGCTCAACTAAACAATATGAATAAATTGTTTGTATTTTTTGATGTCTGTTGCGAAAACATGAACATTGTATCCTACAACGGTGATTGCCTGACCGAATCATTTATGAAACACCAATCAGCTTCAGTTGCAGTTAACGGAGCGATTATCCCGTCATTTACCATACCAAATCATGATTACGACAAGGAAATGTTCAAAGCCATTTATGACGAAGACATTACCAATATTGGTTATGTAACCAATTTTGCAAACATTACTGTCCTCAACGTTCATGGCACCATGGGGCGTTCAAACGTCAGAACTTATCTCTGGCTTGGAGATGCATCCCTTGAACCCTGGACCAAACAACCAGCCAACCTCACAGTCGCTCATGATCCTCAGTTATTTCTGGGTGTTTCGGAGTTTTCTTTACAGGTTACAGGCGAAGGTGGTGCAGCCAAAAATGCACTTGTCTGCGTGAGCAATCAGGATGGGACAATCTATTCGGCTGGTTACACCGATGCTTTAGGCGTGGTTACGCTTACTTTTGATGACCCCGTTCAAACCCTTGGTGAGGCAATGGTTACGGTAACTTTACACAATTATTTACCGTACCAGGTAGTAATTCCTGTTATTCCAAAATCAGTCCCCTTTGTAGGCAGAGACACCTGGCTGATTAACGATACAGCCGGCGGTAATGGAAACGGTCTGTTAGATTGCGGTGAAGCTGTGTTATTATCACTGGCTGTAAAAAATTTTGGAGCAATAGTAGCTAAAAATGTTGTCGTTACGATTTCGACAAATGATGATTATACCACAATCACCGATAGTACCGAAAATTATGGCAACATCCAACCTTTGCAGGCTGTTTCTGTTGCTGATGGTTTTTCTTTTAATGTTGCAAACTCAATGCCTGATAGCCATTCTGTCTTGTTTGAAGTTACCGCAACAAATGGCCTGGAGGTCTGGACAAGCAGTTTCGTAATCGTCGGACATGCACCGGTACTCGACATTTTTTCATTCATTATTGATGATACCTCCGGAAATAATAACGGACTACTTGATCCAGGTGAAACTGTAGCACTGGTAGTTTCTGTTGGAAATAATGGAACGGCAACAGCCTATAATGTTATGGGACTTCTTACCACCACCAATCCTTTTGTTTCGGTTCTTACTAATGAAGGGCAATCCTTTGGAAATATTTCACCTTCTTCAAACGCTACTTTAGCGTTTACTATTTCGGCAGCTTCAAATACACCTTACGGCTATTCGGCACTGCTAAATTTTGCTTTTACAGCCAGCATGGGAATCACTGCGCAGGAGTTTATCCAAATAATACTTGCTGATTATTGTGATGCTTCAATAAACACCAAAAATGAATTTATTTCTAAAGTTGTTTGTGGCACCATCAGCAACTCAAGCGACTGGCAAAGTGATGTTGCCGATTATACAAACATTACTGCAGTTCTGGTTCCTGGAGTACCCAAACCCATAACAGTTACCAATGGAGCGCCATGGTCAGGCGACAAGGTTACTGTTTGGATAGATTGGAATCTTAATGTAGTTTTAGGCGATGCCAACGAAACCAATATTTTAACCAACGTTGGTGGGGCTGGTGCTTCATTCACCGGTAACATCACCGCACCGGCTAATCAGGCACCAGGCTCATACCGCATGAGAATAAGGATGACTCCAAGTTTATCTCCAACACCATGTGGCACTACACAGTATGGTGAAATCGAAGACTTTGTTGTAATTATCGAAAGTTTTACGGCCATTTTTACTTCAAATATCACTTCGGTTTGTAAAAACGGACAGGTTCAGTTCACCGACAACTCAACGGGTGTCCCCACATCCTGGTTATGGACTTTCCCTGGCGGAACTCCTGCCACTTCCACCAAAAAGAATCCGCTTGTAACTTACAACACTGCCGGGACATTCGATGTAACTCTAAAAATTACCAAAGGAACATTAACAAATACACTAACAAAAACCGGCTATATCACTGTGATGCCACCGCCAGTTCAGGCAGGACCAATTTCTGGCAATGGTATGGTCATTTCTGGACAAACGGAAACCTATTCCGTTTCGCCACTTGCTCAATTTACAAATTATGAGTGGGTACTTACCCCGGTAGCTGCAGGCTCGATGGTAGTCGCGATGAATACTGCAACAATCACCTGGGGTAATTCCTGGACTGGACTTGCTACGCTTAAGGTACGTGGTGGAAACGTGTGCGGTATAGGTGCTTACTCCTCTGGATTTGAAGTGACAGTAACAGCACCATGTTACGCTCCAAACAGCATATCGGCTAATAATATTAAATCAGAATCCGCCGAATTAATTTGGTCTCCGGGGTACATTGAAGCCGGATGGAACATTCTTTACGATTCATCAGGCTTTAATCCAAATACGGATGGAACACTAATTCAGGGAATTAATGAAACCTCTTATATCTTAACTGATTTAACCAGTGCAACAACTTATGATTTTTATATCCGCTCCGATTGCGGAAATGGGAATTATAGCAGCTGGGCAGGCCCCGCTACATTTACAACTTTAACAAGGCAAATCATTAACCTAACCGCAGGATGGAGTGGTTTATCGTCATTTTTGACACCATCAGACCAAAACATCGAATCCCTTTTCAATCCGATAATTTCAGATCTTATCATTTTTCAGGATGAAACCGGTATCTATTGGCCTGGTCAGAATGTAAATACAATTGGAGTCTGGGACACACATCAGGGTTACAAAATCAAAATGGCCACGGCAGTTGACTTGATTATCGAAGGCACACAGCCAAATAACAGAAATCTGACTTTCTCAAATGGGTGGAACCTGATTCCCGTCCTTAGTAACTGTAATGTTGATGTTGAAACGCTGTTTCCAGGAATAAACCTGGTAATGTTAAAAGAAGTGGCTGGCTCGCGTATTTATTGGCCGGCAATGGGCATCAACAATCTTGGTTACCTTGAGCCGGGCAAAGCCTATTTTGTGTTAATGAATGGTGAAGGGACAATCGGGTTTCCAGAGTGTGGTAATATGAAATAAGACACTATCAGGTTCAGGTAAACCAACAAGTTCAACTTGTCGAATGATTGAAATCTTAGACATATCCGTCAGCCTGCGGAAGAAAGCCAACTACTATTTTGGCCTGGTTTTCAATGGTACCGCCTGTTGGTTTCAGTTCGTGGAAATTATGGGTTTGCTAATTTGAACCCATGGCATTGATGGCTTTTGCCCGAATAATTGTTTTATTTGATCTATGTCAGCCAAACTCAGTAATAACAAAAATTAAAACTTCAAATCGAATATTATTATGAAAACAAAAACATTAAAAATTCATATTATAGGAGGTGGAAATTTAGGTGCTGCCTTAGCAACAGGCCTCACAAAGTTTTCTCCAAATACTGAAATCACAGTTACCCGACGTGCTATTCAACAAATTCAGTATTTAGAAAGCAAAAATATCAAGGTATCCTATGACAATACATTTGAAATTAGCCAGTCAGACATCATCCTGCTAACAGTAAAGCCATATCAGGTAGAGGTTGTTCTTATTGAAATCCTGCCTCATATATCAGGCAAAATTATTGTATCTGCAGTAAGTGGTTTAAGCATCAATACGCTGGAGCAAAAAACAAATCATGACCATTCAATTGTAAGGATTATGCCAAATATTGCTGTTCAGTTTGGCGAATCAGCAACATGTATTTCATTTTCAGAAAAATACGATGAAGCTGGCCAAAAAGTTTTTGAATTATTCAGTCTTCTGGGAACGGCTTTAATCGTCGAAGAAAAACTCATGGATGCAGCCACAATTTTAGGCGCTTGTGGCACTGCTTATGCATTACGCTATATCCGGGCATCTATGCAAGCAGGTATTGAAATTGGATTTGATGCAAAAACGGCTTTGGCTATTGCCTCACAAACTGTTAAAGGCGCTGCACAAATGACACTTGAAGAAAAAATTCACCCCGAACAATTAATTGATAGAGTCACCACCCCTCAAGGTTGCACTATTGTAGGTCTGAATGAAATGGAACATCAGGGTTTTAGTTCCTCACTAATAAAAGGAATAAAAACTTCGTTCGGGAAGATTAAGGAATTATAAAATATTAAAAGCATATTCAATAAAATGTTTCTTACTTTAAGAGATTTCCCACTTGTTTATTAAAGTTGATAAATGAAATGATAAGAACCGCCAGATATCAAAATCAAAAGAAGACTTGCAGCGAAAAGCCAGACTGTTTTTAGCAAAATGTAAATCCCTGATTAGAACCATTAGTTTGCTCAAATGTGTGCTTTATTTACAAACTTGTGCGCTTACTAACTTAAACGGATTGAGAAAATGAAAATAAACCGGTGAGTACTAAAGTCGGATGAACAAAAACAAATATTTTAGGCTTAACTTATTCTTAATGAAAATTTTATCTAATGAAAATAATGAAATTTGGAGGTACCTCAGTTGGAACTTCACAACGGATGCATGATCTTGTTGATATTATTAATGATGATGAAACTAAAATCGTGGTTTTATCGGCCATGAGCGGCACTACAAACGATCTGGTCGAAATAAGTCAGACACTTTACAGCAAGGACAATGACCTGGCCGGAAAACTAATAAATGACCTGGAAGAAAAATACCGGGATGTTGTTTACGAAACTTATAACGAAAAATCAAGTATTTACATAGGGATCGAATTAATTAAGCTTCATTTTGAATTCCTGCGCTCATTTACGCGCGATCTGTTCACAATTAATGAGGAGAAAGCCATATTGGCCCAGGGTGAATTACTTTCGACTGCCATTTTTCATCTTCTGTTGCAGGAGCGAAAAATTGAATCGGTGCTACTGCCTGCTTTAAATTATATGCGCATTAAAGAGAATGGCGAACCTGATATGCCATTCATTTCCGAAAATCTAAATAAGGAACTGTGCAAATTTGCAGGAAAAGGCCTATTTATTACACAAGGGTACATTTGCAGAAATGCTTTCGGCGAAATCGACAATTTGCAGCGAGGCGGAAGCGATTACTCTGCAACCATTATTGGTGCGGTTTTGCAGGCAAACGAAATACAAATCTGGACTGATATTGATGGCATGCACAACAACGACCCACGGATCGTCCAAAACACCTATCCACTGGCTGAACTAACATTTGATGAAGCTGCTGAACTGGCCTATTTTGGCGCTAAAATCCTTCATCCAACATGCATTTTGCCGGCGCAAAACCGGAATATCCCGGTAAGATTGTTGAACACACTGCACCCGGATGCTCCAGGTACATTGATTTCGGCTAAAAAAACAACGGTTGGAATAAAAGCTGTGGCGGCAAAAGATGGCATTACTGCAATCAAAATCAAGTCGGGACGGATGTTGATGGCTTACGGGTTTTTGCGTGCGGTTTTTGAAGTTTTCGAGCATTACCACAAACCCATCGACATGATTACCACCTCTGAAGTTGCGGTTTCGCTAACCATTGATAATGATTCGGATCTTGACAGCATTACTGAGGAATTGCGAACCTTTGGGGTTGTAGAAGTAAAGTCGAATCTCAGCATTGTGAGTATCGTGGGCGTTTTCCCTGCCAATAAACCAAGTTATGTTAATTCCATTTTCGGTCCCCTCAGTGAAATTCCTATCCACATGATTTCTTATGGCGGAAGCGAGAATAATATTTCAATTCTTGTGGAAACCAAATTGAAAAACGAAACCCTAAAAGCATTAAACAAAGGCATTTTTAATCTGGAATAATGGATACCCAATCTCAACAAAAGATGTTTTCAAAAGAGCTGATACGTAAATTCCAAATAACACCCACTCCTTTCTATTTCTATGATCAGGATTTACTGAACAAAACACTGGACATCGTGAAAAAGGAAGCAAGTGAATGTGGGTATATGGTACATTACGCGATTAAAGCCAATGCCAACCCACCTTTGCTTAAACAAATATTTAATTATGGTTTTGGTGCTGATTGTGTGAGTGGTAATGAAGTTTTGAGGGCTAGAGAAATTGGGTTCCCACCCGAAAATATCGTTTTTGCCGGAGTAGGGAAAAGTGACCGGGAAATTATAACAGCATTGCAAAATAATATTCATAGCTTTAATTGCGAAAGCTCCCAGGAACTGGAAATTATCAACCAGTTGGCATCAGGTATGAATAAAATTGCACCCGTTGCTTTACGGCTAAATCCAAATGTTCATGCAAATACTCATAAATATATAACTACCGGCCTGGAGGAAAATAAATTTGGGATTAATCCATGGGAATTGGAACCCATCATTGAAAAACTAAAAGAATATAAAAATATCAAACTTGTCGGATTGCATTTTCATATTGGCTCGCAGATTACCAACCTGAATGTTTTTAAATCTTTGTGTATAAAGGTAAATGAATTTCAAAAGCAGTTCCGGCAACAACGGATTTCAATAGCTCATCTTAATTTGGGTGGAGGGTTAGGTGTTGATTATCATGATCCTGATGGAGGAAAGATTGTTGATTTCGTATCGTTTTTTTAAGCTGTTTCACGATTTCCTTGAGACTTACCCCGGGCAACAGGTTCATTTTGAATTAGGCCGCTCATTAATAGCCCAGTGCGGATCGCTTATTTCAAAGGTTCTTTACATAAAAAATGGCGTTAATACCGATTTTATGATCCTCGATGCAGGTATGACAGAACTTATCCGCCCAGCCTTGTATCAATCTTATCATAAAATCGAAAACCTTACCAATCTATCCGAACAAATGCAGCGTTACGATGTATTCGGGCCAATTTGTGAGAGTTCTGATTGTTTTGGTAAAGCCATTCAGATGCCTTTGACTAAAAGAGGTGATATTATTGCCATTAGAAGCACCGGTGCTTATGGTGAGGTGATGTCATCACAGTACAACCTGCGAGAAAAGGTTCAATCTTACTATTCGGAAGGGTTTGATTAACCTCAAGATTGGAATTTTTATGTTTTGTAAGCCAAAATCATTTATTTTTGCACAGTTAAGCAGGTCTTCCGGACTAAAAAAATACAACAGATGAATAACATTTTTGCTATTGGTGGATTAGGTGGCAGCGGCACAAGAGTCGTTGCAGAGGTTTTATTAGCAGCAAATGTTTATCTTGGTGATGACCTGACAGATCAAAGCGATAATCTCATCTTTGCCCGTTTATTTAAAAATCCTCACTGGGTGATGAATTCCAGCGATTCTGATTTAAGAAGGCGCCTTAGAATATTTGAAAAGTACATGAGCGGCGAAAAATGGACATTTTCCGAATCGCTTGAGTATTATCACGCATCACAGGCAAACCCGCAAAGGGATAAAACCAAACGTTACCATCTTTTGCTTGCCGCAAAAAAATTATTCCCCGATAATCAACTTAGGCAATTCTGGGGATGGAAAGAGCCTAATACGGTGATTTTCCTTAAAACTCTCTTCGGATATTTTGAAAACTTAAAATACATTCATGTTATCAGGCACGGATTGGATATGGCATTTTCAGATAATCGCCAGCAGTTGCTTAACTGGGGTGTTTTGTTTGGATTACAAATCGAAAATGTTGATTCGCCTGAAGAATTAATTGCTAAACAACTCGATTATTGGATCAAAACAAATAAACACATTTCTAAAATATGCAGTGACCAGGCTGTCGACCGGTACTTAGTTATCAATTATTCAGACTTTTGCCATCACCCTGAAATTGAAATTCCCAGGTTGCTAAAGTTTTTAAATATTAATGTGGGTGATGTTTTATTAAAACGGATCATTCAAATCCCGAAAATTCCACAAAGTGAAGGAAGGTATAAAGAAAAAAATATTTCTATGTTTTCAGAAAGCCAATTAAATCAAGTCAGTGAATTAGGTTTTGAGGTAGGTTGCACTTTAGAAAAAAACTCAATTTGATCCAAACAACTTTATGATTTTAGAAAAATTGATAATTACAAGGAAAAAATGAATTCCGGTGAGAAAATAATGACGACTGGTAAATCATATCAATCAGAGATTGTTTTGATAACTAAAAATGCAGGTATTACCGCTTTCGGATTTCTCTTCCTGAACCTTATTTCCTTGGTAAGTAATGCTTTGATAACAAGGTATCTCGGATCTGGTCAGTATGGTTTATTTGTACTATTAACAAGGATTTTGGAGATTTTGACAATAATTTCATCTTTGGGGTTCTCCAATACAATCGTACGTTATGTGGCCTCCTATTTTTCCAGGGGTGACTATCAAAGAGTAAAAGGGACTGTTTTTTACAGTTTGAAAATGGTATTGATTTTCTCCATATTTTTGGCAGCGGCCATTATTCTTTTTAGCCAAACAATCTCAGAGCGTTTATTCGACACTTCTGAATTAAGCCGCTTCTTTAGTATTTTGATGTTATCTCTGCCATTTTCAGTTATTTCCATGGTTTATTTGTCAACACTAAATGGCCTGAAACAGGTAAAACACGTGGTAATCATTAAAAATTTTATTAATCCCGTCATTTACATCCTAATGATCGGCATTGTACTGTTTTTTGACTGTGGTTTAAATGGAATGATCTGGATTTATCTTCTTACAGGTAGTTTTACGGCAATGCTTGCCTATAGTCAGGTTCGAAGTGTTTTCTTTAAAAAGAAGACCGGAATTATTCCCCTCACTGAGAAAAAAAAGCTCTGGGAATTTTCGTTACCCATGCTTTTTATACAAATATTCAACAGCACTATTCGGCTGGTTCCCATTTTTATCATGGGGGTTTATCTGCCAACATCAGACATAGGAATTTTTAATATATGCTTAAAGATTGCTTTGATAGTAAGTTTTTCGCTTGAAGCATTCTATATGATTTTTGCCCCGGTAATATCAGAATTGTTCTCAAAGAATGATCTCCTGATGGTAGAAAATCTTTACAAAACAGTAACAAAATGGATTTTTACTTTCAGTCTTGTTGTGTTTTTTATAATAGTTCTGTTTCCATACTCACTGTTGATTGTTTTTGGCGCTGAATTTATCACTGGAACGGGCATATTAATTATCATGGCGGCAGGTGAACTGATTAATGCAAGCGTTGGACTGGTTGGAATTGTGATTATGATGAGCGGAAGGCCAAAGATTATTCTTTACAATTCAATTCTCTCCTTTCTTATTGTCAGCTTGTTATGTGTTGTTTTAATCCCCCGGTATGGTGCAGTCGGAGCGGCTTTATCGGTGGCGGTTACTGTTGCATTGATAAATATTATCAGGCTTGTTGAACTTTACTGGTTTGAAAAAATCCATCCGTTTAAAAAAAGCTATTTTAAACCACTTATTTCTGGGTTCGTGTCTTTTATAATAACTTATTTTATCTTTGCACAATTAGGGCTCGCCCTATATTTTGAGTTATGTATTGGCTCACTCTTTTTCCTGATTGTATTTGTCCTTTGCAATTGGATTTTACGGTTGGATGAAGAAGATAAGTATATTCTGAAAACGCTTCTTAACCAAATTAAGAGATGATAGAAAAAAAAATATCGCCAGTTATTGTCATCGGGATGCACCGATCAGGAACCTCTTTGCTTAGCAAGTTATTAGAAGGGATGGGAGTTTTTATGGGAGCGGACTGGGAAGAAAACAATGAATCTGAATTTTTTATTGAGATCAACGACTGGCTGCTCAAACAAGCTGGTGTTTGTTGGCTGGAGCCTGCAAGTTTTAATTACATTTCGGATGATTTCAAATCGGTTATGACTGAAATTGTGAGAAACCGGTTAAAAACTTACCATAGGAATAAATACCTCGGTAAACATAAAAAAAATAAGAATCTCGCTGATTTGGATTTTGCCTGGGGATGGAAAGACCCCAGAAATACCTTTACATGGGAAATCTGGAAAGAGATATTTCCTGAAGCCAAAATCATCCATTTATACAGAAATCCTGTTGATGTAGTAAGCAGCCTGAATATCAGAGAACCCAAGTCAATTTTTTTCACTGGAAATCCAACAAGAACCGGGTTAAAAAAGAAACTTTTGGGTTACTTTCTTCCATCAAAAAGGATATTCATCCATTCTTTCCGTTCGATGAGCCTTTATGGATCCTTTGAATTTTGGAAAGAATATGTCAGCAAGGCTCTGACTGTTAATGAGAAGTGTCCCGACAAGATTTTGCATCTGAAATATGAAGACCTTTTAAGTAATCCGGAGAAATCATTGGTTTGTATTTTATCATTTTTACAAATGGAACTCGATTCACCAACTTTAAAAAAACTTACAAGCTTTATTAATCCAGAACGAAGGTTTGCCTTTAGAGGTAATGAGAAATATGAAACCTTCTACCTGGAAATTAAAAATGACCCCCTGCTGGTAAGACTAAAATATAATAATATTTGATTTTTTAAAATCTAATGAATAATTATCCGCTCATATCAATACTGCTTCCGGCTTATAACCATGAGCAATTCATTTCAAGAACACTCGACAGTATTCTTGCGGACAATTATCCTAACAAAGAGCTTATTATTATTGATGATGGATCAACGGATAATACAGGAAAGATACTGGAAAAATGGATAGAAGAGCATAAAAATCATTTTAAAATAATCTTTGAATCCAGAAATAACAAGGGTGTTACCAGCACACTTAATGACCTTATAAATTTATGCTCGGGAGAATATCTTGTTTTTATTCATAGCGACGATTATTTGCTACAGGATGGGATCATCAAAAGATATTTGTATTTATGTCGTAATACCGATAAATCAGCTGTATTTGCTGATTGTATTGTTGTTGATGGAGAAAACAGGTTGATAACTGAAAGTGGCCTGACTGGATTCTATAATGCTGATAAAAGGAAACTTTACGCTGATGAATCACTCAAAAAAGAAATAATTTCCAATTGGTCAGTTCCTGGCGGAACATTAATGGTAAAAAAGAAAGTTTACGATAGTTTTAAATATAACCCACATTATCTTGTCGAGGATCTCGATTTTTACCTTCGCATGTCTTCTTTAAATCAAATTGGGTTTTTAGACGAAAAAGTCAGCGCTTACAGGGTACATGGCAATAATACCTGTTTATTGGATGAGAATTTTGTTAAGGTCAGAAAAGCATTGGTTCATTCGCTTATTCGAAATTCGAAATATTTTCCATTAAATTACAAATTGTTGAGCTATCTGAGCATGATAAAATATTATAAGAGAATACTTTATTATCAATTTAAAAAGGAAATTAAAAAGACACTAAAACTATTTACCCAGGATAAAAAATGTCTAACACTTTAAATCAATTATTCTTCAAAATGCGACAGCAATTCTTTAGGGCAGTGTTCAGATGGTTGCCAGCCAATTTTTTAAACCCCTCTGAATCATTAAAAAAAAGAACTTTGGTGCCTTGCGATTTCATGAATTGCGGATCAGTTTTATTTGTCGGACATGATGCTAACCTTGCCGGTGCGCAGGTTTTGCTTCTCAGTTTAATCAAATGGATAAATCAGAACACAGGAATAACCATAAAGCTTATTTTACTTGACGGAGGACTGCTTTTTAATCAATTTGAGCAACTTGCAAAAACAGTTGTCTGGAAGGATTTACTAAAACAACATCCTGATATCATAAAAAGGAAAAAATGGTTAACCGGATTCGTTGGTAAAACTGATATCATTTACGGAAATTCAATCCTTTCGGCAGCCATTTATGATGAGCTAAAATTCCTGGATGTTCCGTACATTTCTCATATTCATGAACTCGAAAAATCTATTCAATCTTATGTTGGTAAAAGTACCATTCAAAAAATGATTCGTTACACTGGTAAATATATAGCCTGCTCAACCCCGGTGAGTATTAATCTTCACAAGAATCACCATATCAATCCAAAAAAAATCTCAATCGTACATGAATTTATTGAGAGAATGGAATTAAAATTTAATAGCCCTATCAACATTTGCCGCAAAAAATTAGGGCTTGTTGAAGATGGTTTAATTGTATTTGGGTGCGGGACAGTTTGCTGGAGAAAAGGTGTTGATATTTTTATTGATACTGCATCATTACTCAAAACACGTGGATTGAAAAATTTTCATTTCTATTGGATCGGCAAAAACCTCTGGGATGTTGATCCGGTTTCATCCAGCCGCTATTCCTGGAGTAGCCTGGCAAAAAAGATGGAGGACAATGGCCTTACCGGCTGCATTACCTTTTTAGGGGTTAAGGAAAATGTTATGGAATATTTTCTGGCTGGCGATGTGTTTTATTTACCTTCACGAGAAGATCCGTTTCCTTTGGTCTGCCTTGAAGCAGCACAATGTGGCCTGCCTGTTATTTGTTTTGAGGAAGCCGGTGGAATGCCTGATTTCGTTGAAAACAATGCAGGTTACACAGTGCCATTTGAAAATATAAGTATAGTCATCGAGAAGCTTATGTTTTTACATGAAAACAAGCAAAAGCTCGAAGAACTTGGTATTGCTGCCCGACATAAGTTACTCAACCGACATCTGGTTGAAATCGCAGCACCTCAAATTTTAGACATTTGTCAGAATCTTTACAATCAGCATTATAAACTTTTATCTTAAAAATTAGTGACGATGAATTATGAATAAAAATAAACACGTTGTTTGGGGTGGATTGGCCATAATTATTACCCATGCAGCCGACAGAACAGGAGCGCCTCAAATAATTTATAATGTGGCCAGGCATTTAAATGAAAGGTTTGGAATCAAATGCATTACTTTTTCTTTACAATCAGGACCATTGCTTGCAGATTTTAAAAAACTCGGGGAAGCATGGGTGGTTGAAAACAACACAATAAAAGAAAAAGGCATACCGGTTAATTCCTATATCGGAAGTTTAAAGGTCAAACCCGGCTTTGCACTGATCAACACGGCTTGCTGTGGCAGCATTATGGGCGAAATCAATAAGTGCAAAATACCGGCCATTACTTTCATTCACGATTACACCTATATTTTTGATAAACAATATCTGCAAAATCTTTACCATCTTTCCGATCATATTGTTTACTCAGTTCAATTTATGATTGAGCAGAATATGATTGATTATCCTTTCGATCTGGATAAGACCTCTGTCATCCCACAGGGGCTTTATAAAGCCGAAATGCTGGATGCAGATTATGAGTCGCTGAGGATCAAATTCCGAAATAAATACAATGTCCCCGATGATGCTTTTGTAATTCTTGGAAGTGGTTTTATCCACCCCCGCAAAGGAATTGATATATTTATTAATACCGCAACTCAAGTTCTGTCTGATTTAAACCATAAAATTCCATTGTATTTTTTCTGGCTTGGCGGTGAATTAAGTCCCAATTCAAGTGATGAATATATACGTTTTCTTTCCCGCGACATCACCAACACAAATAATAGCGAATATATCAGGTTCATCGGTGAGGTTAAAGATGTACTTCCCTATTATTCAATGGCTGATTTGTTTTTCCTTTCATCTCGTGAAGACCCTTTCCCGACGGTAGTTTTAGAAGCTTTTGCTGCTACTTTACCTGTAATTGGTATCGAAGGCAGTACAGGTTCAATTGAAATTATTAAAAATACCGGGAATTTTTACGTTCCGTATAATAAACGAGGAGAGTTGGCAAAGGAATTATTAAAACTGATCAATGACCGACATCTGCTTTCTGATGCAGGAGAAAGAGGAAGAAAATTGGTAATCAGGGATTACAACTTTGATGATTATGTTGATAAAATTGTGGATTTGCTGGAATCTAAAATTGATTTCAGCCCTGGGAGCCGACCTGTCATAATAAAGGTCAGTATTAGAAACAGATTATTTGATTTTTTGAAAAAATTCATAAAGAAAATCATTAGCAAACCCATACCACGGAATGGTATAACTTATGCTGAAGCGATAAACAGCTCAATCGAAAAGATGTTTTCTTTTTGGAAGAAAGGGCAATCTCGTTCAGATTGGCATCAATCTGTTTGGAAAAAGATGTTACCAGATGAAAAGGATTATTGGAATAGGTGGCTTGAAGATAAAAGTAATAAATCGTTAACCTTTAGATTGGATCCAGATTCAAAAATTCAAGATTGGCTGGCTGTTTATCTTAATAGTGACCTTAAGGTAAATCGAATTCTGGATGTTGGATCCGGTCCGCTGTCAAATATTGGAAAGCAATGCGAATTTTGTGACCTTGAAATTGTGTGCTGCGATGTTTTGGCTGATGAGTATAATGAGCTTTTACTTAGCCACGGAATCAAGCCACCCTTTGAAATCCGCAAGGCTGAGGGTGAACGATTAACTTTTGTCTATCCGGAAAATGAATTTGATATCGTATTTTCTAATAATGCCGTTGATCATACTTATGACGCTATCAAGACTATTCAAGAAATGATTAAAACCGCAAAGGTGGGTGGGTTTGTTGTTATTCAGGTATCAGAAAAAGAAGGGCAAAGGAATCTTTATCGGGGGTTACATCAATGGGATTGCTATGTTAAAGACTCCCGTTTTTTGATTAAAAGGCGATATATGGATGAAGTGGATGTGGGGGATAAATTTAAACTTCTGGCAGAAGTAACCGAACTTTCGTATGTTTATGAGAATCCTGCCGGATTACCATGGGATCATCAGCACATTCGGTTCGTTTTAAAAAAGACGACAAATCGAACAATTAACTAAAATTCCACTGATATTAACGCGATTTTTTTCAATTCTCAGGCTTATCAAACAAAAATTTCAAATTGAACCCCCATAGCGCTTCGAGCCAAAAAACCATAATTTTTCAAATCCGGAGGCATTTAGGTACAGGTCATCCCGTTTCCTGCTATTCCCCCCCACAGTCATCATGCAATTTCCGCATCACCGCCTCCGGAATCTCTTTTATGTTGCATGCCTCAGCCTTAATAAAATCAATCGTCGTTTTTGGCTCATTTTTGTAATTAATCTGTCTCTGTTTTGGTACAATGTATCCTTTACTAAGAATCAGATCAGGATCAGGAAAAAGGAAAAATTCATTTTGTTCTTTTTCTACCCTTTGTTCGAAGACAGTTACCTGATTCGTCGTAGTTGGAAACAGGATACCAAATGCGCCCAAATGAAGTTTTAGCTGCCTGAAAAACTTTTGTTCATGGATACTTAATGTAATCTTCTTCATAATTTAGCTTTTATTGTTCGTTTGTTCAGTTAGTTAGATAAAAATAACATGAAATGAAATCATGTTTATAAGATGTCGAAAATTTTGACATTTTTGGATTTGCTGTTTATGATTATGATGATTTATCTCAACATCACTCTTTTTGCATGGTTGGAAGCACAAAGTAATAATATGTTTTGCCTGCCATTTTTCCAGGTGTTTTTCATTAAGGCTATCTTCTGGCATAAACGCATTAAGTGTAGCTCTTTGCTAGTTTTTCTAATTTTTTAAATGCCCTATGCTTGATCACACGAAGATTAACTTTTAGTATATCCCAGCGTTCACACAACTCACTTATCACTTCATCAGGTAAATCTTTTCCATCCACTTGATAGCGTGTGCACTCTATCAGAATATCCCGTTCCCTTTCTGTCAGGACTGTGAGTCCATAATTGATAGCCTCGGCTTCTATACTACTGAAACCTGTTTTAGCTTCTTCGGCTTCTTCGGCGTCTGCACAATCAAACTGTTGCATTAGTGTCATGTCGTCAATAAATACATGCTGTTTATTAAATTGATTTGCCTGCCGTTTATACAACCAAAGTTCATTATTGGCCATTTTTCCAAGGTATGCGCGGAGTTTCTTTTGAAAAAAAACCTCATCACCGTCTTTATGATTTTCCATGGCTAAAAGTAATACATCTACCTTTTCATACAGTCTTTTAAATGTATTATTAAAGATATCATTTACAATTTCACGGCCATAATCCCTGATGAACTTATTACATACTTTTCGTGATATCTTCATCAGGTATTCTTTGTGTCTGTTGTAAAAATCCCTGAATGCATCAGATGCATCTGGTCCCATTTCAGTGTCTTTTTTCCGGGTCATCATCACCAATAATTCATAATCAATTGGTAACGAAATTTTAATTTCAGTTTTTAATGGATTAATCATTGTACCAAATTTAATGAATACCTAAGCAATTACTTTAATAGATGCTGAACCGTTACAAATAATCTTTATTACAGTTAATATTTGAGGAAAGGTACAAACTATTCCTCACAACCTTTAGCTCAGCCTACTCTCCATTTCTTGTTGATAGAAAGTAAGATTAATAACAACAAGGCTAATTATAACGTAAACAGCATTTGCAACAACATTTCCAAAGGTAATAATTATCTGGATAAAGGTTACTTGGTTGTCACCAGTCAAAAAAAACACTTGCCCGAACATTGCTAAGATATATCCGAATAAATAAATCACTTCACCATTACTTGCTATTTTTTATCCGGCATAATAAAACACCATTCCACTATTTAGTGCGAGTCTTCCAGAGAAAAAAACAATTTATCCAGAGATAAAAAAAACTTTTCCAACTACTAGACTAAAGGCTTCTTGTACTTCTGGCCATTCCACAATCATATCAGTAACCATCATGCTTCTATTACCAACAGTCAAACACAACCCAATACTCAAAACCCGGATCCCGAAACCTTACTTTGTAACGCTTCCTCATTATAAAATGTAATAGTTCAACAATTTGAGCAGATAATTAATAGTTTTTTAACACAAACAATTATTTAAATGAAAAAATTAATTTTTGCAACACAGAAATTCAAGGCCATCCAGCGTGTGTTGGAGACCCATGATGAAGCTTTTATTGGTAAGGCTCAGGCATTGGCAGCACGACAGAGCTTCACAGACCTGGTAACTGAAATGTCTACACTTATTACTGATCTTACAATCCCGCTCACCTCGGTGTATTACAACAGAGTTAAAGCCCGTGACGGTCTTGCCGCAGGGTTAGGTAATGCACTTCATATAGGGATTATGTTTGCCAGCAGGATAGGCGATGATGTTCTAATGAACACTTTAAAGAACCACCTGAGACGTTACAGATCTGTCTCAGCCAATGAGATGCTCCAGTTTAGTTTTTATTTCATTAATACGATCACACAAAAGATGGAACAAGCTGCCGAGGTTGGGCTGACGCATGAGGATATCACTCAGCTTCAGGTGTTGACTGAGGCCTACCAACAGGCAGCAGAAGCAGTATCCAATACACTAGGCGACAGGCGCTCACGTCATAATCGGCTCGATCAACTGATCAAAGATGGCACCAAACTCCTCATTAACGATCTTGACCGCTTTGTAAACTACAACAGCACCGGATTCCCTGGCCTTAACTTTGCTTACAATCGCGTACGATGGAGCCGTCGTCGCCGTTCATCAATCAACAACCTGACATCAGAGTCAGATATTTCCGGAATGATCACCAACGCAATAACAGGTTTGCCTGTCGTTGGAGCGACCATCAACATCATTGAACAGGCGCACGCAATCAATTCCGATGTCGATGGTTATTATATCATCGATGAACTCGAACAGGGTGAATTCACAGTAACTTGTCATGCCACTGGATTCGCCGTACCTGAACCATTTGTAATCACGCTCGGTGTAAACGATAGTGTTATTCACAACTTTGCGCTTTCTCCAATCCCGCAAGCAACAAGCTAAAACCTTCTTCTATTCTATACTCTGATTGCAGGTTTTCGGTTTCGGTGACCTGCATTTTTTTTATAAAATCCTGTAAGACAAATAATCTGGTTTTTTAAAGAGATAACATCATTGATCATAAATTTGTTTCGTCACGATAGCTCCTTCAACAGTTTCTATGTCAAACGAAATACGGACCTTGCAGTCTCGATAAACCTGATTAGCTCAAATTTATTTTTATTCGAAATTCTAAAATGATTTTGTCCCTCAGCAAACTCACATTGATTTAGTCCTAATGCTACGAAGGTTTTGTTACCAAAAAAAATTATGCACTGCAGAAATTGAACTCCGGATATGTAAGAATTGGTTGAGTAATGGCAAATTTAGGGAATTAGCGAAAAGCAATTTAGTTCTGACCACAAGATTAAACATACAACATTTATGTATTGTGTAACAAAACCGGATAATATCCATTTAGAACAAATTTTTTCCATGGTTGTTATTAACCAGCACATTTTGTCATCCACCATGGATAGAAATTGGGTTGCCGATGGCTGGGTGATCTGAATGTTCTAAAATAACATGCTATCAATGCTTTTTTGAATTTCAGGTAAGGCCCACATCTTTATATATTCAGAATCGGCCGATATGTGCAAATACTTCGATGGCTTCTGTGGTTTGAATATCTTCAAACTCAAGCATGGACCTCTATCATGGTGATGTCCTCATTACTATTAACCTTAATAGAAACCCTATGAAACTATTAATGTTGGATCAAAGTGGTTTTGCCAACTATCTATTACACCTAAAAACAAATCATTTCCTAAGTGGACAAAAGATATGAATTGGGATTAGTGGATACAAAAAACCGACTGGCATTGGAGTACATTATGCCTCGATTGGGCAAGAGTTCGAAAAGTGCCGACTGTTTTAGAAAATTCATGCAAATTCGATTAACTAAAAGAAGTGATATTATTGCCATTAGAACCACCGGTGCTAGTGGGGAGGTGATGTCATCACACTACAACGTGCACGAAAAGGTTCAATCTTATTATTCGGGAGGGTTTGATTAGTATTTGATTGCAATAATCCTGATAAAATGAAATGTATTTTATGATTTGTTTCAAGTGAAAACACCTATGCAAATACCTGATTTAATGTCCTTTCACCATGATTTACTAGGTACTTTCTCAATAATCTTGAGCCGAAAAATACAACAGGTGCTTTCAGCATTTTTCTTCGGGCTTTGTAGCAGATTTTTAACCACCGGTTAAAAACAACTTCCAGTAATTGTTCCTGATCATATACCTTCAGCCTACGATTATTGTTCAGAATTTCCAATAGAAATGCTTCTGTCTTCAATACCATTTCAGAATCCTCAATTAAAACATCATTTTTGATCAAAAAATGACAATCCAGTTGTTCTTTTGTCAAATCCATTTCAAGGTTATTAAAAAGGATGCGGAAAATCTTTTCCTCCTGAAGTGCTAAATTGTAAGGATAAGATTTGGTGATACTTGTCTGATGAAATCTGTATTTTAAAAGGTATTACGGAAAATTCCACACCTTCCATTTCCTGGCCACATCACAACACAATTTATAGTCCTCCACCATGTCAAATCCTGATTTGTATCCTTCCTTAGGAATAGCATCTCGCCGCAAGATAATAGCCGAATGTGTAAAATAGTTCTTGAACAACATCAGCGATGGCACCATGTTTTGATTGGCGTTTAGCTTCCAGTGTTGTTTCATGGTATGGCCCTCCTGGTTTATTAGAAGCACCCATGATCCAAGTAATCCAATTTCAGGGTGTTTTTTCAAATAAGCAATTTGCCTCATAAACTTTTCTGGCATCGCTACATCGTCCGAATCAAAAGGTGCAATGAATTTTCCCTGTGCTACTTCTAATCCTTTATTTCTTGAATAAACGATACCTTCGTTAACCTCATTGTTCAAAATCTTAATTCGGGGATCGTTAAAATTCTTCACCACTTCAAGGCTGCTATCTGTTGAACAATCGTTAACCACAATCAGTTCAAAATCACCAAAGCTTTGTGCCAATAAACTTCCGATAGCTTCGCCAACATACTTTTCGTTGTTGTACAATGGCATAATTATACTTAATTCAGGATTAGTCATAAAGCTACAATAAACTAACATTTGATGGCGAAAATAAATAAAAAAAATTCATTAAGCAAAGCCTAAATAAATAGATTAAAAAAATTAGCAATTTTGATAAATTCACATTAAAATATGTGGACAAAATAAATTAGTTTTTATTTGAGTAAAACAGTGGAATTCATCTTCATAGCCTGCAGCTATTTGAATGATTTGCTGACTGAGTAATGATTTGATATCATGTTGTACATGTCCCTGATGACGGGGGTCAATAATACATGAGGCAAGTCTGCCAATTATACCAATCTGATTTTCAACTTCTTTGAGCAAAAACAAACCACCATCGATTGATGTTTGGGCTAAACTGAATCGAACTTCAATGGGTTTACTTTGAATTTCTGACAGGTTGAACAATGTTGGTCAAAAAAATCTGCCGATTTTTCATTGCTACTTGAATTATCTTGGCTAAATTTTCTAATGGGAATTATTCAGTGATTCTTACGCCGAAAAGATATTGATTATCAATGAGTAAACCAAATATAATTCCCTCATTTCTTGTAATTTATAATAATTCAGGTTAACTAAATCAATACTTTACAGCATGTAAAACATCATACTTTCCGTTGTAAATCACCTTTACAAAGTAAAGCCCTGCCTGAAGCTGTCGAAAACCATTTAGTTCAATATCTGTGATTAATCCTGCATCGAATTTTGAAACAAAAAGTTGTTTTCCACCAAAAGCATAAGCCTCCACTGTCACCGGACTTTCAATCAGCGTGTTAGCCGTAAGAAAAGTTGTTCCGGAAAAAGGATTTGGTGACAAGGTGAAAACAGGTAATTCATTTTCCAGGTCTTTGCCTAATGAAACATAAAGCAGTACATTGTATGTTGCCATGATGTCGGGAATGCCCCATCCCATGAAATTATCGGGGGAAGTGGATTGAGAAGCGTTTGCTTTCAATGCTGAGCTTATGTTTTCGGCAGAAACATTGGGTACCGCCTGCCAGAGGCAAGCCAATGCACCGGCAACAATGGGTGTTGAAAACGAAGTTCCTGTGCCAACTGTTAGTACTCCGTTTCCATAAATGATAGCAGTGTTGTATCCTTGAGCCATCACATCAGGTTTAATTCTTCCATCGGCGGTTGGCCCCTTTCCGGTTAATTCCTGGTAAATTCCGCTTTCATTCACTGCACCAATGGCCAAAACGCTATCGCCATCAGCGGGAGTGCAAACATGAAACCATGGGCTTTCACCATCATTTCCAGCACAATTTAAAACAAGAATACCCCTGCTGGCTGCAATGTCTCCTGCACGGGCAATTGGTGTTGTGTTGCCGTCGAGATCGGAATAGGAATGGTTATAAGCAGGATTGTCGAATAACGTGTATCCCAGTGAAGAAGTGATGATATCCACGCCGGCACTGTCAGCAAGTTCTGCGCCTGCAACCCAGTTATATTCTTCCAGTAAATACTCCCCGCCCCAGCCATCTTCGGTACGAATCAACCAATAAGCAGCATCGGGAGCTGTACCGATAATCTGACCCGGAAGATTTGCCCCCATAATTGACAATACGCTCTCACCATGTGTATGATTTTGAAATACATTACCGCCGGGTGTCGCAAAATCACGGGTTCCGGCAATCAGATTTTGTTGCCACAAATAGGCAAATGCTTCCCCCTGATCCACATCCCAAAAGCCGGCATCAAGAACAGCTACCATCATACCCTGACCTGTAAAACCCAGGTCGTGTAATTGATTAACACCAATCATCGAAACCTGATTCCAGGCATTTCCATAATCCAGGCTGCCTGTTGATTTATTGCCTGATGGAATTGTTGGCTGGCCAATTTTATGAGGTGGGATTGCATCTAACTCATTAAGATTATTAACTCCCGAACTACCTTTTACACCATCTTGCCCCCCTTTACTGGCCAGATTGATAGAATCAACAAAAGGAAGTGCCAAAATTGCCCCGAGTACAGAAGGGCTATCTGTGCTGATGGCAACCGCATTTAACCACTTTATCGGATAGAGAAAAACTGCTCCTGTTGCACTAATCTGACTGATGTATGAAGGTGTGACTGGCAAATCCTTTTCATCGAGGGCAATGTTATACTTGATGCGTCGGTCAATGGCCCGTGCTGAAAGGAATTCCTCCGGATTGTTCAATGAGTATGGAGAATTGTTTTTATCCGTAAGAAATACAACATGTTTTTCCAATACTTTCTGGGCATTTAAAATGTAGAATGAGGCCAGCAGAAAAATTAAGGTAAAGAAGTGTTTCATAATAAAAGCATAACAAAGTAAATAGTTAAGTGAAAAACCAAAGCAAAAATTATCAATTAATGAAGCTTTCATCCTAATCTATCAGCAAAAATAGGTGTTTATGAAATTCAATATCAATAAATTGTGTTTATGATTCAATTAACACAACATATTTCCCAGAAATGATAAAGGGAAACTAATTTCTCAGACCAGTGATAGTTTGTCCTGGAAATGTATTTTTTGGTTTATTTTGCAGCAGGATGCAACCATTTTGCTCAATCTGCACCTATTAAGCCGGAAGCATGGACGAAAAAACACTTATCAACGCATGTAAAAAGGCAGAAGTTTCTGCACTAAAAATTCTTTACGAACGATATTATGCGATGATGTTTGGAATTTGTCTGCGCTATGTGAGAAACAAAGCAGATGCTGAAGACCTTGTTCAGGAAGGCTTTATGAAGGTTTTTAAAGACATCGGTGCATTTGAAGGGAAAGGCTCATTTGAAGGTTGGCTGAAAAGGGTGATGATTAATCATACATTATCCTCATTAAGGAAAACCAAAAAAGAATTTGCCCATGATAACATCGATTCGATAGCCGGAAATGAGGCAGAACAAATTGAAGAAGATGATATTACGATAGAAAGTCAGATTAAAAATACAGATTTTACAAAAGAAGAGTTGATTGAAATTATTCAAAGTTTGCCACCAGGATATCAGCAGGTATTAAACCTGTACATTATCGATGGTTACAAACATCACGAAATTGCCAAAATGCTCAATATTAGTGAGGGGACATCGAAGTCGCAACTTAACAGGGGCCGGAAACTGGCCGTAAGCAAGTTGTACAAAAAGGTCAGCGAAAAGGAATTGATGAAAAACGGCAACTCAGATTTTGAAGAAAACCTCAACTCGGTTAAACTTGCACATCATGAAAGATAATAACAAATATGTTGACGATAAACTCCGGGAATTGGCCGATTTTAAGCCAAAAGTGGATCCTGACTGGGATGCATTCTATTTAAAAAACCAGGAAGAAATCACGATTTTAGGCCAGGGATCCGGCAAAACAACAATTGATAAAATTGCTTCATCAGCTACACTCAAAAACACCATTATCATACTATCGGTAATTACGGTTTTTGTGGTTGGAATTTTTTTTATTACCGACAATTCCAACAAAACAGCGCCTGCTACCAAAACCAATGAAATTGAGGTTTACAAGTCAAACGAAGAAATTATCCAGGTTGCACCATCAAACGAAAACCAGAACAATCAGCTTCCGATAAATGAGATCATCAGCCCAGCAGCGATCGAAAAAGTAACCGGTAAAACCGAAATTCAGCAATCAGAAAAACCTGCCTTGATTATCGAAGAGCAGAATCTGACCAACGTCCCGGGTGAAAAAGTCATGGAGAATTCGACCAAACAGGATTCATTAACCGAAAAGCCGGTGATTATCAGGAAAACAGTCATTGTCAAGGATACCATCAGCATAAAACGCCCGGGCAGCAGGTGATTTCTACCGGAGATTAGACACAGATTAACGTAACTAACATTTAATATTCACTAAAATTACTGACAAAGTACTGGAATTCATCATTTTAAATGAGTAAAGTACAACTTGCTATTATTTTAATTTCACTTTTGATATCTCCTGCATTTGCCAAAATTTGTCAGGCCAAGGTTGTTTTGTCTCCGGCCAACTGCGCTGCTTTGCCTGATCCTTCAACGGATACCATTTTTATTTACGACACCATTTATCAGGTTCATTACGTTTACGACACCATTTTTTATGACGATTCGACTTCCCATTTTCAAATAAAGGATTTTGAAGACACGCTCACTTTAAAGCAGAACAGCGCTTCTTACACCAAAAAAGTTTCAGGCACCAGTAAGCCTGATTCTAATCAGGATTCAACCGGTGTTATTTTCAAAACATCCTATACTTCTCATTTGGATTTCAATACTATCGGAAAACCGGATGAATTGCCAAAACCCAAAAGGTCGGATGAACCGGAAGGTGTTGGAGCATCAAAGCCGGCAAATCGTTTACAAACCGATCAGGACAGCAGAATTGCGATGAAACTTCCGTTTATTTTTTATGTCCGCGACACCCTTTATCATGCTGATACGATTGTAATCATCGAAAATCTTTCGGATACCGTTTTTTACTACAAACTTGCACCCAGGGTCGACACCACCGTTTACCATCAGACCATTATCGAAAAAAGACAAAATGTTGTTATTGTAAACAATGTGGTTAACGTTAGTATTCGAAAGAAAAGCTACGTGATTGTTGATGATCCGGAAGTTTCAGACTTCAGAAATTATCTTTTTAGTGGTGATCCACGATTAAGTAACGGCTCGGTTGATGATTTAAGCGAATCCCAAAAAACAATGGAGACCAGACGAATAAAAAGAAATGCTCAAAAATTAAACTTCAAAAGTGTAAACACCAGAGCATCGCACCGTGATTTGAATAACCCTTCCAGAACAATTTCTGATACCAGAAACCTGAAACATCAGGCGTTCATTGAAGCTGGTGCATCATTGCTCATTCCGACAATCACGTTTACTTCAAAAAATGAAGATTCCGGCGAAAATGTTGGTTTGTTAAACGAAAATCTTAGCCCACAGCTTTCTTACGGAATATCTGCCGGATTGAAATATTACCGCAAAAATGTTGGGTTTGAAACCGGCCTTAACTTCATCCGTCAGAACTTTAAGTACCTGCACCAAAGTTCGGTTTACGAAAAAGATTCATCCTATTACTGGGATTATTTTGATAACGAAAAATACATTAACGACACAACCTGGTACCTCGATCTGGACTGGTATTTATCAACCGGCCAAACACGATTCCTGCCAAATGTCGATTCGACCCTGACCCTTTTTACGGATTCGATTTTAGCCTTAAAATACGATTCGTCGGCAGTGCAACGCCAAACAACCTATAAAAATTCATTTTCGTACCTCGAAATACCGCTCATCGTGCGTTACCCGCTTGTCAGTGGGAATTTGTTTTGCGATGCAGCCGTTGGCCTGATCCCTTCATTTCTGATTGCCCGAACCGGAAATATTTTATCGGATAAAAATGATGAGATGATCAAAACCAGGGACCTGGAATTCGATTCCGGGTTTAACCTTGCCTTTTACGGGGCCGTAACGCTTGGATATAAAATGAATGAAAAGTACGCCCTGCTGGCAGAACCATTTATTAAAAGGACAATTTATTCCGGACTTGAAAATGACAATATTTCGATGAAATCAAATTCATGGGGCATTAAATTTACTGTTTCGTGTTGTTTTTAATAAATTCAAAATCAGAATTTAAAATGAAAATTCAAATACAAATAATTGCTTTTCTGATGGTATTACTGATGATACCCGGGAAGTTGATATTTGCCGAAAACTACCATATTGCTGGCTACGTGCTTCAGGAAAACGACAGCACGCCGGTGCGCAACGAAATTGTCGAAATCCACGACCAGTCTGGTGCAAATATCACCTCGTTTTTAACCAACGATCACGGGCTTTATTCAGGCTTTTTTGAAATTTCACCAGCCAGCTCACCTTTCGTTATTGTCGAATTATCGCGCCATTGCGGAGATTCGATTTTTAATTATAATGAAGAAATCAACCTGCTTAACCCTTATCTCACCTGTAACTTTTTTGTTTGCAACGATCATCCCTGCAAAGCAAATTTTGCCTGGCAACAGATGTTCCTCGATAGCCTTTTGTACCAGTTTACCGATGTTTCGGAGGGTGACTTTACCGGGTGGCTGTGGGATTTTGAAGACGGAACATTTTCGACCGAACAAAACCCATCGCACAAGTTTGAGGAAGAAGGAACTTACCACGTGAAACTTACCATTAGCGGCGAGAATTGCGATCATACCCGGATGAAAGTCATCTTTGCGCATTTTGATGATTGTGTCGCCCAGTTTTCGTACCAGCAATTAAACCAGGGAAATAACCTTGTGGTGCAGTTTACCGACGAATCACTCGGAAATCATGATGAATGGTTTTGGGAATTTGACGATGGAGCGACTTCAAACGAGCAGAACCCAATCCATGAATACGATCATCCTGGCAGTTATGATGTTAAACTCAGTATTTTTGGCCAGAGCTGTCCGGGAAATACCAATACCCACCAACCAGTTTTGGTTAAACCAGGACCTGAGTGTTTTGCACTTTTTAATTCGTACCAGCAAAATGACCCGGAGTTAAAGGTTACATTTACTGATTTATCCATTGGTCAGGCCAGTTACTGGCTTTGGGATTTTGGCGATGGAAACATGAGCAACCTCCAAAATCCGGTTCATATTTACGAAAATCCGGGTGATTTTGAGGTTTCGTTTGCTATTTCAAACCCAACCTGCAACGATACTTATTCCCGCTTTCTAACTATTGAGCAGGATACAACATGCTTTGCTGATTTCGATTATCAGCAAAACCCGGTTCAGGAGCCGGTTATTGAGTTTACAAACTTATCGGTTGGTGAAAACCTGGTGTTTTACTGGGATTTTGGCGATGGTGCCACCTCTCAGGAAACCTCGCCGGTGCATGAGTTTGAATCGTTCGGAGTTTATAATGTGGCACTGAAAATTGTTGGGCTGGGCTGCTCAGATTCGTTAACAAAGCAAATCGAAGTTAGCGAGACAATCCCCTGCCAGGCGGATTTTTCGTTTTCAAGCCAAAACCCTGAAGCCCTCGAAATTTCATTCATCAACGAATCAACAGGCGCGATAAACAGCTTTGCCTGGAATTTTGGCGACGGTAATTTTTCGACCGAAGAAAATCCGGTTCACACCTATGCTCAGTCAGGGATTTATATTGCAGGGCTAACTGTTTTTGCTGAAGGCTGCACCGATTCAATCCAGAAGACTATCGAAATTACCGAACCTGTTTTTTGTGAAGCCGGTTTTTCGTTCTCAAGCCAAAGCCCCGAAGCCCTCGAAATTTCCTTCATCAACCAATCAACAGGCCCAATAAATAGCTTTAGCTGGGATTTTGGTGATGGTAATTTTTCGATAGAAGAAAATCCGGTTCACACCTACGCTCAATCAGGAATGTATATTGTCGAACTTGCCGTTTTTGCTGATGGTTGCAGCGATTCGATCCAAAAAACCGTCGAAATTACCGAAACGGTTTTTTGTGATGCCGGTTTTTCGTTTTCAAGCCAAAGTCCCGAAGCCCTCGAAATTTCCTTCACCAGCCAATCAACAGGTGCAATCGATAGTTTTGCCTGGGATTTTGGTGATGGCAGTTTTTCTGAACAAGAAAATCCGGTTCACACCTATACTCAATCAGGAATTTATATTGTCGAACTTGCCGTTTTTGCTGTTGGCTGCGCTGATTCGGTCCAAAAGTCTGTCGAAATTACCGAACCGGTTTTTTGTGATGCCGCTTTTACCATCGAACAGGAATATCCGCAATGCAGGCTGGCTTCCTTTGTCAATCAATCGATCGGGAATAATTTTACTTCAAGCTGGGATTTTGGAGATGGTACAATCTCGACAGAAACCAACCCTCAGCACGAGTATGCCGGACCAGGTTTTTTCACGGTGACGCTCAGCATCTCAACTTCCGACCTTTGCGGCGATACCTTGAGTCGCAATCTTGAAGTTCTGCCACCGCTTAAATTGTCGGGAAGCGTGATGGCAGGTTCAAACAAACTAAAACTGGGGAATGTTTTTCTTTACAAAAAAGAAGCTTCCGGCGAGTTGAGCATTTTTGACCAATCAACACTCGAAACCGGCAATTTTGATTTTTCAGGGCTAACTCCAGGTAATTATTTTGTTCAGGCTATTCCCGATTTCGATTTTCCCTACCCGGTGATTCCCAACTATTTTCCGACGTATGCCGGCGAAAAGACAAACTGGCCGGAAGCCACGATTTTTGAAACCGGCAGTTTGCCCGACAGTGTGCAAATAGATCTTTTGCATTTTGATGATTTTTTCGACGGAGAAGCTTCGATAAGCGGTAAAGTTGTTCGAAATCAAGGAACTCAGAACTTCCCCGTAATAATTTATCTTACAGATGAAACGAACACTTTATTGAGTTATAAAATCACCGACGAACAAAATCAGTTCGATTTTTTGGAAATCCCTTACGGGAATTACAAAATTTATCCCGAAAAAGCAGGAAAAGCCGGACAGGCTTTTTGGGTTGATCTTACCGAAGAAAAACCCGGGAGCCACGGCATCATCTTCACCGAAACCGAAACTGCGATCGTTCCTGATTTAACAGCCATTGGGGAATTGGCAAAGGCAAATATTCTGATAAATCCAAATCCTGCCAGCAGTTTCGTTAGCATCCAACTTAACGAATTGTCTCAAAAACAAAATCAGGTTTTAATCTATAAAACCGACATGACTTTAGCTGCGACCTATTCCTTTGCTGGCAATAATTACTTAATTAATGTTTCAAATTTGGATAACGGGCTATACATTTTAGACATCAATTCCGACACAGGAAAAGTCCATAAAAAACTTATCATTCAACATTGATTTTATATTATTGAAGATGCAACCATTTGCATTTTTAGCACCTTGTTGTTGTAAAATAAATTAGGTTTAACTAAATTTTAATTAATTATTATCATGAAAAGATTATTACAGACCACATTAGCATTATTGCTGATTTTGTTTGGGGCTCAAAACCTGCAGGCTTACGATTTTAATGTGAGCGGACAGATTTTGATGACCGCAGCTCAGGTTCCTGCTCCCGGTGTAGAGGCTAAATTACACATCATGGGAACCGGCATTTTCGAAACAACCTTATCGGGCGAAGATGGTGGCTATTCGATTACTATTGCCATTGAAGACAGTATGCCACACATGTACAAGGTTATTGTTTTTGATGCCTGCACCGGGCATTATCTGTGGAAAACAGGAAATGTCACACCGGAAGGCGCAGTCGAAAACTTTTTAATTTGTGATTCGGTACCACAAAATTGTCATGCCGATTTCATGTTTCATCACAACCACCAAAGCACCAACCCACTCGAAATCGAATTTCATTCGACTTCACATGGTTTTGGACCAATTGCAACATTTGCATGGGATTTTGGCGACGGAAACACCTCAGATGAAGAAAACCCAACCTACACTTTTGCTGCTTTTGGCAGTTATGATGTGACCTTAACAATCACAACCGAAAGCGGTTGCACCGATAGTAAAACCAAAACAGTAGTTATCGAAGAAACCATTTATGGTTGCGAAGCCAATTTTGACGCTCACCAATCACATCATACCGCTTTGATGGTTTGCTTTTTCGACAAATCAGATTTCCAGCCAGGAACATGGTATTGGGAATTCGGTGATGGCGAAACTGCCGTAGAGAAGAATGTTGACCACACCTACGCTGCTGCCGGCGAATACACTGTAACGCTCACCATCAATGGTGCCGATTCGACCTGCGTTGATACCTACAGCGAAGTTGTTGTAGTAACCGAAGGTGGCGGCGGTGGCCAAACCGGCTGTGAAGCCAAATTTGATGCTCACCAGTCACATCATACCGCTTTGATGGTTTGCTTTTTCGACAAATCAGATTTCCAGCCAGGAACATGGTACTGGGAATTCGGTGATGGCGAAACTGCCGTAGAGAAAAATGTTGATCACACCTACGCTGCTGCCGGCGAATACACTGTAACCCTCACTATCAATGGTGCCGACTCGACCTGTGTTGATACTTACAGCGAAGTTGTAGTTGTAACCGAAGGTGGCGGTGGTGGACAAACCGGCTGCGAAGCAAATTTTGACGCTCACCAGTCGCATCATACCGCTTTGTTGGTTCACTTTATCGATAAATCACAATTCCAGCCAGGAACATGGTACTGGGAATTCGGTGATGGCGAAACTTCAGGCGACAGACATCCTGACCACACCTACGCTGCTGCCGGCATATACACTGTTAATCTCACCATCAATGGTGCCGATTCGACCTGTGTTGATACTTACAGCGAAGTTATCGAGGTTGTTGGTGGAGGCGGTGGCCAGTTTGGTTGCGAAGCCGATTTCTCTGCTCACCAATCACATCATACCGCACTTCTAGTTCATTTCTTCGATAAATCAGATTTCCAGCCAGGAACATGGTACTGGGAATTTGGTGATGGCGAAACTTCAGGCGACAGAAATCCTGACCATACCTACGCTGCTGGCGGCGAATACACTGTTAATCTCACCATCAATGGTGCCGACTCGACTTGTTACGATACTTACAGCGAAATTGTTGTTGTTGAAGATGGTACGATGAACTGCCAGGCTAATTTCTGGTGGCATCACAATTGCCAAAGCGGCGATCCGCTCGAAATTAAATTCATGAACAATTCGTATGCTTATGGCGATATTACCGAATTTGCATGGGATTTTGGTGATGGCGCAACTTCAAACGAAGAAGACCCAACCCACCTTTATGCAGGATTTGGTCTGTACAATGTAACTTTAGGAATTACTACCGAAAATGGCTGCACCAGTGCTAAAACACTCGAGGTTCTTGTTAGCGACCCGTCAATGAATTGCCTGGCTTTGTTTTTCCCGGTAATTGACTCTCTCAACCCACTGCAGGTTTACTTCCAGGATTTATCGGTAGGACCAATCACTGAATGGTTGTATGATTTTGGCGATGGAAACACTTCTACCGAGCAAAACCCAGTACATCTTTATGCCGAAGAAGCCATCTATGAAGTTAGTCTTACTGTACAAACCAATACTTGCACAAGTTCGTTCTATTACGAAATTGACCTTATCAACGGACAAGTGGTTGTAAGTCCTGGTCCTTTTACCGGAATTTCTGAAAATCAGGCAACCGAAATCAGCCTTTATCCAAATCCTGTAAACGAAGTTTTAAATATTCGATTAAACGTAAATGCACCGATTGAGGTTAAGATTATTAATCTTACCGGGCAGACACTCATAACATCAACAAGCTCAATCATTGATGTTTCATCTTTACCAAGGGGAATCTATTTTGCAAGCATCAAAATTGACGGGCAAAATATCTCCAGGAAATTTATTAAATAAAAAGTTGGTTTAAATGTTTTTAGAAGAGGCTGCCCGTAGATTTGGGCAGCCTCTTTTGCATTTTATGAAACATAAAAACTATTAGTTTCAGACTCTGATAAATTGGGGTTGCTGAAAAAGTAATACGGTTTCATTTCGACCTCAAAGAGGTCGCATATTTATAAAAAATGATGATTTGAAGGACTGTTCGACTCCAAAGGGGTCGCATCTCCGGACGTTTGAACCATTTTCTATAAACATTTTATCCCTCTGGGATAATCTTTAGAACGGACTAAAATTTCAAGTGCAAGCTTTTTAAGTCTGTGTGCAAAATAAGCTTGCATAAAGTTCATTTTAATAATTAATTATTTTGCTCATTATCAATTTATTATCGTTTATTCAGCAAGCCCTAAGTAAACTGCTGTTCAGCAATTTCTAAACTGAAGTTTTTCTTCCAGGCTTTCTGGTCGGAAAGGCTTACTAATGTAATCGTCCATGCCCAAAT
Organism: uncultured Bacteroidota bacterium; assembly: GCA_903944895.1. Taxonomy (GTDB): domain Bacteria; phylum Bacteroidota; class Bacteroidia; order Bacteroidales; family 4484-276; genus CAJATL01. Next base: position 48,584 of record CAJATL010000108.1, read on the forward strand.
CGATACATTTATCCATTTCACCTTTTTCGGCATTTGCAGTCATGGCAATAATCCGGATGGGATCGAGATTGTCTTCCTGCTCCATTCGTCTGATTTCACGGGTTGCCTCATAACCGTCCATAACCGGCATCATAATGTCCATCAGGATAACATCAAAATCGCCTGTATTAAATTTAACCACAGCTTCGGCACCGTTTTCGGCTGATTCGACACGATGACCCAATTTTTGAAGATTAAAAAGTGCAACTTTACGATTGATGATATTGTCGTCAACCAGCAAAACATTGAGTGATTTTGAAGGCAGTTTTATCGCTTTTTGTTTCAATTCCTTTTTTACATCTCCTGCTTTTACTATCGCAAATTCGGCTGTAAACCAAAACTCTGAACCTTTCCCAGGGATACTTTCAACACCAATCTCGCCCTTCATCAGTTCGGTTAGTTTTTTTGAAATTGCCAAACCAAGTCCTGTGCCACCAAACTTACGGGAAGTTGACTTTTCGGTTTGTGAAAATTCCTTAAAAAGCCTGGCTTTTCCATCAGTCGAAATGCCAATTCCACTATCGTTGACCTTGAAAATCAGCATAATTTTCTCTTCAGTTGAATGCTTCAACTCCAGGCAAATTTTCACAAAACCATATTCGGTAAATTTTATCGAATTGTTGGCCAGATTTATCAGGATTTGCTTAAGACGGGTCGGGTCGCCATTTAACAATTCAGGAATATTTTCGCTAACAAATGCAGTGAAATCAAGGCCTTTACCCTTGGCTTTAAGTCCGAGGAGCTTAATAACGGTGTTTACTTCTTCCCTGATATTAAAATTAATCTTTTCGATCTCGATCTGATTGGATTCGATTTTGGAAAAATCCAGAATATCGTTGATAATATTCAAGAGGTTATCAGCAGAAATCTCGATGATTTCGAGATATTCCGAAAATTTTTCGTGGCTTTGTGTATGTTTCAAAATATCGATCATCCCCACGATTCCATTCAGAGGAGTTCTGATTTCATGGCTCATACTGGCCAGAAACATTGATTTGGCGCGGGTTGCATTTTCTGCTTTTGCCTTTTCAACTTCAAGGCGCTCCCGTGTGGCTTCGAGTTGATTGATGAGATCTTCGCGCTCACGGTTTTGCAGATACATCTCCAGAAAAATCCTGACTTTACCGCGCAGCACATCGTCGTTTATTGGTTTCGAAATAAAATCAATGGCTCCACTTTCGATGCCACGCAAAATATGGTCGGGTTTGCGGTAAATTGCTGAAACAAAAATTACCGGAATATGCCGTGTTTTGCGGCTTTCGTGCATAATCGAGACCATTTCAAATCCATCCATCCCAGGCATTTGAACATCAACAATGGCCAGGGCGTAATCATGCTTTAGCGAAAGCATCAGCCCTTCATTTCCGGAGAATGCCCGCATAAACTCCACATCCAGGTCCTCAAGGATTATTTCGAGAGCTATCAGGTTTTCAACCCTATCATCAACGATGAGTATTTTTGGCTTCAAAATATTTCATTTTTTATGGTCAATCAAACTTTATCTTATGCTGTTTTATTTTACATAGCGCTATGCGCAAAGCGCATAGCATCCATTCTTCCATTCTTCCATCCTTCTCCCGCTGAAGCGGGATTTCAGCTAACGCCTCAACATTCAATCTTTCCCTCATTCCATCATTCCATTCTTCCATCCTTCTCCCGTTGAAGCGGGATTTCGGCTAACACCTCAACATTCCCTCATTCCATCTTTCCATTCTTCCATTGTAGAATTGCCGAATTGTCGAATTGTCACATTCTTCCATTTTTCCATCATTCCATCTTTCCCTTCTTCCATTCTTCCATTCTTCTTGTTTTACCGATACAACCACACATTCATCAGCGAAACCAATTTGTCGATGTCGAGCGGTTTGGTAAGATAGTCGTTGGCTCCGGCCTTGATGCACCTTTCGTGGTCGTCTTTCATGGCTTTAGCCGTAAGCGCGATGATGGGCAGGTTTTTAAATTCCTTTTTGAGCCTTACCTGCCGCATGGTTTCGTATCCATCCATGACTGGCATCATAATATCCATCAAAACGATATCAATATCGGATTCTTTTTCAAGCTTCTCAAGGGCAACCTTACCATTTTCGGCTTCTCGCACGATCATCCCTTTGTCGTCCAAAACTTTTGAAAGCGCAAAAAGATTTCGCATATCATCATCCACAATCAACACCTTTTTCCCTCTGAAAATGGCGTCTTTATCGTGAAGTGACGAAATGATCTGTTGTTTGTCTTTAGGCAGGTTATCCACAACGCGATGAAGGAAAAGCGCGGTTTCATCCAACAGCCGCTCTTCTGATTTTACACCTTTGATAATGATGGAATCGGTATGTTTTTTAAGCTCGGCATTTTCTTCCAGGGTAAGTTCCTTGCCAGTGTAAATAATTACGGGTGGCAAATTCTGCCTATGCTCATTTTCTAGCTTTTTAAGAAGTTCAAAGCCAGTCATATCGGGAAGACCAAGGTCCATCACGATGCAATCAAATTTCATCAGACGCAGCATTTCGATGGCTTCTTCACCCGTTGCCACACCGGTAGGATTCACCTCTTCCCTTCCGATAACATCGATAATCTGCTGGCGCATGGTGTTGTCATCTTCAATAATCAGAAGGTCTTTTACCTTGTGATTGATAAAATCTTCCATCTTTGTAAAGGCGTCATCGAGTTTTTCGGGTGAGATGGGTTTGGTGAGATAACCGATGGCCCCTTTTTGAAAAACATCAATGGTCTCTTCAAGTGCCGACATCATGTGTACCGGAATATGGCGGATTTTCGGATTTTCTTTGATTCTGTCGAGTACCGTAATACCATCAATTCCGGGAAGTTTAATATCGAGGATCATGGCGTTGGGCAAGTACTTTTCGGCCATCATTAATCCGGCTTCTCCGGAGGCAGCATATAAAAACTTAAACCCTTTTTCGTGGCATTGCTTTTTCAAAATCCTGGCAAAATTCTCGTCATCTTCGACGATGAGAATAGTGCGGTCGCCAGGTAAAAAATTATTACGGTCGTCACCGACTTTAGCAGATTGAAGGTCGGCAAGCTGGACTAATTTTTCGTCGACAACAGGTTTTACTACGCTTTGAATAATGGGTTTGGGAGCTTCTTTTGGGTTTACACTTTCAAGTGAAGCGGAATCAGCATAATTTACAGGAAGAAAAACTTTAAACGTAGAACCTGATCCTGGCTGACTTTCGAGATGAATTTCGCCACCAAACAATTTGGCAATTTCCTTGGTGATGGACAAGCCCAAACCTGTTCCGCCATAATTGCGTGATGTGCTGCCATCGGCCTGTTGAAAGGCTTCAAAAATAATTTGTTGCTTTTCTTTGGGTATCCCGATTCCGGTATCTTTTACCGAAAGCATAAACGAGTTTTTGTGGGTTAATCCGCTTCTGAAAAACTGAATTTCGTGTGGTGTAGGTTTAAAACTTACACTTATCGTTCCCTGTACCGTAAATTTTATTGCGTTCGAAACGAGGTTCTTGATTACTTGCTCGATGCGCTGGATGTCGGTGGAGATATACCCGGGCATGTTTTCGCCGACTTCCACATTAAGTTTCAGTCCTTTTTCCTCGATAACATGGCCAAAATTCCGCCTGATATTTGAGGCAAGAACTTCCACTTTGATGTTTTCGACATGGAGCGACATTTTACCGGATTCGATTTTTGAAAGGTCGAGGATTTCGTTGATCAGGTTGAGCAAATCATCACCGCTTTTGCGGATAATTTCAACCGATTCGAGCTGATCCTCAGTAAGGTTTCCCTTTTTGTTCTGCATCAGGTTTTTCGATAAAATAAGCAAACTGTTGAGTGGAGTACGCAGTTCGTGCGACATATTTGCCAGAAACTCAGATTTGTACTTGCTTGTAATTTCGAGTTCACTGGCTTTAATTTCAACTTCTTCTTTTGCCTTGCCTAACTCATTATTTTTTATGGTTATCTCCTTTTTCTGAATTTCCAGCGAATGGGTTTTTTCTTCCAGTTCCTCGTTAATTACCCGCAATTCCTCCTGCTGGGTCTGAAGTTCTTTTTCGCTTTGCTTTAAGGCGCGGGTTTGTTCTTCAAGTTCTTCGTTCGACACCCTGAGTTCTTCCTGCTGCTGACGCAGTTCCTCGGCCTGATTCTGGGTTTGAAGCAGCAGATCGTTTACCTTTTGTCGTGAACGTGCCGAATTGATGCTGATGGCAATATTTTCGGAGACAGCGATCAGAAAATCAAGCTTCTGGTCGTTTAAGACTTCTTTTGAAGCCAGTTCGATAACTCCGAGCAATTTATTATCGTATAAAAGTGGCTGAACAACCACGTTTCGTGGCATCATGTCTCCGGTTGACGAAGTAATTCGGGTGTAGTCCTCCGGAAGTTCTGTTAGCGAAATCATTTGCCGGCCAAATGCAGCCTGGCCAACCATGCCTTCGCCAACCCTGAATTCTTCGTTAAGTCTTTTGCGCTTGATAAATGCGTAACTCCCATAAAGCCGGAGTGTTTTTTCATCATTTTCGAGCAAATATAAAGTTCCCATCTGCGAATGAAGATATTCGGCAACAAAGGTTACTATTTGTGTCGAAAGTGTTTGTAAATCAAGATCGCCGCGCATTTTTTCGTTAAGAAGGTTCTGGCCTGATTTGGCCCAGTTCTGCGCCTGGTTTTGGGTGGAGGTTTCATCCAGTGCCTTTGTCATTTTGTTGAGTGCCAGCGAAAGCTTATCATTCTCTGATTTTGGTTCCAGAAAACTTGAATAATCGCCATCAGCCACACTTATTGTTTGCTCGACAATTTTTTTAAGGCCTTGCTGCATTTCGTTAAAGGATTCCGATAAAAGCCCAACCTCGTCTTTTGAAAGAACATCAATTTTAACATCAACATTACCATTTACGATTTCTTTAAAGTTGCCAATGAGTTGATGCAACGAACCTGTAATTAGTTTTGAAATATATGTGGACAATAAAAAGGTTAAGATAGCTAACAAAATGGTAATGAGTAAAATACCCCAGATGAGAAGTCGGTTTGCAAAAGCAGTAATTGCACTAATTGAAGCTGCAAATCCTTTATAAAAAATGTGCATGTCGGCAACAGCAACATTCAGAGAAACAAGTTTGGCCGGGCTGGGCGATTTTACATAATCCTGAATAATTTCAATAATCTTTTCACCCTTTTCAGCGCCTTGAGTGGCGATGTTAAGACTCGTTTTCAACTCCGGATTGTTAATCCAGAGGAGCAGTTTAACCCGGTTTACCAGCAAATCAGCATTTGAGCGGTCAAAGTCGAGGCCTTCGGTTACAGCATTGTAAAGCAGCTCCGAAAATTCAGCATCTGATTTGGTTTTGAGATAAAATTCAGAATTGCCAAAGGATTTTGCCATCAGGTTGGCGCGGGCAATACTTTTATAACAATTTTCCAGATGAGATGAATCGCCGCTTTGAAGATATTGGTAAAATTCTTCGATACCTAACTGGAAATCAAGGGTGTGCGTTCGCTCTGAGTTGATGATGATAGCCATAACCCGGGATGTCTTAAAAAAGTAATTTGCTGTAAAGCCCATCAATATGATGCTTACAATTGCAATGGTACTTATAATTGAAAGTTTTCTTCCGATTTTCAGGTTGGAAAGCCATTTTTTTATCATCTCTACAATGTTTTAATTCAGGAAGTTGTTATAAAATCCCATAAAAATTGAAGGGTTAAAAGTACCATTTTTTAGAATTATTCAGTCGAAAAAACCAAACGGATGTCCAAATTTATTTTCAAAAATGATATGACTAAAATTTGTGTTTATAAAACCAATATTATCCAAATCAGAAAATCCAGATTATTTTAGTCAATTCTCACATTACCTGTTTCAAATTGCTTTTGAATTTCCTGCAATGCATCTTCTTAAAATTACAGAAATTCAATGTTGACTTCTTTTAAAAATTTCTCTTCCAGAAGCGCTGCAATACGTTTAACAACGGTCCTTCTGATCTCAAGTTCGATAGGCAGGCTTGGATCCTGATGAGCAATATTGATGCGGGTTCCAACGATAAAATCAATTTCGTCACTCTGAAGGATCATTTTTACAATCAGGTCGGCAGGGCCTTTATCAAGAGCTGTTTGGTGATTATAATCTCTCAGGATATTCGAAACTTTTGTCAGCGTGAGGATTCCTTCAGTAATCAGATCAACACCTTCCATGTGTGAAATGGGTGGAAGTTCCGGGTCATCAAAATCGAAGGTATCGGTAATTTCCTTCGCCCATTCGCGTGCAATAATATCGCCGGTAGTTGCGCCGCATAGCACCTTTTTTCCAACGAAAGTTTTAACTTTTTCGGCGTAAACCTTGTCGTTTTCCTGCTCATAGGGTGGACCGGTACAGATGAGCATTTTGCGGGGTTCACGGAAATAAATAACGGCGCAGCTTGTATCATCCTTCGAAACAAACCCATCATTCTGAACTGCTTTTTTAACAACCCTTTCGCCCAGATCCTGCGCTGAGATGGTATTATTTTTCTTAATCTCGCCAATTACGAAATCAACCAGATTTTCCCTTCCCCATCCCAATAAAAACTGGTCGCTGCCAAGGCCTGATTGAGTAATTCCGTCGCTGCAAAATATTATCCGGTCTTCTTTTTGAGGCACGAAGGAGCAACTTCGAAGTTCTTTTCCCTGGTTTTTTTCGGTATTTAGGATGATACATTGCCAGCCAGGTTCAAAAACCTGGTTTTCGCGAACGATAAAAGTTTCAGGATTATCGTATTCTAAAATACTAACCCTGCCTTCGATTTCGATGTCAACAATTGTAAATGTCGAATAGCTGATTCTCCGTTCACTGCAAACTGGCAAGGTATTCATGATGATCTCAGCAATTTTCACAAAATCTTTGTGCTCCTCTGTAAAATTCACAGCCATCGTCGAAGTAAGCGTCGCGAGCATATTGGCTTTCACGCCATGTCCCATTCCATCCGAAAGTACGGCAACGATGCGGTTTTCCTCCTTTACACGTTTATGAATAAAAACATCGCCGCAAATACGTTCCCCATCATGGTTTCGCTGCTGACAATTAACTTCTATGTGAAAATCTTTTTGCATGGTTTTGTTTGTTAAGATTTAATTTTTTGCAGAGCGAAAAGCGCAGAGGGCAAAGCGCAAAGAGAAGAAACATATTCCACCAATTTTTTCCATTCTTCCA
>CAJATL010000109.1 GCA_903944895.1 uncultured Bacteroidota bacterium
ACTCCTGTTTCGAAAGGAATTGAGATTATCCGGTCGCTCCGTGGATTTACCACTGGTTACGCCGTTCCTCAATACGTGATCGACGCACCCGGTGGTGGAGGCAAGATTCCTTTATTGCCTGAATATTTAAAAGGCAGAGATGGAAATGACCTTTTGCTCGAAAATTTTGAAGGAAAAACCTACAAATACCCCGACGTGATCGGTGATCTTCAATAAACAAGCCCAACGAAAATTGAAATTCCCGTGGCTTTTTATACATTGTCATCCGAAAACCGGTTAGGATATTTTATTTCTAAAACTAAATCTCCACCCGACAGCCCCCCGATAGCCCCGATGGCTTTCTGGGGATTATTTGGGGGACAAATTATAAATTTTAAAACATGCTGATAGGCCTTACTTATGATCTTAAAGATGAATACCTTGCACAAGGTTTCACAGCTGATGAAGTTGCTGAGTTCGACAGCGAGGAAACCATTTCCGGCATCGAAAAGGCTTTGCAGGAACTTGGCCATCAAACCACGCGCATCGGTCATCTCCGAAACCTGGTGAAGCTGCTTGATTCGGGTGAAAAGTGGGATCTCGTTTTTAATATTTGTGAAGGAATGTACGGACTGGGCAGGGAAGCCCAGGTACCGGCAGTGCTTGATGCATGGAATATTCCTTACACTTTTTCCGATCCCCTGGTTTTGGCGCTGACGCTTCACAAAGGGTTAACAAAAAGAGTTATCCGTGATGCAAAAATTCCAACAGCCGATTTTTTTATTATTAACGATGAAACGGACATACCAAAATGCCATCTGAGTTTTCCTGTATTTATTAAGCCTGTGGCTGAGGGTTCGGGAAAAGGAATTGGTAAAAATTCGCTCACCCATGATTTTGAAACCTTCAAAAATGAATGTATTCATTTGCTGCAAACCTACAATCAGCCTGTGCTGGCCGAGAGTTACCTTCCTGGCCGCGAGTTTACGGCTGGGATTATTGGTAGTGGGAGCGATGCCAGAATTGCCGGTATTATGGAAGTTTTGATACATGCTGATGCCGAAGAAACTGCCTACTCGAGATTTATCAAGGAAAACTACGAGGGTCGTGTTGAATATCAGCTTTTGAGTGGATCGGATTATGAAGCCTGTGCAAAAGTTGCTCTTGATGCCTGGAAGGTGCTTGGCTGCCGTGATGCCGGGCGCATCGACCTGAAAATGGATGAACACGGTGTACCTTGTTTTATCGAGGTAAATCCTTTGGCGGGATTGAATTACCTGCATTCCGATTTGCCGATAATCATGTACTTACAACGAAAAACCTACACCGAACTGATTGCTGAAATTTTGAATTCAGCAGTAAAAAGGTTAAGGACAAAGTGAATAAAGGTGTAAGTGGATAAGAATAATATTTAGAATTGATTACCTGAAAAAATAGAATATGAGAATTGCCGTCCTGTTTAATAAACCGGGTGTTGATGCCGGTCCCGATGAATTGGATATTCTGGATGAGGTCGAATTAGTCGAGAAATTCCTTAAAACTTTGGGGCATGATTCGTTTCGTTTGCCGGTGACTTTGGATTTATCAGCAGCTTTTAATACAATCAAATCAGAAAAACCTGATTTGATTTTTAATCTCGCCGAATCGATCGAAAATCACGGGGCACTTGTTTACCTGGTCCCGGCTTTGCTCGATGTAATCGGGATTCCATACACCGGCACTCCAACCGAGCCGATGTTTATCAGTGCAGGGAAACATCTAACCAAACAAATCCTCGAACAAAAAGGGATTCCGGTGCCCGGGACTTTTTTGCCATCTGAGGCAAAATCGTTAAAACCGGGAAAATATATCATTAAACCAAAATGGGAGGAAGGCTCACTTGGTTTGGATGAAAAATCCGTTTTTGATGTTCCGGGTTCTGATGTTGAAAAATTTACAGACTTTTCTGATGACAAGTATTTTATCGAACCATTTATCGACGGTAGAGAATTTAATGTTTCGATGCTCGCCGCCGAACATGGTACGCAGGTTTTGGCTGTTGCCGAAATTTTGTTCAAAGATTTTCCTGAAGGCAAGCCACAAATCCTTGGTTTTAGAGCCAAGTGGAATGAAGACAGTTTTGAATACACGCACACTGTGCGAACTTACGATTTGGGTGTAAATGCTGAAAAAATCAGGACCGAACTGGCCGACCTTTCGCTGAAATGCTGGAAGGCGCTCGGTTTGCGGGGTTATGGCCGTGTTGATTTCAGAATGGACAAAGCCGGAAATCCCATGATACTGGAAGTAAATTCAAATCCTTGTATTTCACCGGGAAGCGGCTTTTTTGCCGCCTGCGATTTTGCAGGAATATCTTTTGAACAAGCCGTTGAACGAATTATAAATGATGCATTAAAACCATGAAAAACGAAAATCTTAACCTGAGTTTCAGATCCGAAATCGAAGGATCAGACCCCGCAACTGTCGAAGAAATTGTGCGTTCGACCGGGTATTTTTATGACTATGAAATTCCGGTAGCCCGCGAACTTGCCAAAGAACGGCTTGCCAAAGGCGAAGAAAGCGGATATTATTTTGTGTTTGCCATGGTTGATGGAAAAGTTGTGGCTTATTCGTGTTATGGTCCGATAGCCTGCACCAACGGAAGTTACGATCTTTACTGGATAGTCACGCACCAGGATTGGCGGGCAAAAGGTATTGGAAAAAAATTGCTCCTCGAAACCATTCACGAAGTGAAAAAACTTAATGGAAGGATGTTGATCGCAGAAACCTCCACAAAAGATCAGTATATTCCTACCCGGAAATTCTACGAAAACAACGATTTTCTGCTGGAAGCTACCATAGTCGATTTTTACGAAATCGGCGATGGCAAAGCGATGTATGTTAAACGGTTTGTCTGATTTTTTTTTATCTTTTCCCAATAACAGGAATCCATTCATAAGCTCCCAGATCGGGGCTTTCGGTGCGGTTGATGCCTTTTAAATCGAGTGGAACGGTGTTTGCAATTTCGATATTGCCTACATTTTGTGCCGGCGACAAGCTATCCAGCTCAAAGTTATTCACTTCGTAATCGACAAATAATGGATCCTGATTTTTAATACAGTTAAGGTATTTTTCCTGATCGGTCATATCCTGCAAAGTTTTTATGAGGCAATGGTCGAATTTGTAAACAAACTGTTCAGTTTCGTTTTGGTCGAATAATATTTCCTCATCCCGGTTTCCGTAAATGATACAATTGGCAAAATTTGCTGACAGCGGGTAAGCGAAAACCTGCCCGTCGGCATCCTTGATGTAATTATTTAAAATAACCGATTGGGTTTGCCGGTATCCAAAATCCCAGTAGTTGGCAATAGTCGTTTGCCTGAAATCGTAACTCCCGCCAAGGGTAAGCGCCAGCGCATATTGGCCGCAGTTGGCAATAACACAGTTCGATCCTGCAATCAAATAATAACGGGTTAAAATGCCGGCTCCCGACATATTTTCGATGATGGTGTTGCTGATGGTCAACTGATTTCCCATGAATTCCTGCAAGGTTTCGGCCTGGATGCCGATAAAACCATTTCGGATGACCGCGTAATTTATTTCGTTATCGATGCTTCCTTCGTTTAGCCAGATCCGGTCCCACTGTCCGGGCAGGTCGCGGTAATATTCATCCAGCCGGTCACCCTGAAAATAAACAGGTTCTTCCATGTTCCCGAGCACTTTTAGTGAACCACCTTTGTAAATCCACAATCCGGAAGCATTATGAAAATAAATTTTTGTTCCTGCATTGATGGTAAGGCTACCGGTCGAATCAACCACGGCGTAGCCATAAACCACGATGGGCAGATCGTTGGTCCAGGTAGTATCAACACCTTCGCCAGCTACAAGGCGGTATTTTGGAAGGTTTGGTCGGTCAACATTCCAGCGGATAAAATGTGCATTTTGTCCCCAGGCTACCAGGTCGATATCCTGAAGGTTGCCGTTGGTTTCAAATACAATCGAATCGGTTACAATAAACGGGAGATTTGTTTCCTGAGGATTTACAGTGATCCTCACAAAAATAAAAATCGAATCTTTGGCAGCGATTTCAACATCATTAAATTCATTTCCGGGAAGGCCATCAACATTTATCGAATATCTTGAACCTGTTCCACCGGCTAATTTGATGCTAGAAATCCGTATTTTTTCGCTGCTTTTGTTGTAAACATGCAATTGGCCGGTGATTGAACCGATGGTCGAAAAAACCGTGTCAAAAATGAGTGTATCCGCTGAAAACGAAAGTTTGGTGGATGGGCTGTTGTCGAAAGTTTCGTCTTTTGTGCACGAAGTGACTGACAGGATGACGGCAATGAAAAGAAACAGGGAGGAATTCAGGATTCTGGATAGCATGAAAAGTATGTTATTAAGCGTAGGATTACATTTTAATTTTACCTTTCAAAATACGTTTTTTCGGGCAGAATATTGTAAAGACCAAATATTCGGACCAGCAACGACGAAAAAATATTTTCCGGATTGTAAAGTTGTCAGCATCAGCCGGTGTCGCCTTAAACCAATCTAAAAAGTTTGAATTTAGAGGTATTTGAAGATGGTTTCGTAAAAAAGTTTGTTGTTGATGGGTTTCGACAAATAATCATCGCAACCGGCTTCGGCAGCTTTGGCGTCATCGCCGCTAAGGGCATAAGCTGTGACTGCGATGACCGGAATCTCGTTCCGGATTATCTTCAGGTGGCGCGTAGCTTCATAGCCATTCATCAAAGGCATGTTGATGTCCATCAGAACGATGTTAATATCAGGGTTTTGTTTGAAGAGTTCTACAGCTTCTTCTCCATTTCTGGCCCGTAAAACTTTAATTTTTTTCCGGCGTAGCAGCAGATCGAAAAGCTGGAAATTAGTTTCATCATCTTCGGCAACGAGCGCAAGTGAATTATCGTACAACTTTTCTTTGGGCTGATTTTGCAGTTTTATCAAATCCATAATATTAAAAGCAGTATCGAGACAAGGCAACTCAAAATAAAAACAACTGCCTTTTCCCGGTGATGATTCAATCCAGATGTTGCCGCCGAGAAGTTCGATGAGTTTTTTGGAGATCGACAAACCCAGTCCGGTACCTTCAAACTCGCGGGTTGAGGTTTCATCGGCTTGCCTGAAAATCTCAAAAATAAGCTGTTGTTTCTCCTCAGGAATCCCGATCCCGGTATCTTTAACATAAAACAGTAAATTTCTTGGGTTTTTTGAAGCAGTTTCAGTGCTTAACCCAAATTCGATGGTGCCTTTTTTGGTGAATTTTAAGGCGTTATTCAGCAGATGCAACAGCAACTTTTGCAATTTGGCTGCATCAGTCGAAATTAAAATATGTTTTAGGTTTTCAGGAATATTGACAATGATATCAAGATTCTCTTTACCGGCTTTTTTCTTTTCTTCCTGGCTAAATCGTTCAATGTCATTCATAATGTCGAGAAGCGGAAGTTTTTCGATAAACGGTTTTACCTCGCCACTTTCGATGGAGGCAATATCAAAAATATCCTCGATGATGGTAAGCAGGTGTTTTCCGCTTTTAGCGATGATTTGAGCAAATTCTTCTATCTGGTCGGGCTGAATCGAAGGTTCTATCATTTCCGAAAAACCAATTACAGCATTAAGCGGGGTCCGGAGTTCGTGCGACATGGTGGCCATAAAAGCCGATTTCATCCGGTCGCTTTGCTCTGCTTTTTCCATCGCATTGATAATTTCCCTTTCGTAAATTTTCTGGTCGGTGATATCCTCGCAAATACCCACGCCTTCGATAAAATTGTCTTCGCTGTCCTTGATGATTTTGAGAAAAATTTTGACCGGAGTTACTTTACTGGCAGTTACCGAATGGTAGTTATCTTCATAAAAAGAATAGCCTTTCAGGAGGGCTTCCTGTATGCAATTTACTAATTTTTTGTCTTTGAGCGTCCTGATCATATTTAAGCCGATCAGCACTTCCCTTGATGAGCCGATGATTTCGACGAAGTTTTCGTTACAATCGATAATTTCAGAGATCTGGTTGAAGGTAAAAATTCCTACTGGTGAGTTTGTGAAAATCGACCGGTATTTTTCCTCACGCTGGCGTATTTCAATTTCTGCATTTCGACGCTCGGTAATATTTCTGACAATCACCAAAACTTCATCAGCACTACTTTTAGCCATTCGTGCATCGAAATATAAATTTGAGCCATTGATTAATAGTTTATAGTCGTAAACCTTTACTTCTCCGGTCGAAAGCACAAATTCGATATTTTGTAATGTTGTCTGAGCAATATCGGCCGGCAAAATTTCGGTCACCTTTTTATGCATAAAATTTTCAGGTGGAACCAGAAACAGGTCAACCGAATGCGAGTGATAATCCACAAAATAACCTTGCCGGTTGATCACGAAAATAATATCAGGAATCGCATCAATGAGGGAGCGGTTTTTTGCTTCCGAAAGCATGAGGTTTTCTTCGGCTTTTTTCCGATCGGTGATATCACGGCTTACCGAGAGTGCCAGATCTTCATCATTTAATCTGATTTTCTGAATTCCTACCTCCGTCCAGAGGATGGAGCCATCTTTTCGTTGCTTGCGTTCGACAAATTCGATTTTGTTGTCTTTCATCAAAAGGTTTTCACGGTCGAGCCGGACGGGTTCAGGTTGTTTTTCGATCGAAATGTCTTTTACAATGTTCAAGCCGAGAAGTTCTTTTTTCGAATATCCGGTTTGTTGTTCAGCAGCAGGATTTGCATTGATGATTTTTCCCGAATCTGAACCACCGTACCTGGTTATAAATACAGCATCAGGGATTTCATTAAAAAGTTGCTCAAATTTATTTTCACTCTCAAGCAGCGCTTTTTTCGTTTTTCTGATTTTTACATTTCTCAGATGAATAATGACGATAATTATGATCAGAAAAATGGTGGTTGTAAACAGGAAATATCTCAGCAGGCGCTCATTTTCGAGGTTTAGAGCTTCGATTTGTCGTACTTCTTTCTCTTTGTTGTACAACATCTCCATTTCAGCAACCCTGCTCTGGTTTTTTAATTCGTTCAGACTATCCTTTAAAGCCATAAACCTGAGATTATAATCCCAGGCAGCTTTGTAGTCATTTTGCAGGGTCATTATTCTGGCGAGATTTTCATACGAATCCCGCTGAATAATCGAAAATCCATTTTTAACCGAAAGCCGGAGAGCGCTGTCGGATGCATCAAATGCCTGTTTGTAATACCCAAGCTCTGTGTAAAGGCCGCCAATATTCCGGTACGAATGCGCCTTATAAAAATCGTTACCCAGTTTTACCGAAATATCAAGTGCCGATTGGAAATGCTTTAATGCGGAATCGTAGATTTTCTCGTCTCTGAAAACACGTGCAATGTTACCAATGGTTGAGATAGTTCCACCCGGGGCGCCGATTTTTTGCTTAATTTCCAGGGCTTTGTAAAGATATTTCAGGGCTTCACCGTACTTCTGCTGATGTTTGTATATCATACCCAGGTTGTTGTAAGCGTAAGAAATGAACAAACTATCATTACTCTTAACCGACAAGGTAAGTGCGTTCAAAATGGCTTCTTCGGCATCCTGGTATTTTTTTGCATCAATCAGCACTGCGCCAATGTTAAGATATGCCCTTGCTTCCGCATCAGCAAAGCCTGCATTTTTGGCCATTCCGAGCGCCTGCCTGGCATACTCCATGGCTGGCTCATAGTTTTGCTGTAAAAGGTAAGCATTGCTCAGCGAAATCAGATGCCAGATGTATTCCTTTGTATCAGGATGTTTTTCCATCACGCTAAGTCCAAGATGAAGCTGCCGGGTTGCAAGTTTAAAGTTTTCGAGATCCGAATATTCCTGCGACAACTGAGCATAAATACTAACCCTCGCCGAATCACCCGATGCCGTTGTGAGCGCAAAAAGCAGACTATCAATTTTCGCCTTTGAATACGCAAGTATTGGAATTAAAAGCACCACAATCAAAAGAAATCTCTTCATAATTCAAATAATAAATGCCGTTTTTTTCTTTCTTACAAAGGAATAAAAAAGAGTTCATACCTGTTACAGATTGTCAAGAAATTTATGAAAATCTAAAAAGTTTCTTCATAGTAACGTTTTTGGAAAACAAGAATTTTTAAGGAATAATAAACTAAAGCTTGATTTTGGTGTTTGAAGGTGACAGATTTCAAATTTTGCTACTTTTAATCATTAAAATAGCAGTCGCCGTTTAACTTACTTTATGAATTCACAACCATTTACAATAAAATCCAGTAAGCCTGATGGTTTATTTTTGCCCGGATAAAATAACCGTTTTTTCATGAATAATTGCTGTTTTAAATAAAATTGTTTAACCACAAAAACAAAATAATTGTATGTCGAAAGGAGTATTTCAGGTGCCTGAGCCCATTAACGAACCCATTTTACCATATTCGCCGGGAAGTCCCGAAAAAGCCACACTCAAAGCGATGATCAGCGAGCTGAGGTCGAAAGTTTCCGATATTCCGATGATTATCGGAGGTAAGGAAATCCGCACCGGACAACGTCTTGAAATCAGGCCACCGCACGATTTGAAACATTTGCTCGGCTATTATTACATGGGCGACAAAAGTCATGTGGTGATGGCCATTGATGCCGCATTGGAGGCCCGCAGCAAATGGCAGGCATTGCCCTGGCATCATCGGGCATCCATTTTTCTTAAAGCTGCCGACCTGGTTTCAGGACCGTATCGCGCAAAAATCAATGCTGCAACCATGTTGTGCCAGTCGAAAAATGTTTACCAGGCCGAAATTGATGCAGCCTGCGAAATGGCTGATTTCTTCAGGTTTAATGTGCATTTTATGACACAGATTTACAAAGATCAGCCCATCTCCTCAAAAGGAGTCTGGAACCGTGTGGAGCAAAGGCCACTCGAAGGTTTTGTTTATGCGATGACCCCGTTTAATTTTACGTCGATAGCCGGAAACCTGCCAACAGCACCTGCTTTGATGGGAAATGTGGTGGTTTGGAAACCTTCGAATACCCAGGTATACTCGGCAGCAGTAATTATGGAAATCCTTCGTGAAGCCGGTTTGCCGGATGGTGTGATTAACATGGTCGTGGTTCCTGGTCCGGTTGGTGGGAAAGTTATGTCGGAGCATCCCGATTTTGTCGGAGTCCATTTTACAGGATCAACCGAAGTATTTAAAAAAGTCTGGAAAGCTATCGGCGACAATGTGATGATTCACAACACTTATCCCAAAATTGTTGGCGAAACCGGTGGTAAAGATTTTGTGATGGTTCACAAAACAGCCCATCCAAAACAGGTGGCAACGGCACTTTCACGCGGTGCCTTCGAGTACCAGGGACAGAAATGTTCGGCTGCTTCGCGGGCTTACATTCCAAAAAGCCTTTGGCCGGATGTCAGAAACTTCCTTGTGGCCGATCTCAAATCGTTTAAAATGGGCGGTGTCGAGGATTTCAGGAATTTTATTAATGCGGTAATAGATGAAGCAGCCTTCGATAAAATAACTTCGTACATCCAAAATGCTAAAAATGATGGTATCGAAATCGTTGCCGGAGGAAATTTCGATAAATCGGTTGGTTATTTTATTGAGCCGACCGTACTTTTAACCACCGATCCAAATTACGTTACCATGCATGAAGAGATCTTTGGACCGGTGCTTAGCATTTATGTTTATGATGACGAAAAATATGAGGAAACCCTCGAACTGGTCGATAAAACCTCACCTTACGCGCTCACCGGGGCAATTTTTGCAAACGATCGTTATGCCCTTGAAGTGGCCATCAGAAAGCTTGAAAATGCTGCCGGGAATTTTTATGTAAACGATAAACCCACAGGGGCCGTAGTCGGGCAGCAGCCTTTTGGCGGAGCCAGGGCCTCCGGGACCAACGATAAATCGGGTTCTTATCTTAACCTGCTCAGGTGGGTTTCTACACGGTCGATTAAAGAAAACTTCGCCCCGCCAACCGATTACAGGTATCCTTTTTTGGAAGAAGAATAAGAGTAAGGCCACAGTCAGCAGTTGGCAGTGGGCAGTCGTGAGGCGTAAGGCGTAAGTCATAAGGCGTAAGTCAGGCGAAAGTCGTTAGGGATAAGGCATGAGGCATGAGGCGTGACAAGGACGAGTCAAAGTTTTTCGGTGGAATCCATATTTTATTTTCGGGATTTAGTAATTTCGGCACCTCTATGAATTTAAAATTTCACGATGTAAACCTGATAGTTGCATGAAAACAATTGGATTAATCGGCGGCACAGGATGGGTCTCGAGTATTGAATATTACCAGTTTATCAACCGGGAAATCAACCGGAGGCTTGGCGGTCAGCAGGCTGCGCGTTGTATTTTGTGGTCGTTCAATTATGGTGAAATTGATGTTCTGATCAATCAGAAAAATGACCTCGAAAGTGTTTATAAAATGGTCAGAAATGCAGCAGAGAAGCTTGAAAGTTGTGGTGCTGACTGCATTTTGCTTTGCGCAAACACGCTTCACATGTATGCCGAAAGGTTGAGAAAGGAGATCAATATTCCGCTCATCCATATTGCGGAAGCTACAGCCAGCGAAATCAACAAAGCCGGATTACGTAAAGTTGCCGTTCTGGGAACAAAATTCACCATGGAGAAGGATTTTTACCGCTCGAAGCTGGCAGAATCAGCCATCGAAATGATGATTCCCCGAGATGAAGACCGCGATTTTATTCACAATGCCATTCCTGGCGAATTATTAAAGAACATCCTGAAACCCGAAACCAAAGCCAGGTTTCTGGAAATTATCAACAATTTGATTTTAAACGGCGCCGAAGGAATTGTTCTCGGATGCACCGAAATCCCGCTCCTGATCAAACAGGAAGATGTTGCCGTGCCGGTTTTCGATACCACTTTTATTCATTCAAAAGCCGCAGTGGATTTTGCACTGGAAAGCTGATTAATAATTTAACTATTGGAGGAATTTACTTTCCCCCCACCACGTTCGTAATTACAATGGTGTCGGTAAATGAAACGGTTTTCGCGCTGCCAAAGGCTTTTAATGTAGCAAGATAGGTGCCGTTGAGGTCGTAAGCATGAACAGGATTTACTTGTAGCGAAGCTTTCCCGTCGCCAAAATCCCATTCATAAGCCTGGGCATTTTCGCTCTTATTGGAAAAGGCAACTTCACCGGGATTTGTGGTGATCTGAAAAGTGAAACTTGCTTTAGTTTCAGTAGAATTATCATCTTTTGAACATCCTGACCACAGGAACAGCAAGGAAAAAACCAGTAAAGGCATGTACTTTTTCATCGTTCGATTTTTATGTAAATTTTTGTGCTGCAAATCTAATAAAGCTCCGGCGAAAACGACGAAATTAAAATGTCCGAAATATAAAAATTCTAAAATCCATGGCTGAAAGTGTCGAAAAAAGCGGGCAGGATTTTGGCTTTCGATAAAAAATATGATCTTTGCCGCGCGAAAATTGAAAAATTTCATCATCAAAATCTTATCTTAAACTTCAGATAAACACACATCATTTTTTAGCTCAAATTCTTAAGTGTTTTATAAAATCCGATTTAACATTAACATAATCAATAATTTAACATGCAAATTAAAAAGGACAAAGTTGTCAGCATTCATTACACATTAACCGATGATGCTGGAAAAGTACTTGATTCGTCAACAGGCAGAG
>CAJATL010000110.1 GCA_903944895.1 uncultured Bacteroidota bacterium
ATCGATAAAAAGTATTTCGCTAACTTCAGCAGGATCAGCACAAAAATCAGGTTTAAAATCGGTGTAACCAACAAAAGGTTCAACTAAATAATTGCTTGGTGGAATGTAAAGCTGGCTAAGTTTGCCGATAATTTTTATTTTATTAGGCTCAACGCCAATTTCTTCATAGCATTCACGCAGCGCAGTATCCATGAGGGATTTGTCGATTTCTTCCATTTTTCCACCAGGAAAAGCAATCTGGCCTCCATGAACACCATCATATTCGGGTCGCTGAATTAAGGTAAGTTTGGTTTTATCACCTTCAGGGAAAAACAGGATGAGTACACTGCTAAGTTTAGGGCTTAATAGTTTGGGATTAAGTTCATAACTCCTTCGGGTTGAAGGCTCAAGTTTTAGTTGGGCTATTTCACCTGGCAATGGTTCCTTAAGTTTTTGAGCAGTCCGGGCAATAAAATCAACGAAATTTTTCATATTATTTTACCTGGTGCAAAAGTAATATTTGAAGCGAAGATCGAAATAATGAATTGTATTTAAGCATAATTGCAAAAATTTAGCTAATATTGTTGCACTAAAAAATAATTGTAAAATGGTTAAGGAAAAACCTAAATCTTTAAATTTTTCAGAGGAAGAATTAGTTGATTTACATGAACTTA
Source organism: uncultured Bacteroidota bacterium (assembly GCA_903944895.1). Classification (GTDB taxonomy): domain Bacteria; phylum Bacteroidota; class Bacteroidia; order Bacteroidales; family 4484-276; genus CAJATL01. The sequence goes on from CAJATL010000110.1 coordinate 654, forward strand.
TTCTTTATAATGACGATGTAAACACCTTCGATTTTGTTATTGATACGCTGATCGAACTTTGTAACCATGACCCTATCAGCGCTGAACAATGCGCACTGATTGTTCATTTTAAAGGTAAATGCTCGGTGAAATCAGGCGATTTATATGAACTTAAACCAATAGGCGAAGAAATGTCGTTTCGGGGACTTACCGTTTCAATCAGCTAAACAGAACGCAATATCTCTATTTTTTAAATTAGTAATTCATAGTACGAACTTAAATAGCAGTGTTTTATCTATTCGAATTAACCAATAAATCATTCATAAATGACCTGGACAATAATTATTATTCTGATACTTGTAGGATTACTCTTTCTCATCCTTGAAGTTGTTGTAATTCCTGGAACAACAGTGGTGGGAATTGTAGGTTTCGTGCTGATGATTGTAGCAATTTGGCAAACCTACGTTGTTTATGGTTCTACTTCAGGGCATCTTGTCCTTGGAGGAACTTTAATATTGACCTTGGTGGGTTTAAGGTTTGCACTCCGATCGAAGACCTGGGATAAAGTCATGCTTAAATCAAATATCGACGGAAGGGCCAATATTATCCCGGAAGGGTCGATTAAAGTCGGTGATGTTGGAATATCCAGTTCACGGATTGTACCTACAGGTAAAGCTCTCATAAACGATCAATATTTTGAAGTTTGTTCCTCGGGCGAATTTATCGATCCCGAAAATGAAATTGAAGTTGTTAAAATCGAACATAATAAAATTTTTGTAAAAATTAAAAAGTAAAAATTTATGGAACCTAATGTTTTGGTGATTATCGTTATCGGTGTCGCGAGTCTTTTTGGCCTTTGGATAATTTTCTATTTTATCCCGGTTGGATTATGGTTTTCGGCACTTGTTTCCGGAGTAAGAATTTCATTGCTTCAGCTTGTGCTGATGCGCTGGCGGAAAATCCCACCAGCAATTATTGTTAACAGTTTAATTGCTGCTACAAAGGCAGGATTAAAACTTAACAGGAACGACCTTGAAGCCCATTATCTGGCAGGAGGACGAATCAAATCGGTTATCAGCGCTTTAATTTCGGCTGATAAAGCTAATATGGATCTTGACTTTAAACTCGCAACCGCCATCGACCTTGCTGGTCGTGATGTTTTTGAAGCCGTTCAGATGTCGGTTATTCCAAAAGTAATAAACACTCCACCGGTTGCTGCAGTTGCAAAAGATGGAATTCAGCTCATTGCAAAAGCCAGGGTTACCGTGCGAACAAATGTAAGGCAATTGGTAGGCGGCGCCGGCGAAGATACCATTATTGCCAGGGTAGGAGAGGGCGTTGTTTCGGCGATCGGGTCAGCAGTTTCTCATAAATCTGTTCTCGAAAACCCTGATTCGATTTCAAAAGTTGTTTTGAGCAAAGGCCTCGATTCGGGTACAGCTTTCGAAATTCTTTCGATTGACATTGCCGACATTGACGTGGGTAAAAACATTGGAGCCGTTTTACAAATGGACCAGGCGAATGCCGACAAAAATATTGCCCAGGCCAAGGCTGAAGAACGCCGTGCTATGGCAGTTGCGTTGGAGCAGGAAATGAAAGCAAAAGCACAGGAAGCCCGTGCGAATGTTATTCAGGCAGAAGCCGAAATTCCAAAAGCCATTGCCGAAGCCTTCAGATCGGGGAATTTAGGCATCATGGATTACTATAAGTTTGAGAATATCAAAGCCGATACAAAAATGAGAGAATCACTTTCGAATCCGCTAGACCAGCAACGAAAGGAATCAGGAAAAGATAATCAGAAAAAATAGATAATTTCTGATAATTTTTAAAAGGCTGTTCCAATCCGGAATGGCCTTTTTTCTGAGAATAAGCTCACTGTCAGGATTTCATCACAGGAGAATATTCTTTTAATCATTGGTTTACGAATCTTTATCATCTTCAAAAACAAAGATCCAATAACATTTGTTACCATTTGCAAAAAGTGCAACAAATAATTATCTTTGATTATTGACCGATAAATAGCATCTTTGAAATTTATCAAGGTTCACGTTAATTAAGTAATACACGATATTTTAATGATCCAGGAATCAGAACAATATTCAAAATCCAGGCACGAAAACAAATTCACCGAATTGGAGCAGGCTTTAAAGCAAAGCTCAGAGGTTGAACTTTTAAAGTTACGGGAAGCCTACGATTTTGCCAAAAAAATTTACGGCGACAAACTTAAAGAATCAGGTGAAACGCAGATTTTTCACTGCTTGTCGGTTGCACTAATTGTCGCGAAAGAAATAGGCATGCGAGCAAACTCTGTTATTGCTGCACTTCTGCATGATGTGATCGATTCACCGGATGAAAATCTTGATGAAGTTGAGCAACATTTCGGTAAAGATGTTTCAGACATTATCAGAGGCTTTAAAAAGGTTTCCACTTTTCACTCTGAGAAAATCAGTCTGCAATCCGAAAACTTTAGGAAGTTGTTCATGAGTATGATCAACGATTTGCGCATTATCTTCATCAAAATGGCGCATCGGCTTTATGACATGCGGGTTTTCAGGCATCTGCCCGCTGAATTGCAAAACCAGTTTTTAAACGACGTGATATTTCTTTACACCCCCATTGCCCACCGGTTAGGCATGTACCAGATTAAAGCTGAGTTTGAAGATCTCGCCATGAAATGGTCAAACCAGGAGGCTTATAACCAGATAAATTACAAACTTCAGGAAACAAAAAAGCAACAAGAAGCCTACATCAACGGGTTTGCGCAGCCAATCAAGAAAAAACTGATCGAGGAGGGCATCAGGTTTGAGATTAAGAGTCGCGCCAAGTCAATAAACTCCATCAAAAAGAAAATGGATACCCAGGCTGTTCCCTTTGAGCAGGTTTACGATCTTTTCGCCATTCGAGTCATACTTCAGGACGTTATCTCAAATGATGACATACAATTTATTGAGGAATTCCAGGAAAGGCTCGAAAATGAAGGTGACCCGGGAATCGAGAAAAAGCATAAAAAGAACAAGGAAGAAAAAGCTGAGGTTGATAAAAAGCAGCTAAAACAAGCAAAATCCGAGGTGGCTGATGAAGAGGAAAATAATGCCGGAAAGAATAACAAGCAGGATCGTATCCACAAATTCACATTAGATAAGACCCGGTTTAATGAACTCCGAAATCGCGAAAAAACCGCTTGCTGGCAGGCTTATTCGGTAATTACAAATATTTATCAACCCAATCCAAAGCGTTTCCGCGATTGGATTACCACACCAAAAAACAGTGGTTACGAAAGTCTGCATACCACCGTTTTAGGCCCTGAAAATCGCTGGGTAGAAGTTCAGATCAGGACACAGCGAATGGATGATGTAGCCGAAAGGGGCGATGCAGCCCATTGGCGCTATAAGGAATCGGCGTACGGGAAAAGTATTGCCGAGTGGATGGTTGAGGTCAGAAATGTGCTCGACACCATCGGAGCGAAGCAATTAGATGATGGGACGACCTCAAAAATAAGTCAGCAGTCAGAGAAAATTTATGTTTTTACGCCAAAAGGCGATTTGCATGAACTCAGCGCCGGCTCAACAATCCTCGATTTTGCCTTCGATATCCACACCGACATCGGTTCGAAATGCACCGGAGGAAAAATCAGCGGCAAGGTATTTCCCATCCGGCATAAGCTCAGTAATGGCGACAGGGTTGAAATCATCACCTCCAAAAGTCAGAAACCTAATCTTGACTGGCTGAATTTTGTGATGACTTCCAAAGCCAAAGCCCGCATAAACAGGTCGATTCGTGAAGAAAAATTCAAGGAAGCTGAAGCCGGCAAGGAAACCCTGATGCGGAAATTTAAGAACTGGAAAATCGATTTTAACGACCGTAACATTACCAAAGTTGTAAAAGAATTTGGTTTTAAAAAGCCGATAGACCTCTATTTTAGTGTTGCAACCGGAAAAGTGGATCTGCAGGAAATCAAACATTCGTTTAATTTGGTTGAGGAAGTTGATGAAAAACCTTTTGAGGCCAGGAGCGAACACGAGATAGCAGGCGAGCGCATCGAAAGTCAGTCAGGCAAAGACGAAGGTTACATCATGATCGATGCCGGAGTATCAAACCTCAATTATTCACTTTCGAAATGCTGCAACCCTATTGCCGGCGATTCAATTTTTGGCTTTGTGACGGTGAAACAGGGAATAAAAATCCATCGCAGCGACTGTCCGAACGCGCTTCAGATGAAAAAAAGATATCCTTACCGGGTGATGAAAGCACGCTGGAAGGAAACCCAGAATATGAAGTATTTTATTACCAATCTTAAAATTCTTGGCTCCGATCGCATGGGTTTGGTGAGTGACATCACAAAAGTGATTTCGGACGATTTAAAGGTTAACATGAAAGATCTGAATTTTAAATCCGAAAATACTGGATTTGTTGGTGTGATTAAAGTTCAGGTGCATGATGTGGACCATCTTACCTTTTTAAAAAAGAAATTGTTGAGCATCAAAGGCGTTACAAAAGTGGTGAGGTACGATTAGTGTGTTATTTTAGAAATTGATGTTTTTTGTTTTTTGTCTTTTGTGGTTTATCCAGGTTAGGATCAATCATTTGCTGTGCCCGGCAGCATGGGTACAAATACAAATCCTCCGTGAAATTCTTGAGTAAATTCGGTTTCTGAGATTTTCCTCATTTTCAACATGAGTTGAAGGCCGCTTTTGCCCACAGGAGCCACCAATATCCCGCCTGTTTTTAACTGCGCCTTTAACGAATCAGGAATCTGCGGAATGGCAGCCGTAATAAGAATTCTGTCGAAAGGAGCGAAGCTGGAAAGGCCCTCGTAACCATCGCGATGAAACACACGTGCCTGGTAATGGTGTTTCTCAAAAAATGTTTTCACTCTTTTGTACAAATTTATCTGCCTTTCGAGGGTAAAAACTTTTGCACCTAACTCGAGCAGGATGCATGCCTGATAGCCTGATCCGGTGCCGATTTCGAGGATTTTCTGGTCTTTTGCAACTTCAAGCAGTTCGGTTTGAAAAGCTACGGTGTAAGGCTGCGAAATGGTTTGTCCCGAACCAATGGGGAAGGCTTTATCTTCATAGGCAAACTCGAGAAACGACGAATCCATGAAAAAATGTCTCGGTACTTTACGAATGGCTTCGAGTACACGTTCGTCGGTTATTTTGCTGTTTCTGAGGCTTTCTACCAGTTTATTTCTTAGTCCCTGATGTCTGTAATTGTCTATCATCCTGATTTGCTGAAGTGTTGTGGTTTCCCCTTAAATATTGATTTTTGGCGAAATTAATAAATTCGGTAAGTATAAAAATCCTTTACATTTGCAAAAAATTAAAAATATGCTCAAAATTGGCGTTTTAGGTGCCGGGCACCTTGGGAAAATTCATATCAGATGTATTCGTGAAATTAGTGATTTTGAACTTGTTGGATTTTATGATCCTAACGAAGAAACAGCTCTAAAAGTCGAAAAAGAGTTTGGGCTAAAAAGATTCGATTCCCTTGACGAAATCATCGATGCCGTTGAAGTGGTTGACATCGTAACCCCGACAGTTTCTCATTTTTTATGTGCATCGCAGGCTTTAAAAAAATCGAAACACGTCTTTATCGAAAAGCCCATCGTTACCACTCCCAAAGAAGCACAGGAACTGATAAAAATTGCTGACGAAGCCAATGCCAAAGTTCAGGTTGGCCATGTTGAGCGGTTTAATCCGGCATTTATTGCGGCGCAGCCATTTATCAACGATCCCATGTTTATCGAAACACACCGGCTCGCGCTTTTTAACCCGCGTGGTACCGACGTTCCTGTAGTTCTCGATCTCATGATTCATGATATCGACATCGTGCTGAGCGTGGTAAATTCGCCCGTAAGAAAAATCAGCGCCAGCGGAGTTTGCATCGTTAGCGATACGCACGACATTGCCAACGCCCGCATCGAATTTGATAACGGTTGTGTTGCTAATCTTACAGCAAGCAGGCTTTCGCTGAAAAACATGCGCAAATCGCGGTTTTTCCAGCGCGACGCCTATATCTCGGTGGATTTCCTGGAAAAGGATATCGAAATTGTTCGCATGCAGGACATCGACAAAGAGCCAGACAACCCGTTTTCGCTGGTTTTGAATCTTGGCGAAGGAAAAGGGATGAAGGAGATACTCATCGAGAAACCCGAAATTAAGCCCATCAATGCGATAAAAACTGAGTTGGAGACCTTCGCTCATGTTATTCTTAACGATGGCACACCTGCCGTTACAATCAACGATGGATATCAGGCACTTGATGTTGCTTACAAAATTTTGGAGAAGATTTCGTGATCGTTTCCGGGCAATATAGCCAGTAGATTTTCGTTCAGTTTTTTCATTTTTAGCGCTGAAGTAAATGGTCAGAGGGGATTTCAGAATATTATCTTTAACAGCATTGCTCATTTTTGGATTTTTGGCATCATGCCAGAAAAATGATCTCAAACCCGGAATCCCTTCGTTTATCGAAGTCACTACCCTGGATTTGCAGACCGATTATTCGATCCAGGGAACAGATTCTCAAAAAATTACCGATGTCTGGGTTTATGTTGACGATCAATCAATCGGCGCTTTCGAGATCAGCGAGAAACCTGCAATTATCCCAATTTTAAAAGAAGGCATCGGCACTTTGAGGCTCGAAGCCGGCATTAAAATTAACGGGATTTCTGCTACACGAATTCCAAATCCCTTTTACAAGCCCATCATCATCGAAAATTTTAATTTCGTTCCCGACAGCATTATTCAGGTTTCAGGAACTACCACGTATTGGGAAACGGTGACTTTTGTCTGGATGGAAGATTTTGAAGGAGTTTCGATTTCGGTTGATACAACCAGTAAAAGCAAAGCCGACATGGTTTTGACTCCTTCAGGAACGGACCTCACTTTCGAAGGTTCACATTCAGGCAGGATTATTCTTGACGAAGACCATGATTTGTACGAAGGCGCCTCTTTTGAAGCCTTCGAACTTCCAACTGATGGCACGCCCGTGGTGCTCGAAATGAATTACAAAACCAACAACATGTTTACCGTTGGGATTTTTGCACAAACAGCCTCTCAGATCATTCAGGACCCTCTCATTTATCTTAACCCAAAAGATGAATGGAACAAAATTTACATCAATCTTACCAATAAGTTATGGCAGACATCTGATGATGTTATCGATTTTAAAATATTTTTTGGAGCTGTACTTCAAACCGATGTTACAGAGGCTGAAATTCTGATTGATAATATTAAACTCATTTACCGGAAAAATTATTAATGAATAAAACCCTGCAACAGGCGAAATATGTATTTGCGGATTGGTTTTCGGCAGTAATTACGTGGATGCTCTTTTTCGTGTACCGCAAATATACAGTCAAGCCGGAAATCGTTTATCAATTACATGAGGTTTTAATTGACCCTAAATTTTATCTGGGAATGCTGGTCATTCCTTTGTTTTGGATCATTCTTTACATCATCGCCGGTTCCTATCGCAAAATCTACCGGAAATCAAGAATCAAGGAACTTTCACAAACTTTCTCTACTACATTTATCGGCGTCACCATCATATTTTTTACACTTATCCTGGATGACGTTGTTATTTCGTACAAATCTTATTATCAATCTTTTCTGATACTTTTAGGAATTCAGTTTATCATCACGTTCACTTTTCGGTTGATCATCACAACGCGCACTGTAAAGAAAATTCACAGGAAAATCATTGGATTTAACACCATTATTGTTGGAAGTAACCAAAATGCTGTGAAGATTTTTCAGGATCTCGACACACAAAAACCTTCTTCGGGCAACAAGTTTATTGGATTTATAAATGTTAAAGAATACAGCGAATTTCCACTTTCAAAACATTTGAAACATTTGGGCACCCTTGAGAATTTACACGATTTGGTTATCGCCAACAATGTCGAAGAAATCGTAATTGCCATCGAGCGCTCCGAAAATGAACTTGTTGAAGCAATTATTGGCGAAATCGAAGATACCGATGTCGTGATAAAAATTAATCCGCTCATGCAGGATTACCTGATGGGATCAGTTAAAACCACTTCAATTTTTTCGGAGCCACTCATCCAGATATCTCCCGATTTGATGCCAGCCTGGCAGGAATCACTCAAAAGACTGATTGATGTTGTAGTTTCGGTGGTTTCGATGATTTTGTTGATTCCTGTTTATATTTTTCTGGCTATTGGAGTAAAACTTTCCTCGAAAGGGCCGGTTTTTTACACGCAGGAAAGGATTGGCTTACGCGGAAAACCTTTCAAAATTCATAAGTTCAGGTCGATGTATGTAGGAGCGGAGCAGGGCAAACCTCAGCTTTCGTCGTCCACCGACAGCCGGATTACACCTTTTGGCAAAATGCTGCGAAGGCTTCGTCTCGACGAAACGCCGCAGTTTTACACGGTACTCATCGGCGATATGTCGTTGGTTGGTCCACGTCCCGAGAGGCAGTTTTTTATTGATCTTATCGTTAAGCAGGCGCCACATTATCGTTTACTTCAGCGGGTAAAACCCGGAATTACTTCCTGGGGACAGGTCAAATTTGGTTATGCCTCCAATGTTGATGAGATGATCCAGCGCCTGAAATACGATATTTTGTACGTCGAAAATATGTCGCTGGCCATGGATTTCAAAATTATGGCTTACACCATCCTGATTATTTTGCAGGGAAGAGGGAAGTAGTTTTTGCTCCTTCCAAATAATCATGAAAAATTAAATTCCTGACCGGCATTCCGGAGCCAAAAAGGTTCAGCAACCGTCCAAATCAGCCATTTTTATATTTGGATAAAACGTTTTAGCTACCTTTGGATTTTAACTTATTCTCGCTTTGAATTTCGGAAAAAGTAAATCTATGAATTTGTTGATAAGGATTTTTTGCCTGCTTGTTTTGGCTTTTTGCTCCAAAACCACGATTTCACAGAATCTTGAAATCCCTTTTGTTGCAGGCGAGAAAATTACTTACGACGTTTATTACAACTGGCATTTTGTGTGGGTTGAAGCTGGAAAAGTAAGCTTTGAAGTTGAAAAGGAGAAGATTAACGAAAAACCGGTTTTCCATTTTAAAAGTGAAGGCAGGTCAATTATAGCCTACGACTGGATTTACAAGGTTCGCGAACAGTTCGAATCGGTTGCCGATGCCAAAACTCTG